>JAMPFB010000015.1 GCA_023664735.1 Robinsoniella sp. | reverse complement strand
AGCACTGTTGCGTTTTTATAGAGCGAAAGCGTGGCGACGCAGAAAACATGCTCTGGAGGAAACCCGCTCTGCGCCTGTGGACTGGACTGTTACCGAAAATCAGCATACGAAGTGATTGTATATTGACGAAATCCTATCATTTAGCATATAATAATGATAGAAAAAAGGAAAAATCCAATCATTCCATATGCATAGGAGGAATGAAGTGGAGAAAAGCTTTGAAGAAATAGAAAAATACCTTACAGAAGTAAAAGCGGCCATAAGAGCCGGCAATTTTAAAATAGAAAGGAATCAAAAGCGCCGGGCAAATCTGGTCTTATATAAAGACTATGTGATTGATGAAAGGAAAAGTAAAGAAATCTTATTACAACTGACGGCATACGATTTTTGTCAGGTTTTACAAAACGAGCATGAGGGCTTTCGCCATGAATGGCTATATGTATTTGGAAAGGATGTGAAGCTGCTTCAAAGATTTGGAACAGAAGAAGAAACCGTATCCTTGTATATCAAGTTCAACAAACTGGAAAATCAACTGGTGATAGTAATTTCATTTCATAAACAGGCATATCCCTTAACATATGCTTTCAAGTAATCCAAAAAACAACAAAAATAGGAGGAATTACAATGTCAGAAAAAGTCAAACAGGATTTTTGTACAGAATGTAGAAGGAATACAGAATACGAAATCATAAAGCAGGTGAAGCAGGAAACTATCCGGGACCGGAAATATGAATTTACATTTACTACAGCTATATGTAAGGAATGCGGAGAGGAAATGGACATATCCGGCTTGACAGACCTTAATATTGCAGAACTGGACAGGCAATACCGCAAGGCAGAGCAGATTATTTCCATAGAAGACATGAAAAAGCTCATGGACATTTACCATATAGGCAAAGCTCCCCTGTCACTGGCATTGGGTTTTGGAGAGGTAACCATATCCCGATATTTAGACGGACAAATGCCTTCTAAAAATTATTCCGATATTATGAAAAACGCCTTAGCCTCCCCAAAATATATGGAAAAGCTCTTAAAGCAAAACCGGGAACGGGTAGGAAAAACAGCATATAATAAAGCAATGAAAGCGATTAGGGAATTAAAGGAGCTTTTTGAAATATCGGATAAGATGCTTGTGAGCATAGCGTATATATTTGAACAGATGCAGGAAGTAACCCCTCTTGTTTTGCAGAAAATGCTTTATTACGTTCAGGGAATCCATATGGTTCTGTTTGATATGCCCCTATTTCCAGAAAAATGCTACGCATGGCAGCATGGCCCTGTGTATGAAAAGGTATACTTTCTATTTAAAGATTTTAAATACAATCCTATAGATGACAATCGGTTTGCCCTATTTAACGGAAGATCCAAAAAGCTGACCGAAAATGAAAAGCAGGTAATTGATTTAGTGATACAAACATTTGGAAGGTATAGTGGAAAAGTACTTGAATCCATAACCCATAACGAAAAGCCATGGCAGGATGCCCGCAAAGGATATGATAGTACAGAACCCTCCAGAGTCCTTATACCGGAAGAGGATATGAAGTCTTATTTTGAAGAGATATCCGGAAGGTTTGGCATAGATTCTGTAGAAGGGTTGAATGGGTATATTGATTCCCATATCTGCTTCTAGCAGTATTATTTTGGATTATAGGTTTGATTTGAGCGCTATGTGTTCATCGAAAATCAAATTCTGTAACAGTTCAGCCCACTTTGCGCCTGTGGACTAAATTGTTACCAAATTATTATAAGCTTGAAGAAAGTGTGCGGTAAACCGATAATATTAAATGCTATTTTTTGTTGACACTCTCTAATGAGCCATGTTATCTTTACTATTAAGAAACAATCGTGTTACAGGGTGGTATTGACCTCATTCTATATAGAATGGGGGTGGTGCATATGAAAAATGGATTCAGTTTCAATGACTTGATGCAGTTTGGATTATTTTTAATTGCACTACTGACATTTATTTATTTGATTAGTCATTAGCATTACATAGAAAAACCACCCTCAAAACTTTGACAGGTTAGGGTGGTGTTTTCTACTTCTTTCTCAGGTCAAACCACTTGTGGGCGGTTGTTTCCCTTGTATTCAAATATTAGCACATATTTTGTATAAGTTCAAGAATATACCACTTTTTTATATGGAAATCGTAATAGTTCAGCCGTTCATTGTAAAGTTGGATAAACGGACGTGGGAGGTTGCCGGGCATAGAAATCAATTTTCAGTCAGACGCTCTCTTCCCGCAGGCGCCAAAACAGGTCTTGACAGAAATGTTTCTTCGTCGCCACGCTTTCGCTCTATAAAAACGCAGCAGTGCTAAGCTCGAAAATACCTCGCTAAGCGCTGGCGTTTTTATAAGGGCTCCTTAAGAAACATTTCTGTCAAGCCCCGTTCTGGCGCCTGCGGGAAGAGAGCGTCTGACTGAAAATTGATTTCCGTGGTGTATTGGTAAGTCCTATATATGAAAAAGTGCCATTAAAAACACGGAAGCCAAGTTACTTTCATACAAAAACGCCAGTAAAAGGAGAATAAAATGACACCAAGGATTATTTTTGAGGATTATCATATATTGGTAGTATACAAGCCTTCAGGAATGGCGGTAGAAACCGCAAGGATAACAGAGACAGATTTGCTGTCATATTTAAAACAATATCTTTATGAAAAACAAATCTCTAAGTCACCCAAAGAAAAAGGACAGGCTGGGAACCCGCCTTATCTTGCTATGGTGCACCGGCTGGATCAGCCAGTTGAGGGGCTTTTGGTATTTGCAAAGACCCCTTTTGCAGCAAAGGAGCTAAGCAGGCAGATACAGGATAATCGCATGAAAAAGCGATACCTTGCAGCAGTCAGTATTGACAATAAAGTAAGTGGAAAACCAACTTCCAGTGATGCCAAGGATATGAAAAAGGAACAGGGTTCCAAGCAGTTATTGGAAGACTATTTGTTAAAGGATGGAAGGACAAATACGTCAAGAATAGTAGCAAAGGAGACAAAGGGTGCAAAAAAGGCGGTTCTTTTTTATGAACTGGCAGCAGTCAGAGAGCAGGATGGAATTGCTGTGGCGGAAATTGAGTTGATAACCGGCAGGCATCATCAAATCAGGGTACAGATGGCACATGCGGGTATGCCTTTGCTTGGGGATTTCAAGTATGGGGATGAAGCTTCTTTAGAAAAATCTAGCAGGCTTCAAATAAAGCAGGCAGCGCTTTGTGCCTGCCAGCTAGAATTTTTTCACCCGAAAACCGGGAAGCCTTTATTCTTTCAAATTGAACCAGAAAAGGAGATTATGAAAATTGGAAAATAACAGGAAGTCGCTCTTTCATTATATGCTTCTTTTTTACCTGAGCCTAAAAGTAACAGGCTCGTGGATATCACTTTTTATAGCGGATTTAGATTTGAATTTTTATATTATTTCTTTAATAAAAGAGGCAGTGCTTGTATGTTTTTGTGTATTTTTTGTTTTTAACAGCAGACAAGTACATATTTTTCGTAGAAGAGGATCAGGCATTTTAAAGGGAGTTAGGATTGGTTTTTTCCCATTTTTTATGGGAACGGTTACCTTAATTATAAATCTGTTTTTAGAAGAGGCAGAAAGAAGGCTGCAGCCATGGTATGTAATTCTTGCATTTTTCTTATGTATGATTTGTGTAGGAACTGCAGAAGAATTATTTTTCCGGGGAATTGTTGCAGAAATTTTATTTGAAAGGCTTGCTGTGGGCAGAAAGGGAATCTGGAAGGCTGTCATTCTATCCGGAGCCATGTTTGGTCTTTTTCACTTAATCAATCTTTCTTTTGGCAATCCGATAGGGGTATTTGTGCAGGTAATAGGCGCCACTGTGAGCGGAATGGTATTTACGGCTATTTATTACCGTTCGGGAAATATCTGGACGGTGGTTCTGCTTCATAGCTATCAGGATATGGCGGCATTGGCTTTGAGTGGCATATATGGCTTTGAAACGGCAAAGGATGCCATTTCAGATTATGAACCTATCAAGTTAATTGGAATGGTTCCGTACATAATCGTATTGCTTGTGCTGCTTCGCAAGAGGAAGCTGGAGGAAGTGGAAAGAAATATGAAAACGGAATAAGGAAAAAATAAAAATTAGAAAAAATTAACAACAAAAAATCCCCCCTACAAAAACATAGAATTATCATAAACACTCATACTATTTTCAGGTGATAGTATGAGTGATTTTCTTGAAAAAAACAAAAAACACATTTTTTTTGTTTTAATTTTAACAGGCGCATATCTGGCAATTCAATATCTGGTTCCCCTGTTTCTTCCATTGGTATTAGCGTTTATGATTGTCGCCCCTCTGAATCCTTTTCTGGAAAAGGTCTATGAAAAAACCCATATGGGAAAGGGGTTTTTGGCGGGAATTATTTTGCTTGTGATTTGTACAGTAGTAGGAATCCTCGGATGGATTCTTCTATGCTTTGCACTGCAGCAGATTGAATATTTTATAAAAAATATCAACATTTATGAAGAGCAATTTACATGCTTTGTCAGGGATTGCAGCCAGATGGTGGAGGAAAGGCTTGGCATGAATGCAGGGCAGATAGAAACCTTGATTTTGGAAAGGGTGGACATTTTCATTGAAGATATGCAGGTACAGATTCTTCCCAATTTTATGAATCAGTCTTTTTTGTACTTAAAAATAGGAATAGGAGCAATTACATTTCTGGTAGTTACGGTTATAGCGGCAATCCTGTTGGCAAAGGACTTTCAAACAATGAACGACCACATATCCAATGTTAGTTATTATGAAGATGTAAAACAGATTATAGTAAAAATCGGAAGGCTTATCAGCAGTTTTTTTAAAGCGCAATTTATTATTCTTATTATTATTGCACTTATTTGCATATGCGGACTATTTTTAGGAAATATCAGGCATTATGTATTGATTGGGGTAATCACAGGTATTTTGGATGTACTGCCTTTTGTAGGGACGGGGATTGTCCTGCTGCCATTGGCAGTCTGGCAGCTTATAAATGGAAAAATCATATCAGGAATCATTTTATCTATCACATTTATAGTCAGCGCATTAGCAAGAGAGCTGTTAGAGCCAAAGCTAATCGGTCAAAAAATGGGCGTGCTTCCAATAGGGATTTTAATTTCGGTTTATGCGGGGGTAAAGGTGTTTGGATTGCTGGGAGTTTTTTTAGGACCGCTTTATATGCTTATTTTGTGTGAATGTTATCGGAGGGTTTATGGAAAGACTGTGGGGGAGAGTTGAAGGGAATGGCATAGAAGGTAGGAATAAGAGACTTAAAAGGGCATCATTGCTTGCAAAAAATGTAAGTATTGGTGCTCTTTTTGATGGGTTATTTATGCTCCAAATATGTTTTAAGCAAAAGAGAAAGCATACGACGTTCAGAAGAAGATAATTTTTGATAATCATGGAATATGTCATCTTCATAAAAGTTAATGGATGGATAATTACACCCTAAAATAAAATCTACAATGTCACACTCTAAATATTCTGAAATAGATGATAACATGTCAAGATTAATTTTAGTCACTCCACGTTCGATTTGGCTTATATAGCCGGCGGTAACGTCCAGATGTTCAGCCATTTGCTCCTGAGTCAAATTTTTTGATTTGCGTTTGGATTGTATACGGTTTCCAATAATTTTGTAATTTACGGGCATATAAATCCTCTCCATATAGTCAAGTGCTTTTTTCCAATAAACTCAATACTTTTTGATACCTGCTTTCTTACATACATATTCAATTGCTGTCTATATTTTATATGATTCTATATGCAATAAAAAGAAAGTAATAGCTAATAATATTATAAAAAGTATAGCCATTACTATTGCAAAATATAGCTAATAGTATTAAAATAGTATAAAAATATAGTTATAACTAGTAGTTTCGACAATTATTTATAAGGAGTGAGAAATTACAAAATGATAACAAAAGAAAACAAGGTAATTTTATCAATTATTGGAATCATGCTTCTTTTTTTGTTTGCTAAGCCAATAGAGTGCAAAGCAATGCTTCCTATCAGCCAACCGGGAATAGAAGAGAATGCAGTGGTAATTTCATGGAATAGGCAGGATGCGGAGGCAACATTTGACATTTCGGTATATATGCCCGTATCCAGTTATTGGGAGGGAAATACTTTTTACACAAACTATTCTCTCAAATATATTGGAAGCACAAGTCAGACATCCTATAGGATTACAGGACTGGAGGGAGGAAGGAAATATCGAACAGTTATTACTTCCTATGATAAAGAGGGAAATCCTTTATATTCCGCAGAATATATAGCAGAGACCCTTCCTAAGAAGGCAGAAGTATTAAATGCTGATTTGAAATGGAGCTCCTACTATAGCTATGGAAAAAATAAAACTATGACTTATAACCTGTATACAGACATTATGTCTCAGGACAGCGCTGATGGCTATGAAATATATTTATATAATTCAAAAGGAAAGAAAGTAAAAAGCAATAAAATATCTGCAGAGAACAGTGTCAGCATCCGTCACACCTTTTATAGTTTAAAAGAAAATTCTTACATCTTAAAAGTACGTGCCTATAAGAAAGTAAACGGAAAGACCTGTTATGGAAAATGGTCATCAAAGGTATATGTATTGAGACAGCCTAAATGTCAGGCAAAATGGTTCCAGAATAAGCTGTATGTCAGATGGGAAAAAATAAAGGGCGCTACCGGATATGATGTGTATTTGTGTGACAAGAAGAAAGGAACCTATAAAAAAATAAAATCAACTGGTGCAAATACTACCATGATATATACAAAAAAGTATAAGAACAAAGAATTTAAGAAAGGAAAGCAATACTATTACTATGTGGTTGCAAAGAAAAAGGCCAAAGGAAAAACTTATGAATCTGCATTGAGCTATCGGTTTAAAGTAGTAATAGGAAAATAAGGGGGCATATATATGGAGAGACATTGTGGCAATTGTTTTTATCTTTATGAGGGAAACGATATTTGTCCTAATTGCGGCTATGATAATAGGCAGGAAAGGGTAGGAAGCAACTGTCTAAATCAAGGATTTTCTCTGGCAGGAAGATACATAATCGGAAGAGTATTGGGGATAGGAGGCTTTGGAATTACTTACTTGGCATATGATACCGTTTTATCCCAGAGGGTTGCAATCAAAGAATACCTTCCAAATGAATTTTCTACCAGAGTGCCGACGCAGGCGCAAGTAACCATTTATACAGGTGATAAAAAAGAACAATTTTTAGCGGGACAAAAACGGTTCGTAGATGAAGCAAAGAAGCTTGCTAAATTTCAAAATCAAAGCCAAATTGTATCCATCTTTGACTGTTTTGATGAAAACAATACTTCTTACATTGTCATGGAATACCTGTGTGGAAAGACGGTGCAGGAAGTTTTAAAAGAACAAGGAAAAATAGAACCTGAAAGGGCTGTTTCCATAAGCTTATCTGTCTTGAAGGCTTTGGAAACCGTACATCAGGCAGGCATATTGCACAGGGACATTTCTCCGGATAATATTTTTCTGACGGAAGAGGGAAAAGTAAAGCTGATTGATTTTGGCGCAGCCCGGTATGCTACAACATCTCATAGCAAAAGCCTTTCTGTTATTATCAAACAAGGCTATGCACCTATTGAACAATATCGGAGCAGAGGAGAACAGGGCCCATGGACAGATGTGTATGGAGTAGCAGCTACGCTTTATAAGATGATAACGGGTTCTACTCCAAAGGATTCCATGGAAAGGGCAGTCAAGGATGAATTGCTTCCACCCTCCAAATGCGGAATTAAAATTGATAAAAGTCTGGAAAATGCTATTATGAATGGCCTAAATGTACCAATTGAAGGGAGACCTAAATCTGCAAAGGCATTTTATGATGAATTATCTGCGAAAACAGTAAAGAGGACTTCCGTAAAAACAAAGAAAACGGATATCGGAAAATGGCCGATGGGAATTAAAGTTGTAGGATTTGTTTTAACGGCGGCTGTAACCGTAGTCATGGTAATGATTGCAAAAGGGCAATTTAATGTTGCGGTTGCAGGCTGGAGCAGTTATGACCTAAAGGAAGGGCAGACCCGAGTTCCTAATATTGTAAATACAGATTTGGATGTGGCGCAAAAGGAAGTAGAAGAGCAATCCTTGGTGTTTGTAATTACCAATAAGGAATATTCGGCAGAGATACCGAAGGATAAGGTTTTGCTCCAATCCTTGCATGCAGGAAGTGTAGTAGAAGAAGGGACTATTGTAGAAGTGACGGTTAGTGGCGGCGCCAAAGAGGATTTTGAAGAAGCGCCGGCTATGGCAGAAGATGAAACAACAGTGCCGGATATACAATATAAATCAGAAGATGAAGCAGTCAGCTTGTTGGAAGCAGCAGGCCTTATTGCAGAAGTAAAATATGAAGCCAGCAATACTGTAGAAGCAGGTAAGGTTATTCGACAGGAAACGGAAGCCGGAGCAACTGTAAAAAAGGGTACTACAATAACCATTTATGTAAGCAAGAAAGAAGAAAAAAAGATCGCACCTAAAAAATCTAACAATGTACAAACACCTACAGCGCCTAAGGCACCAACGCAATCAACAAAACCGGAGGAACCAAAGACAGAAACAAATCCACAGGAGTCAAATAAACTTAGTGAACCACTTTCATTGGAAGATGAAGGCTGGCAAGAGGAATTTGATTTGGAGTGGTAATAATATTTTAGCAAAATTGGAATAAGGAATAAATTTTTATGATTACTTGGCATACAGTCACAGATAAAGGCGGAAGAGACCATAACGAAGATGCGGTGAAAGCATGTGAATATAATGGACGTTACTGTTTTGTTCTGGCAGATGGATTGGGAGGACATGGTAAAGGAGAAGTGGCTTCCAATCTTGTAGTGCAGTCTGTTTTCAGGGATTTTATGGAAAATTATGAACGGGACAGTTTTTTAAAAACAAGCCTGCAACATGCTCAGGAAGCATTATTAAAGGAGCAGAGAGAAGAGAACTGCCCTATGGGGATGAAGACCACAGTTGTCTGCCTGATTGTGGATGGGAATTATGTACAATGGGGCTTTTCCGGAGATTCCAGACTATACTATTTCCGTAAGAAAAAGCTGAAAATGCGTACCATAGATCACAGCGTACCACAGATGCTTGCACTGACAAAGGAAATTAAAGAAAAACAAATTCGTTTTCACGAAGATAGAAACCGTTTGTTAAAAGTATTGGGAATGGAATATGACAAGCCGGTATTTGAAATCAGCCCGATTATGGAAAAAAAAGAAAACAGGCAGTTTCTACTTTGCTCGGATGGATTTTGGGAGCTGGTGATGGAGAAGGATATGGAAAAACAGTTAAAAATAGCAAAGTCCCCAGAAGAATGGATTAAGGCTTTAGAACAAATTGTGTTGAAAAACGGAGCTGGAAAGAATATGGATAATTATTCGGCTGTTGGGGTTTGGATGGAGTAAAAGGAAATTAAAAATATTACTAATCTGTAAATTATGAAAGGAAAAATAAAATGCAGCAAAAAATTAAAAGCCCAAAAAGTAAAGTGATATCAATTTTATTTGGAGTACTGTTGTGCCTATGCGCAATGCCTAAAACGGTAAAGGCAGAAACAGCCTGTAATGTAGCCTGTCCATCTTTTTCATTTACTGATACAGATGGAAATACAGTAACAAATGAAAGTCTAAAAGGCAAAACTACAATTTTAATGTTTTCCACGGATTACTGCAGCTATTTTAAGGCTATGATTAACGGGATTGGAAAAAGTGATTGGTTTCCAAATGAAAATATAAATATTGTATTAGGTCTGCTTAATGGAACGGAAGACAGTACAAAAGAATTTAAAAGCAATTATGGCTATGAAGGAATAAGATTCTGCTATGGTTCTTCTATGTCTCCGATAGCATTTGAATGCTATTATAGAACGGGCGGAACAGGGAGTGAAGTAGCGACACCCCTTTTCTTTCTTTTGGACCCGGATGGAAATATCCGCTATAGCTCTGAAGGTTATTTAAATACAGACAAAATCGCAGATATGGTAGATGATTATGCGAATCTTGATTATTCCATAAACGGAGAAAATATAAATATTTTCCTTTTAGATGAAAATACCATGATTTATACAGGCAAAGCCCAGACGCCCCGGGTTGTTGTAAAAAAAGAATGGTATCAATTGATTCTTACAGAAGGCAATCATTATACAGTTAGCTATGAAAACAATATAAATGCAGGAACCGGCTATGCGGTTGTTACTGGAATGGGATATATGAAGGGTAGTAAAAGGATATCTTTTATTATTCAGCCCAAAAGTATAAGTAATTTATACGTGGATGATATTCAGGATCAGGATTATACCGGACAGCCCTTGAGACCCCAAATAATTTTGATGGATAATTACACCACCTTGCAAGAAGAAGTGGACTATACCTTAAGCTATTTCAATAACATAAATGCTGGTACGGCTACTATTCAAATAACAGGTATGGGCAATTATACAGGAAACAAGACTGTGGCTTTTCAGATTTTAAAGAAAGAAAGCCCACAGAACAATACCCCAATGCCAGAAGCAAAAGGCACTAAAATCACAGATGCAGACACTGCTGGAAATTATGTAGTAACTGATTCGGATGCAGACAATCCTACCGTAACTTATGTCAGTACTACCAATAAAAAGAAAAAGTCCGTTTCCGTTCCGGAATATGTTTCTTATAAAAATGTGAAATATAAAGTAACAAGTGTTTCAGCTAAATCCTTTAAGGGAAATAAAAAGCTGACAACTATTCGTATTGCTTCAAATGTTACTAAGATAGGGGATAGTATCTTTGAGGGTTGTACAAGCTTAAAGAGTGTAACCATTGGAAAAGGCTTAAAAACCATTGGTAAAAATGCTTTTAAAAATTGTAAGAAGTTAAAGAAAATTACAATTAAGAGTACTAAGCTGAAATCAGTAGGGAAAAATGCGTTCAAAGACATTAGTGCAAAGTGCAAAATTAAGGTTCCTGCTAAAAAGGTAAAGGCATACACAAAACTGATGAAGAAAAAGGGACAAAAACCTACTGTAAAAATTAGCAAATAAAATGTGGGATTAAAAGATGGAGAAAACGAGATGAAAAGAGAAACAAGTTTTATGCGTTTTTTTGCATTGCTTTTAATGACATGCATAATAACAGCAGAACAGGGAAATCTTGTACTTGCAAAAGTTCCGGAGAGGACTTTGGCAAATCCAGTCCATCACTGTACAAAGCAGAATGGAAGTACAGACTATACAGATTTTAGTTATGTATACTTTGGAAGCTATCCGCAAAGTGAAGTAACGGATGCCGCAGCCATAGTTGCCATAGAAAATGCCATTGCTGCATCCGGGACAGCAGCGGATGCGGGAATAGATGTGTGGATAAATGGAACAAAGTATCGCAGGATTAGTAAGAATAACACAAACTATGATGGATATTTTGATAATGTATCAACGGGCAACGGTTATCGTTACTTTAAGTGGGAACGGATAAAGTGGAGGGTGCTACGAAATGATGGGAATACCCTGTTCGTGGCAGCAGATAAAGCTATTGACTGCAAAAGCTATAATGAGGAAGCTGCAAATGTCACATGGGAAACCAGCACCCTTCGGAGCTGGTTAAATAATAGTTTTTATAACACCGCTTTTAGTAGCAATGAACAGAGTGCCATTGTAGCAATGAACGTAGTAAACGAAAATAATCAGGAATATGGAACAGAGGGTGGGAACGCCACAAATGATAAGATTTACCTACTTTCTATTAGCGAAGTCACGGATGAAAAATATGGATTCTGCAGTGATGGTGACACTTCCTCCATAAGTCGGAGAATGAAAGCAAGTGACTACGCAAATGCAAGAGGTACATTGCAAAGCAGTAGCAGTGGTTATGAAGGTAACTGCTGGTGGTGGCTGCGTTCGCCCGGCTTTTTTCGAAACTATTCTGCAAATGCAAATTATTACGGGTGGCTAAATCGATATGGCTATAACGCCATTAATAGCGATGGTGGTGTATGTCCTTCTTTGCATATAAAGCTTTCATCTGATATGTGGTTTACAACAGATGACGGAACAAGCGGTGAAGGAGGAAATGGCGGTGCAGACAGTAGGATAGAGATTTTAAAGGATTTGCAGGCTGTTAAAGTGAAAATCGAATATATACAAGGCGAAGCCTTAAATTTGGATGACCTGACGGTAACGGCTGTCTATGAAAATTCCAGCAAAGTACTTCCGGCAGGCTCCTATACCACCAATGTTAAAACCATTAATATAAATACCTCTGGCAGAAAAATATTAACAATATCCTATACCGAGGGGGCTATCACAAAAACAGTAGACATTGCCATAATAATAACTCCAAAGGTTGACACAGTACCCCAAAAGGCGGATACAGAATCGCAAGTTAAGAATGGTTCTAAAATTGCAGATAAGAATTCTGCAGGAACCTATAAGGTAACAAATATCAATTCAGGAACTCCAACTGTAGAATACACCGGGACAATCAGTAAAAGCAAAAAAACAATCACCATCCCCGAATACATTACTTATCAGGGAGTGAAATACAAAGTAACTGGTGTGTCAGCTAAATGCTTCAAAGGAAATAAAAAGCTGGCTGCTGTAAAAATAGCTTCCAGCGTTGTTAAAATCGGTGATAGTGCTTTTGAAGGCTGCATCAGATTAAAAACCGTAACCATCGGAATAGGCTTAAAAACCATTGGCAAAAATGCCTTTAAAAATTGCAAGAAGCTAGAAACTCTTACTATCAAAAGCAACAAGCTAAAGACCGTTGGCAAAAATGCTTTTAAAGGTATTTATACAAAGTGTAAAATCAAAGTCCCTGCCAAAAAGGTAAAAGCATATACAAAATTGATAAAGAATAAGGGACAGAAAGCTACAGTAAAAATTAATAAATAAGTAGATAAACATACTTATTTCTATGAAGGACTATAAAATTTAATCATAGAAAACAAGATAAAAGGGGATTGTCAGATATGAATGAGAAGCAAAGAATTAGAAAAATAAGAAATGTAATGGGGAGAAAAAGTCTGGTAATTGTGTTATTGATAGTTGTATTATCGGGTCTATCATGGAATAGCACAGAAGTAAATGCGGCTCTTCTGGGTAGCAACATAAAGAAAGCTGATTTGAAAGAGATTAATGTATCTGATGGATTTGAAATAGATATGGTATCGGGAAATCACATTGAATCAAATTTAAATAGCAAAGAGGTAAATATAAAAAAATCTGGTCTAGAGCCTGCCTCTGAATCTATACAGAGAGCAGGAAATGCGACAATTCTTTATAGTGGAAAAGATGGAGATTTGGATTGGAGTATTGATGAAGATGGCATTCTAATTGTAAGTGGAAGTGGTGATTATGCAATTGATTCATGGGAGGGTTCATTTGATGCACCCGAATGGACTAATTACGAATTTTCAAGTGCAATAATAAATGTAGACAATATTACGAGCACACGATACATGTTCTCAAACTGTGATAGTTTAATGCAGGTGGATTTAAGTAATTTAAAAACAGAAAAAGTCACGGATATGTTGGGTATGTTTTATAATTGCACTGCATTAGTAAGTTTGGATTTAAGCAGTTTTGATACAATAAATGTAAACTGTATGCAGATGATGTTTTCGGGATGTAGTAGTTTAAAAAATCTTAATGTAAATAATTTTAATACTAAAAAAGTTACCGATATGCGAGGTATGTTTAGCGATTGTAGTAGTTTAACAAACTTAGATGTAACGAATTTTGACACAGAAAGAGTCACCGATATGTGTTGGATGTTTGGGAATTGTAGTAGCTTAATGAATCTTAATGTGAGTAGTTTTAATACCAGTCAAGTAATTGATATGTCTGGAATGTTCATTGGATGTAAAAATTTGACAAGTTTGAATATTAGTATGTTTGATACTGAAAAAGTTAAAGATATGCATTCAATTTTTAGTAATTGTAGCAGCTTGAAGAATCTACTATTAAAGAATATTAACACACAAAATGTGGAAGATATGTCATATATGTTTGAGGAGTGTAAAAGTTTATCAAGCATTGAGTTTGGAAGCGTTAGTACAGAAAGTGTTATAAACATGGAAAATATGTTTTCATATTGTGAAAACCTTAACGAGCTAGATTTAGGTAATTTTAAAACGAATAAGGTAAAAAATATGCGTTTTATGTTTAATTGTTGTCACGGATTAAAGGAATTGAATATCAGTAGCTTTGATACAGAAAATGTAGAAGATATGGCTCATATGTTTTACTCATGTACAAATCTAGAGAAATTAGAACTAAATAGCTTTAACACAAGAAAAGTTACTGATATGAGTTCTATGTTTTATGATTGCAATAAAATTGAAATTTTGAATTTGAGTAGTTTTATTATAAATGAGGATACAGAAGTAATGCAAATGTTTTATAGTTCAGATGGTCTAATGAGTATAATTATGCCTCCTAATTGCCCAATGGAAATCGATTTACCTTATACAGAATTTGAATATGAGTGGATAAATGAAAGAAATGAAATTTGCGAAGAAGTAATGGCCGGATTAGGTTATTCGATGACATATAAAAAAGTTATGAAAAAGATTTTTTATAATGGTAAAGATGGTGATTTAGAATGGAGTATTAGTTCATCAGGACACCTTACAGTTATCGGAAATGGAGACTATTTTGGTGTTCCAGATTGGATAAATCACAGGTTGTCTATTAAAACGGCAACAATAAGTGTAAGTAATATTACAAATATGAGTAAAATGTTTGAAAGTTGTGAATATTTAAAATCCATAGATTTGTCAGAATGCAATACAGAAAATGTAATAAATATGAGTAGAATGTTTGCATATTGTAAAAATCTAGAAAGTATAGAATTAAAAAATTTCAATACGGACAATGTAATAAATATGGAGCATATGTTTGCTGGTTGTTGTTTGTTAAAGAGTCTAGATTTAAGTGAATTTAATACAGAAAATGTAACGGATATGTCATACATGTTTTATGAATGTAGTGGTTTAAATAGTTTAGACGTAAGTAATTTTAATACCAGTAAAGTAATGGATATGGGATGGATGTTTGCAGAATGCAGAAATGTTACTGATTTAGAGCTTAGAAATTTTGATACGGGCAACATGGCAGATTGGGCTTATATGTTTTATGAATGTAATAAACTAAAAGAACTGGATATTAGTAATTTTGATATTTCAAAAATAAAAGCTTGGGGATGTGAATTAGAGGGATGTAATAATTTGCAAGTTGTTATAGTGCCTGGTTATTTAAAGTATTGTATTTCCTTTCCAAGTAATGAAAAATATATTTGGCAAGACGAAAACGGTACTATAAGGGAATATGCATTAACAGGTCTTTCCACCCCAATGACTTATAAAAGAATACTAAAATCCTCATCTACTAAACCGGATGACAGCAATAGCATAGCCCAATTTCCAGTTTCTCAAGGCACCCAAATAACCGACCCAACCTCCAACGGCAAATACACCGTTACCAGCACCGACCCCAAAAACCCAACCGTCTCTTACGATGGCTCCGCAGACCCAACCGCAAAATCCGTAACCATACCGAAATACATAACCTATAACGGAGTGAAGTACAAGGTAACAACCGTATCCACCAAGTCCTTCAAAGAAACAAAGTCCAATGGGCAATACACAGTTACAAATAATCAAGTAGGGAATTTAACGGTAGAATACACCAGCCCAACCAGCGCAAAGAAAAAAACAATCACCATCCCCGAATACGTCACCTACCAAGGAGTGAAATACAAAGTAACCAGCGTATCAGCCAAATCCTTCAAAGGAAACAAAAAGCTGACTACTATAAAAATCGCCTCCAGCATCACCAAAATAGGCGACAGCGCCTTTGAAGGCTGCACCAGCTTAAAAACCGTAATCATCGGAACAGGCTTAAAAACCATTGGCAAAAATGCCTTTAAAAACTGCACGAAGCTAAAAACCCTTACCATCAAAAGCAGCAAACTAAAGACCATTGGCAAAAATGCTTTTAAAAATATTTATGCAAAGTGTAAAATCAAAGTCCCTGCCAAAAAGGTAAAAGCATATCAAAAACTGATGAAGAAGAAAGGGCAGGCAGCTACGGTGAAAGTTGTGAAATAAAAGAGGACAGAAATATTGAGATAATTAGCATAAAGCAGAAGAATTGTAGCCTGCGACAGATGGCAGAAATCACTTGCCGAACAAATCGCTGTGTGTTCCAGTGCGTGATAAGGTCAGCACCAGAACATCATCTTCGATTCGGTAAATGAGCAGCCAGTCCGGTTGGATATGACATTCCCGATGTCCCACCCAGTCGCCGGTAAGCTCATGATCCTTGTTTTTCTCAGGCAGTGTCTCGCCCCTTGACAAAGCCCGGATAATATTATCCAGCAGGTCTATGTCCAGATTGCGCTTAATTGCCAGTTTATAATCTTTTTTGAATTTTGTCGTCCAAACAATATTGCGGTTCATCTTTTCAGCTCCCGGAGGGCTTCCTCCACATTAGTGTAATGCTTCACGTTTGGATCATGCGCAATGCGTTCCGCTTCTAGCATTGCCGCAATGGTTTCCCTGTTTGGCTGTTCTAGCTTCACGTCAAAGGGAAAGCCGCCGACACGGAGTGACTGGCGCAAAAAAACATTGATTGCAGTCGTAAGGTTCATGCCTAACTCGCCATACAGTTTTTCGCACTGCTTTTTAATGTCGCTGTCCATGCGGACGCTGAAATTTGTTGTATCTGCCATAATAATACCAACTCCTTTTGCATTTCGTTGTACATATAGTATATGTGATTTGCAATGCAAAATCAACTCAATAGACAAAAAATTATAAAATGGAAAATTAAAAAATGGAGGAAAAAATGAAAGAAAAATTTAAACGTTTTATAGCACTATTCCTAATTTTAACAATAACCTTATCGGTTCAGAATTTAAAGGTATCTGCTGAAACGATAAGCGAAAACGAAGTAGTAAATGAAGGAATAGAAGAAAATAACCACGACAAGCAAACGATAAATCCGCTTGAGGAAAAAACAGTCTCAGGAGAATACGTGGGAGAAGAAGTTTTTTCTGAAACGGATGCAGCAGGAAAAGAATCCTTCCATGTTGGCATAAATCAAGAAGGAACACCATCCAATCCCATCCATCACTGCGCACCGGATTATACAGACTTCAGTTACGTATATTTTGGAAGCTACCCCCAAAGTGAGGTGACGGACAGTGCCATCATAGCTGATATAGAAAATGCTATCAGTACATCCGAAACAGAAGCAGATGCGGATGTAGGTATTGATGTATGGGTAGATGGTATCAAATATCGCAGGATTAGTAAAAGCGATACTAATTACAGTGGATATTTTGGAAATAGCCAGTACCGTTATTTTAAATGGGAAAAAATTAGATGGAAAGTGCTTCAAAATGATGGGGCTTCCTTGTTTGTAATGGCAGACATGGCATTGGACTGCAAGGATTACCATGATGCAGGCGGAGAAATCACATGGGAAGACAGCAGTATAAGAAGCTGGCTGAATGGCAGCTTTTATAATACAGCCTTCAATAGCAGGGAGCAGGAGGTTATTGTAGAGCAGACTGTGGTAAATGACGATAATCCTACTGACGGCACAGAAGGTGGAAATGATACAAGAGATAAGGTCTATCTGTTGTCTATAGATGAAGTGACAAAGGAAATTTATGGGTTCTGTAATTTCTCTAATACTTGTTCGCAGAGTCGCAGGATGAAAGCCAGTGATTATGCGAATGCTAGAGGTACGAGTGGGAGAGACGGTAATTGTGGGTGGTGGCTGCGCTCGCCCGGCAGGGTTAGTAACTCCGCTGCCTCTGTCTACGACAGTGGGTGGGTCGATCGGGATGGCGATACTGTCCACACTCGCAGTGGCGGCGTTTGCCCAGCTTTGCATATAAATCTGCAATTTGGCATCAGGTCTATGTTGGACGATAGTACCGTTGGAGAAAATGTCATACAGACAGAAGGAGAAGTCCCGACCAACCCAGTCCATCATTGCCCTGCAAAGGAAGGCATTACAGATTGTACGGATTGGAACTATGCATATTTTGGAAGTTACCCTCAAAGTGAGGTAAAGGACAGTGCTATTATAGCTGCCATAGAAAATGCTATCAGCATATCCGGAACAGAAGTAAATGCAGATGTAGGTATTGATGTATGGGTAGATGGTGTCAAGTATCGTAGGATTAGTGAAAGCGATACTAATTATAGTGGATATTTTGGAAACAGCCAGTACCGATATTTTAAATGGGAAAAACTCAAATGGAAAGTGCTTCAAAATGATGGAAGTACATTGTTTGTAGCAGCGGATAAGGCAATTGATTGTAAAAATTATAATGATGAATCTATAAATACCACATGGGAAACCAGCACCATAAGGAACTGGCTGAACAATAGCTTTTATGGCACAGCCTTCAGCAGCAGTGAGCAGAATGCTATCGTAGCACAAAATGTAGTAAATGAGGATAATCCAGACTATGGTACAGAATATGGTGCAGAAGGCGGAAATAACACAAACGATAAGATTTATCTGCTTTCTATCGGTGAAGTGGAAAATGAGACATATGGATTTTATAGTGATTATAGTACTAATTCGGCAAGTCGATGGGTTCAACCTAGTAATTATGCACGTGCAAGGGGAACATATACATACAATAGCAGTTATACGGGTGAAAACGACAACTGCTGGTGGTGGTTGCGCTCGCCCGGCTCTGGTAGTCACTGCGCTGCGTATGTCGATAACTGTGGGTATGTCAGTCGGAATGGCAGTGATGTCCACAGTGATTATGGCAGTGTCGGCGTTTGCCCCGCCTTGCACATAAACCTGTCATCTGATCTTTGGCTTGCAGAGGATGACGGCACCAGCGGCGAAGGCGGAAGTTACAGGGAAAATACTTTAATGGGACTGCAGGCATCCAAGAAAAAAACAGAATATATGCAAGGTGAAAATTTGAATTTGGATGATTTGACAGTAACAGCCGTTTATGAAAATTCCACTAAAGTACTTCCAGCAGACTCCTACACCACCAACGCCTCAGCCATTGACATGAACACCCCCGGCAGCAAAACCCTAACAATATCCTACACCGAAGGAGCCATCACAAAAACAACTGCCATTACCATAACGGTAAACCAAAAAGCAAATATATCCTCACCAGCCAAAAAAGGCACAAAAATAACAGACAAAGTTTCCACAGCAACATACAAGGTTACAAGCACCGATTCAGAAACTCCAACTGTAGAATACAACGGTACAACTAACCAAAAGAAAAAAACAATCACCATCCCCGAATACGTCACCTACCAAGGAGTGAAATACAAAGTAACCAGCGTATCAGCCAAATCCTTCAAAGGAAACAAAAAGCTGACTACCATAAAAATCGCCTCCAGCATCACCAAAATAGGAGACAGCGCCTTTGAAGGCTGCACCAGCTTAAAAACCGTAACTATCGGAACAGGCTTAAAAACCATTGGCAAAAATGCCTTTAAAAACTGCAAAAACCTAAAAACCCTTACCATCAAAAGCAGCAAACTAAAGACCGTTGGCAAAAATGCTTTTAAAAATATTTATGCTAAATGCAAAATCAAAGTCCCTGCCAAAAAAGTAAAAGCATACACAAAGCTAATGAAGAAAAAAGGACAAAAATCCACGGTAAAGATTACAAAGTAATTTAGTAAAAAAATGCAGAGAAAAGAAAACCATTTTTGGAGTAGACAAATGAAACAGGATAACCCAAAATCCCCTCTTATCATAGACGAAAACGTAACCATCTCCTTAGAAGTTCCTGCCCCAGACAGCAGCGAGACTAAAAGCCAATCCGCAAAAAGCTCCAGAGAGCTTTACCAGCTTGCAGAAGGGGAGATATTAGCAGGCAGGTATCTTATAGGTGATATCCTTGGCTTTGGCGGCTTTGGAATTACCTATAGCGCATGGGATTCCAAGCTTGATACCAAAGTAGCCATTAAGGAATATTACCCTTCCAATCTGGTAAACAGGGTTCCCGGCAGAAAAGAAGTGGAGATTTATTCCAAAAAGCAGGAGGCAGAGTTTGAAAAAGGTCTCAATCGATTTCTCGGAGAAGCCCAGAACATGGCAAAGTTTTCCGGGGAGAAAAATATTGTAAATGTATATAACTACTTTAAAGAAAACGGCACCGCCTATCTGGTTATGGAATTTTTGGACGGAGTATCCTTAAAAGAATATATCAGAATTTATGGCGAAAAGCTGCCATATGAACAGGTAGTGCGATTTACAAAATGCGTCATATCCGCATTGAAGGTTTTGCATAAAAAGCATGTAATTCACAGGGATATCAGTCCTGACAACATCTTTATCTGTAAAGATGGGAGTGTAAAACTCATTGACTTTGGAGCCGCCCGCTTTGCGTTGGAAACAGAACAGGAAAAAACACTTTCCATTGTATTAAAGCCGGGCTTTGCGCCACCGGAGCAATACCGTTCCAAAGGAAAGCAGGGACCTTGGACAGATATTTATGCACTGGGGGCTACTATGTATCGTGCGGTTACAGGAGTGGTGCCGGAGGAATCAGTAAACCGTACTGTTTCCGATGAATTAAAGGAACCAAAGGAATATGTTCCGGATATACCGGAGTATTTTAATAAAATTCTTATGAAATGCCTTGCCATCCAACCGGAACTAAGATTTCAGACAGTAGAGGATTTAGAGAAAAAACTGGATGGGCGAAAAAAAGTATCTTCCGTGAAAGGGGAGTTAATCAGGCGTAAAGCAAAAAGAGGTATTTTCATCACGGCAGCCCTTCTTCTTATAGCAGGCTTTGGGTGGAAAGAATATGAATATATTAAAGCCCTTCAGAATAAGGCGAATTTGGTGGAAAGCACTGTTACCTTATGGCTTCCTATCGAAGAAAATCAGGATGAAAAGGAAATAAAAGAAGCATTTGATTTACAGATAGCAGATTTTAAGGCGACCTATCCTGCAGTAACGGTGCAGGTGGAATGTATTCCGGAAGAGGAATATGCAGACAAACTGGCAAATGCTTTTGCAGAAGGACAAGCTCCTACTGTTTTTGAAAGCAGCTATTTACCCGCTACACATATGGAATTTTTGGAAGACTTATCAGATACCTATGAAATGCTTAACATGAAAAATTACAGGTTTGGAAATTTTATAGAAGAAATCTATCATAAAAAGCAGCTTCCTACCGGATTCAGCATTCCTATTATTTATGAGAATACCCTATTGAGTCAAGCAGAGTCCGGGCCGGTTACGGAGAAGAAAAACGACAAAGAGGCATTTTTAGCAGGAACAGTCCCATATTATACAGGAACCTATCAGGATTATCGGGAAATTCAGGATAAGCTGGCCGGATTATATCAGATGAAACCGCCGGATGGAGATACATGGAACATGCAATTTCTAAATATTTGGGGTGTCAGCAGTACAGGCAGTCAGGATGAAATAAGCGCTGGAGTCAGGCTTTTATACTACCTGATGAGCGAGCAGGCACAGGATGTCTGGTATGTACAGCATGAAAACGGCTTTCCATTGTATAAAAACGTTTTACAGACCTATATAATGGTAAATCCGGAAATGAAATTTTTAGAAAATCTGGAAATAAAAAAAGAACAGGTAGGGAATGACTGTGAAGATGAAATTAGTGATTTGCACCAAAGATAATCAATATGCCGCAAGATTTATGAATTATTTTGATGTTCACTATGCGGATAGAATGGAATTGATACAGTTTACTGATGCAGTACTTTTAGGACAGTACATAAGCAGGGAACATTTGGATATCTGCCTTATGGACAAAGAAATGCTAAAGGCTTTAGAGGCGGTTATGAAGGAACATGCCACTATCGTAGTGCTTACTGAGGATCGGGATGAAGAAGCCGGGGCTTATCCATGTATTTATAAGTACCAAAAAGCAGAAATGATTTTCAAGGAATTGCTGAATATTTATGCGGATGGAAAAAGCGGCTTGAAATCTTTTCGCAAGCGCAGTTCAAATGAAGCCCGTTCCTATGTATTCTGCTCTGCCAGCGGTGGGGCAGGCGCCACCACGGTAGCTCTTGCCTATGCCATAAGGCAGGCAAGGGAAAAGAGTGTGCTTTATTTGAACCTGCAGCAATACAGCAATGCGGATTTGATATTAAAAGGGGAAGGAACCGGCAAATTCGATGATGTCATTTTTGCATTGAAAAGCAAACGAGGAGCGCTTTCCCTAAAGCTGGAAAGCCTTGTAAGAAAAAGTAAGGAAAATGTGAATTTCTTTGTTTCCTGCGATAACCCTCTGGATTTGCAGGAACTGACAGTAGAAGAAATAGAAAAGCTTTTGAAAGAAGTAATCTCCTGTGGATTGTATCAAGAGGTCATTATTGATATAGACAGCAAACTAAGTCCCTTGGAAATCGCAGTGATGGAGCAGGTAGAGCATATCATTTTGGTAGAGGGCGGAACGGTAAGCAACAGCATGAAATTTGGAAAGTTTTACAGGGCGCTGGAGGCTGTCGAGGATAAAATGAGGAAGGCTTTTCTCTCAAAGCTCCTTCTCTTCTACAATCAATTTAGCAATAAAACAAGTATTGAAATAGAAAAAAATCTGGCGCATGTCATAGGAGGCATTCCCCGTTTTGAAGGGGTGAATATGGAAGGAATCATAAGCCGGATTGTAATGATGGATGTATTTGATCAACTTAGGGATTTGGAGAACGAGGAAAGATGAGCAGGGAAGAGTTAAAGAAAATAGTAACGGAATTAAGAAGCGTTGCAGTAGACCAATTAAATCTTTCCCAAATATCGGATGATGAACTTCAGGAAAAAATAGAAGAGCTTTTTTACAGCCGTTACAGGGATGCAAGGCTTTCCATTACGGAAAAAGTGGACATTGTCGAGCAGGTATACAGCTCCATACGTGGATTCGGGTTGTTGGATTTGATTATAAAAGATGACAATATCACGGAAGTCATGATTAATGGCATAGATGAAATATTTATTGAAAAAAGCGGCCGTCTTTATCAGTTAAAGGATGCCTTTGAATCGGAAAGACAGTTGGAAGATATTATCCAGAGAATTGTAGGACTGGCAGGAAGAGAAGTCAATCAGGCAAATCCTATAGTAGATACCAGATTGCCGGATGGTTCCCGTGTGAATGTGGTGCTGCCGCCTATAGCATTAAAGGGGCCTACCGTTACCATTCGTAAGTTTTCCAAAAATCCAATGACTATTGAAAAACTATTGGAGTATGGCTCTCTCACAAAAGAAATTGCAGATGTACTGGAATTGTTGGTAAAAGCAAAATATAACATCATTATCTGTGGAGGTACAGGCAGCGGAAAGACCACCTTCCTAAATGCAGTTTCCAATTATATTCCTCATGATGAGCGTGTGATTACGATAGAAGATTCAGCAGAGCTTCAGATTGTAGGAATTGATAATCTGGTTCGCCTAGAAACAAGAAATGCCAACAGCTCCGGAGTAGGCGCCGTTACCATTCGTGATCTGATTAAATCCTCTCTTCGTATGCGTCCCGAACGTATCATCGTAGGAGAAGTGCGTGGGGCAGAAGCGCTGGACATGCTTCAGGCAATGAACACCGGTCATGATGGTTCCCTTTCTACCGGTCATGCCAATTCCACGAAGGATATGTTAAGCCGTCTGGAAACAATGGTACTGCAGGGTTCCGATGGACTTCCTTTGGCAGCAGTCAGACAGCAGATGGCATCAGCCATTGACATTATCGTGCACTTGTCAAGGCTTCGGGATAAGAGCCGTAAGACTATGGAAATTACAGAAGTATTAGGCTATGAAAATGATGAAATCCTGTTAAATCCCCTCTATGTGTTTGAGGAAGATGAAAACAGCACTTTGGAAAGGGTTTCGGGAAGCCTGAAGAGAACAAAAAACCCTATGAAAAACATACATAAATTACAACTGATGGGATACAAGGGTGAAATATAAAATATTATAGAAAGTGCAGTGGAAAGTAAATAAAAAATGCAATGAAAAGTGCAATAGAAAGTGAGAAAAAATGGGCAGAAAGCAGAAAAAACAAGTATATATCCCCAAAAGGGGAATTATGGGAAATGCAGACGATTATCATGTGTACCCCCTTTCTTTCATGGAAAAGATACAGGGATTCCTCATTGGCGGATTGGGAGCGGCAGTGGTGCTGTATATATTTTTTACATCCATTCCTCTTTCCATAATTGCCCTGATAGTAGTGGGAATCAAGGCAATTCCTGTTTATCAGAATTATCTGTTGAAGAAAAGAAAGAAAAATTTGTTGTTTCAGTTCAAGGACATGCTGGAATCCCTTACATCATCCTATTCTGCAGGAAAGAATACAAGAGATGCATTTATTGATTCCTTAAATGACCTACGTAATATGTATGGAGATGACGGAGACATCGTGAAAGAACTAAAGCTTATTGTAAGCGGTATGGATAATAATATAAATGTAGAAGTGCTGCTGGCAGATTTTGCAGAAAGAAGCGGTTTAAATGACGTAGAAAGCTTTGCCAATGTCTTCGAGGTGTCCTTGCGGCAGGGCGCTGATATTAAGAATATCATAGCATCTACCAGAGACATTATAAGTGATAAGGTGGATATCGAACTGGAAATGAATACCATGCTGGCAGGGAATAAAAATGAATTAAACGTTATGATGCTGATGCCCCTTATCTTATGTCTTAGCTTAAGGGGAATGAGCGGAGATACCTTTGGCAATTCCATGACAAATATTGCAGCAAAGCTGGTGGCAATAGGCATTTTTATAGGGGCTTATATCATGGGGCAGAAAGTAACGGATATCAAATTATAAAAGAGGTACGAGGATGAAAAGTGTTTTTCAATTACTGCTGTTGATACCGACCACCATTTTTGTGGTTATATGGGTATATTATGCAGCAAGATACGAAGGAAAATATAAAAATATCGTGGATAGCATTGATAAAAAACAATTTCAATTCGGGGAATTTTTCTATATTGGATTCCAGATTATGGAGCTGATCCGCTTTAACATAAAGTCAGATAAAAACCGGAAAAAAGTCAGTGAAATGGCGGAAATTTATGGACGTAAATATGCAGAATACTATTATTATGTTATGATGGGCGGTCAAATTACATATAGCGTGACTTTGATTCCAATTGTATTGCTCCTTGCCATTTTAAGCAATAACGCCATGTTTCTTCTGTTTGGGCTTGCTATTTCTGTTTTAGTGGTCTGGTATGTGCGGGAAACCTTTCAGGACAAAATCGAAAATAGAAGAGAGGAACTGCTTATGGAGTTTCCGCAGGTATTGTCCAAAATGACCCTTTTGGTAAATGCAGGCATGATGCTCAGGGATGCATGGAAAAAAGTGGCTGGAACAGGAACAGGCATTCTCTATCAGGAAATGCGAATCACCATAAGCGAATTTGAAAACGGGGTTTCTGAGCTGGATGCTTACCGCAACTTTGCAGACAGGTGTGCCTTAAAAGAAATGCGTAAGTTTTCCGCATTGGTGGCACAGGGACTTACCAAAGGAAGCGCAGACCTTGCGTACTTTTTAAAAGACATGTCTGACGAGCTTTGGGCACAGAAGAAATCTCTTGTGATGCAGAAGGCGGCAAAGGCGGAAACCAAGCTTTTGATGTGCACCGCAATGATTTTTGTGGGAATTTTAATTATGATTATAGTGCCAATTTTTGGCAGTCTATAATAAATTACAAAGGTATAAAAATACCTAAATCTAAAAAAAGGAGGAAAACGATATGTTAGAGTACATGGACAACCAATTGATCAGGCTGCGGGTAATGATGGCTTGCTTTCTGCAGGATTTGAGGAATGAGGAGAGAGGCGAGTCTAACTTTGTGGCGGTGCTGTTGATTATTGTAATTGCAGTTACAGTTGCAGTACTGCTTAAAGACAAGTTAGTGGACTTGGTTGATAAAGTGTTTGGCAAAATAGATACTTTTGTACAGTAGTAATTTCAATTACTGCCCAGCCATTGCCCACTCTAAAACCAAGGCTGCAATGGCTGGCATTTCAGGAGATTTGAACATGAAAAAAGAAAACGGAGCCATAATGGTAGAAGCCGCCTTTATCTTTCCAATGGTACTTTTAACAGTTATGGCATTGATATATTTAGGTTTATACAAATTGCAGGAAGGAGCTATTTTATATCAGGTGCAGAAGGTAACCAGACAGGCAGACTATGTAGTATCAAGCCCCGGATATAAAGAGCTTGGAAGGCTGGATGCCAAGTCCTTTGATTTTGCTGATGACCCTTCTGCATCGGCAGTAACAAATTATTATAAGGCATATCATAAGGATTTTACAAAGCTTTACCGGGAAATTGTAGGATGCACATGGGTTAATGAGGAAGGTTTATCGGACTATGCTACAAGCGTCATGCAAAGTTTGTGTATTTTCACAGGATTTGACCAGATGACATCCAAAGTAGACTTAGACCGGAATTTCCTTTCCTATAGCATTACAGTTACCACCTCTTTAGAATATCCCATGCCCGGTGTTTTAAAATACTTTGGCTTCAAGGATAAAGTAATCCTTTCCCAAAGCGCTTCCACCGTAGCAATGAATCCGGCAGACTTTATACGGGATGTGGATATGGCATGGGATGGAATCAAGGCGCTTACAAAACTAATGAACATTGAGTTAGATTCTTATGTAGGAAAGTTCAAGGAAATCGTAAACTTTTTATAAAAGCTTTTTTAAAGATACAAAAAACAGGAGAAAAACAGTATGTGGTTTACAAAAAGACAGCAAGGAGCAATTTCCGTATTTTTATCAATTATATTGCTATCCACTTTTCTATTTTCGGCTGTAGTCGTAGATGGCGGACGGATTTATGCGGCAAGGAATATTGTATCAGGCGCAGGGCAGCTTGCTTTAAATGCAGGTTTGTCCAACTATGATGTTGCTCTAAAGGATGCTTATGGATTGATTGCCATGTCCAAAACACCGGAGGATTTGCAGGAAAATCTCCATACCTACTTTGTAGACTCTCTGGGAGCCTGTGGCATTACGGAGGATGATTATAACACGGCACTGGTATTTCTTCAGATGGCCGCTTCCGGCGAAAGCTTCAGCTCTGAGGGGGTAGACCATACAGAAATCTGCCGAGGTCCTGTTATGGAACAGCAAGTATTGGAATATATGAAGTATCGTGCACCTATTACGGTTGGAACAGGCATATTGGATAAGCTGAAAAATGGAAAGGAAATGGAAGCCGCAAAAGAGGTAGCCGATGATGAGCTGCAGACTACAAAAGCAGCAAATGATGTAGAAAGAGAACTGAAAAAGTTAAAGGATTTGGTGGATGATGAGGTAAAAGCCTGTAAGGGCTTTCAGGCTATGTATCAATCTGATCTTAATAAAATTGAAAAACTGTGCAGGGAAATTACCGTGGAGGAATTGGTTGCCTGTGGGTATTCCCAATATCGTAATGAGCCTGTAACAGCAGGGGACTGGGAGGATGACATAAAGCAATTTAATACGCTTTCAGCAAAATTAACAAGCGATTTACAGAAACCGGACAAGACGGACAGATATACGGCAGCCTATGATACTTTATTGGAAATGAAGGGTTACTATTTAACCTTGAAGGATGTAAGTAAAAGTAAGTTTATGGACTTTTGGAAGGAAAAATATAAATTAAACGCTGATTCCGACAGTACGGAAAGCTCAGGAGAAGAAGATGCTAAGAACTCAGAAGAGAGTAAGAAAATCGAAAAAGAAGGAAAGCTTTTATATGAAAATTATGTAAGCTGTAAAAATTACTTTCTAAATGTGCCATCCCAAATATCCGGACAGGCAAAGCAGGATATTAAGGAAGTAGAAACAATTAGTAAAAGATTATACGATACAGCGGAATCCTGTCGTAATCATGAGGAAAAGGTATGTAAGAAAATAGAGACGATAAGAAAAAAACTAAAAAAAATGAAAGAAAAATTAGATATATGGAAGGTAGATACGGAAGCTCTCTCCATTGAGGAACTGAAAGCAAATGAGAAAGAAAATCAAAAGGAATATGAAAAACTGTTAAGTAATGATAATGGCATAGGTACTATGGAGGACTATGCAAAAAAGAATCAGGATTTCTTTGAAAAATTCAAGAAATACATGGAAAAGGCAACGTTTTGCAATGTAGCTCTAAGAAGGGCTGATTCTCATAAAAATTCTATCCTACAAGAGTTGGACAGCCATGTAGGGCGGGCTTCTAATGGCAGCACAATAAAGGCATTTGTTGCCTCTGGCGATTTTTATTATCTGCTCCCAATGGCAGCTCCCGATGGTGAATTTGTACATGAGCCTTTAAGAAATCTATCAGATACGGAGTTTTACAAATATCTTGAAGAGGTTTGCGGAAAGAAAAAAAATAAGGATAAAGTAAAGGATAGCAACAACAAATTAAATGATAGATTAAAGGTGTTCCTTGAGGAAATGGGCAGATTGTTTACCACGGATGATTTAGAGGATGTGGCATACAAGTTACAAGAAGTACAAGACGCACTCCCAACTACAATGATGGGACAGGGAGCAGAAAATCAAGATAAAAAAATCAACTCAGAAGAAACAAATATAGACAATTCCGATAAAAGGGAAAAAAGCATGGATGATGCCTTAGATTCCTTAAATAAAGATAACACCATTTTAAGCGGCATTACCAAGCTTGCATCCAAAGGAACGGAAGCAATCATAGAGCCGATTTACTTAACGGAATATTTTATGAATATGTACTCCTACTACACCATTGACAAAACCGGTGAGAAAAAAAGTGATGGAAGCTGGAAAACAAAGGATACAAAGGAGTTAGTCTCACTAAGCGACTATCATCTTACGCAGGATGTTATTTACCGGGCAGAGGTAGAGTATATTTTGTGGGGAAACAAACAGGATGCCCGCACCAATGTAAATAATACAAAAGCAGTTATTTTTGCTATCCAATTTGTAGGAAATCTTATTTATGCCCTTACTCAAAGTGACGTTACGAAAGGCGCAAAAGAAATAGGAAATCTGTTTGGAAATCCGCTTGTGTCCGTAATTGTTCAGGTAGTGGTGGAAGTGGTGGTGGCAACTGTAGAGACAGTGCGGGATATGGTAGTTTTGATGAATGGCGGCTCCGTTGTTATGTTTAAGGTAATGACGCCAAAGAAAGAGTGGCGCTCTAAATTGGAATCCATAACGGACATTGCAGGCTGGGATGCCACAAAGGATAAAGCATCATCCAACAAGCTGGCATTCAGCTACAAGGATTATCTGTGGATTATGCTATGTGTAAAGAACCTTGACGAGACCAGTCGCTACCAAATGCTGGGACGGGCGGCGGATCTGGCACAGGTGAATGTGGCAAAATCAGCAGACAAAAAAGATTATAAGTTAATGGATGAGTATACTATGTTAAAAATCAATGCCAATGTAGAATTGGATTCATGGCTTGTAACGGATATTTTCAATTCTTCGGAAACAGGATTGGATACCAGTGGAAAATTTACGTTGAAATATAAGGGAATTCAGGGGTACTGATATTATGAAAGAAAAGGAAAGAGGTTCTATTACAATTGAAGCGACTCTAGTTTTAACTATTTTCATAATGGCATACATGTGTATGATGAGTCTGGTTCAGATGGTAAGGGCACAGACTATCTTGCAGTATGTTGTGGATCAGGCGGCTTTGGATATTTCCAGAAATACATATCTTTTGACTAAAACAGGCATTACCGGGCAGCTTTATGATACAAGCGAAAAGGGGAAGAAATTTGAAGGAGATACGGCAGATGTTATAGGCAAGGTAAAAAAATTATATAGTTCCTTAGGAGCAGTGGCAGCTTCAGATTACGATAATGTCATACAAAATACAGAAGGTGCACTGGATGCAGCGGATAATGCTGCAACAAGCATAAAGGAATACACAAAGACCTATATGGGAAGTAAGGATGAAATCTGGAGCACGCTTACCACATGGGGGAAAATGAAGGCGGAGAATTTTTTGGAAAATGAAACGGTACGCATAGTCGTGGAAAGCAGAGTAGAAAAGCAGCTTCAGGCTCTTGGAGGAAGGAATGCAGACGAATATCTAAGGCATCTTGGAGTAAAAAACGGGATGAGAGGATTAAATTTTAAAGGAACAGAATGGATGCAGGCAAATGGAGAAGGCAAGCCGGGAGTCCGTATTGAAATGTCTTATGAGATGGAGTTTAACTGGTACTATTTCCTGATTAAAGATTTGAAGTATAAGGTTACGGCCTATACAGCAGTGTGGTAGGAAAATAGAAGGAAAGGATAAAAAAATGGCGGTTTCCATTATAGCAAGTAGTTTGTCTGGGATATTGGCATGGATTTTAGGGTACAAGACTTATATAAAAGAGAAAAAAATTTGGCGGCTTCTTTTGTATATCTGTATAGGGGCAGCGGCAGGAGCAGTCTTTCATGTTTATGGCTGGCTTCCCTCGAAGGTTGTAAGGTATTTGATTTTAATTTATGGAATGTTGCTTATAGCTCATATAGATTACAAGAACCATATTATTCCAAATCAGCTTCTTTTGTGTTTATTAGGAATTCGATTTGTGCTGTTGATAATAGAGCTGATTTCATATTCAAATGCAGTTATTGAGCTGCTTTCAAGTGCATTTGGGGGGATGTTCATTGGATTTTTCATTTTTCTAATAGCTTATTATATTTCCAAAAAAGGCATTGGAATGGGAGATGTGAAATTGATAGCGGTCATTGGATTTTATACTGGTGCATCGGTGCTTTATGGCATTATGATTATTTCCCTGCTGTGTTGTGTGGTATATTCGGTAGTACAGCTAATTAGAAGAAAGCTGACAACAAAGGATTTTGTAGCATTTGGCCCGTTTGTGGCAATTGGAACCGTTCTGGCACTGTTTTTAGGAATATAGATGGTAGATAACAGGAGATAAATATTATGAAGAAAAATTTGATTATTTGTATGGTAGTATTGCTGGGACTCTGCTGGTATGTGGCAGCAGGCGCTTATTTGGGCAGCAATGGAAATTATAAGGAGGCAATGGCACAGGCAAAAGCCTTGGAAGAAAAGGAAATTTACATTCGGGCAATTGATTCTTATAAAGAGGCGCTTTCTTATAAATCTTCTGATTTTGATGCTATGTATGGAATCGCACAGGACTATAAGAGCCTAGATGATGAAGAGGCCTATGAAAATCAGATGCATTCCATTTTAGAAAACCTTGGACCAAATGAAAAAGCATTGAAGGAACTTTATCAATATTATATGGATACAGATTGTAAAAGTGATGCGGCAGAATTGATTTATGATTTAAAGAAAAAGTATCCGGAGGATGCTCTAGTGGATAGCCTTTATGAAGAAAGAAAAGGCGATTATGAAGAATTATTTGTAGGCTATGAGTATATTTCAGGCTATAGCGACCAGTATGCCATATATAAAAATGGCGAATTAAAAGGTCTTATTGACGAAGAAGGAGATATTGTCGTAAATGCAGAATATGATGAAATTGCTTATCCCGCAGGTGACAGAAAGGATATAGCGGTAGTATCTGAAAACAGTGCGTATTACATAAATGAAAAAGGCTATAAAATAGACGAGCCGGACGAAAAGTATAATTATTTAAGCGGAATAGGAAGTAATTCTATTTTGGCTCAGAAAAACGGGAAATATGGATATTTGGACAGTAGCTATAGGGAGAAAACAAAGTTTGAATGGGAAGATGCTACTAAAATTTATGATAAGCTGGGTGCTGTTAAAAAGAATGGAAAATGGGCGCTGATAAATGAAAAGTTTGAATTATTGACAGATTATATCTATGATGATGTGCGTTATGATGAGTGGCGCAGATGTTCTATAAATAAAGTAATCTGGGTAAGCAAGGATAAGAAATATCAACTAATAGATAAAACGGGTGCACCGTTGACGGAAAATATTTATGATGATGTCAGAATGTTTGTAAGTGAACAGCCTTGTGCGGTACAAAGAGACGGAAAATGGGGATTTGTTGATATAACAGGCACCGAGGTCATTCAACCAACCTATGAAGGGGCGGATTCCTTTAACAAGGACTTTGCTCCTGTCATGAATAATCATTCTATGTGGGGATTAATTGATTTAAGCAGTAAAGTGGCATTGGATTACTCATTTGATGAATTAAAGCCCTTAAATAATGCAGGTATAGCCCCATTTCAAAAAGATGGAATTTGGTCTTTGCTAAAATTGAAAATTTATGAATAACTGGAGGAGAAAATAATGGAATTTACAATACAGACAATCGGCAGCACAATATTTCAAAGCTTAATTGTGGGACAAAAGGATTCCGCAGATGAATTTATTATGAAAATGTTGACTAATAATGAAATTCAAGGATTATTGTCTCTTTCTGTTATCAGAAAAGATTTAGACATGGAACTTAGATATAATATCACATCTCTTATCCCTTTAAGCCAGATAATGCAGGAGCTGCTTTCAAAAGACAAGGTACTTAATATCCTAAGAAGCATTGTATCAGCCGCTACTCAAGTGGAAGAATATATGCTTGATGTAACGGGTCTTGTAATGGATGAAGAAAAAATATATGTAAATATTGCTACTGGAGAGGCAGAGTTGATGTATTTGCCAGTGGCTCATCCATATACATGTGATATCGTAGCTTTTGTAAAAAGGCTGATTACCTGTCTGCAATTTGATCAAAATGAAGACTCAGGCTATATCTTGCGGTTTATGAATGCATTTAACAGCGGAAGCATTGCAACAGTGGCAGAACTTTATAGCTTTATACTATCAATTGAAAAGAAATCAACAGAAAAAGACATAAGGCAAAGCGTTCCAATGCAAAAGGTTTCTTCCGTACAGCAAATTTCTTCGGTACAGCAGCAAACCCCATCATTGGTAAACAATCCAATTTCGACACCGAAACAAATAACACCAAAACAAATGACACCAAAACAAGCCCAAACACCGGTAATGATGCCATCTATTCCGGAAATTCCTCAAATTCCGTCAATGTCAAAGCAATCCAATGCTGAAAAAGGAAGCAAGCCGTCTTTATTTGGAAAACCAAAGGATAAAAAGCAGGATAAATCTAAAAATAAATTATTTGGTGGAAAAAGTGCACAAGAGCCAAAGCTCCCACCGGTTCCGCAAAAGGCAATGGGATTTGCCATTCCCGGAATGAATGATTTATCAGGGCTGCCTCTTAGCCCTCAGGAAGAGTTGGCGGCACAGGGAATAGACATGCCCTTTGCACCGGCTCAACCGGCTGCCTCTGTTTCGGAATCCATAAAGGAAAAACCGCCTACATCTAAGCGGGGGCTTATAAAACCATCGCCCACAGGGAATGTAACAAGCCTTGATTACGGAAATACCATTATGATTAATCAGAATAATTCCGTTGTAACAGTCATGCTGGATGAAAACGGCTTGGATTCCAATGAACCTGCCAGAGCCTCCATTACCAGAGCCGCCAATAACCAAAAAATGTATATGGATAAGGATGTTCTTAAAATAGGCAAAGAGAGCGATTATGTGGATTTTTATATTGGCAATAATCCCACTATCAGTCGTGCCCATGCAGATATTATTAGAAAAGATGGAAATTATTATATCCGGGATAACAATTCAAAAAACCATACCTATGTAAATGGGGAAATGATTCCTCCCAGCCAGCTAATACCTATTGGAAATAATACAAAAATAATGCTATCCAATGAGGAGTTGATTTTTCAGCTTATGTAAGGAAAAATAAAAGAAATAGGGAGAAGAATATGGGGACATTTATTACCTATTCAGCAACGGATATTGGCTCTGTGCGTGAAAAAAACCAAGATTCCATAGGAATTATAGTTAATACACATCCAAAGTTAAGTGCAGCCCTTGGAATTGTATGTGATGGAGTAGGCGGATTACAGGAAGGAGAATATGCTTCTGTCACAACGTGTAATCGTTTTATTGACTGGTTCCAATACGAGCTGCCGCAAATGGTAGGAGAAAATGATTTTGAGGCGGTTTTAGAAAAACGTTGGATGAAAATTGTGGAAAATCATAATCAATATTTATATCAGTATGCTTTGGAGAAGGGAGTAAAAATTGGTACTACACTTACGGCAATTCTTTTATTTCGCAGCAAGTACTTTACCGTACAGGTGGGGGATAGCAGAGCCTATCAGATTACAGAACAGTTGGAACAATTGACAGAGGACCAGAGTCTGGTGGCAAGAGAGGTCCGGCAGGGTCTCTTAACAAAAGAAGAAGCAAGGCATGAAACAAGGCAGAATATCCTTCTTCAAAGTATTGGATATTCAAAACATATTATACCGGAATTTCGCTCCGGAAATATAGTGGAAAACGCAGATTATCTAATTTGCTCGGATGGTTTTTATCATCAAATCACAGAGGAAGAGATGATAGCTAACTTCCGTGGAGAAGTGCTTTGGAATGCACAGCTTATGAAAGAACAAATAGATGCTTTTATTGAGTTAGTAAAACAGCGTGGGGAAAAGGATAATATTTCTGTTGCTTTGATTAAGTACGTGCCAGATAGACAGGAAAAGAATATTGAGACTTGTGAATTGAGGTAACATGTAACAGTTGCAAAATATTCTAAAAAACGTTTCTTGCCTTTTTCGATAAGAGAAACAGGAAGAAATAAAAATGCCTCTCTGTCTGATCCACAGAGAGGCGGTGTCCATTAGGGCAAATTAAACCACTTGGGAGCATCCACTTTGGAGTGGGTACTATTCCTACATCTAACATAGCATAAGGGGTAGGAGATTTCAAGAGCAATTTTTCAAAAATTCCACCTTGACTTGCCCAAGCAGTTGTGCTAAATTAAGACAATAAACACCAATCCAAACAACTAATAATAACAAAGGCAATGAAGGGAAGTAGTATATATTCAGAACATTTCAGAGAGAAGCCGGCAGGTGAAAGGCTTTATGGGAAAATATAGAACCGGTCTCTAAGCTGTGAACCGAACTTAAGTGCCAATGCTGCAGAAGTGGAAAACCCCCTTATGTTCCAAGTCCCAATGCAGGTAACGGCATGGATATAGTAGGCTTCAACGGATTTCCACCGTTACAGGGAAAGCGGTATAAGATTTGACTTGTACCGGATGAGAGCAGTTTTATACTGAAATTAGGTGGTAACACGGACAAGATTCGCCCTAAGCTGATTTTTCGGCTTAGGGCTTTTATTTATGCCAAAATAAATCATCATAAAAAGGAGAAAAGAAAATGGCTGAGAACAAAAAATTAGTAGAAGCAATTACCTCCATGGAGGAGGACTTCGCCCAATGGTACACAGACGTTGTGAAAAAAGCAGAACTGATTGATTACACAAGCGTAAAGGGCTGCATGGTCTTTAAGCCCGCAGGCTATGCAATCTGGGAGTTGATTCAGTCCCAGATGGACGCCATGTTCAAGGAAACGGGAGTGGAAAACGTATACTTGCCCATGTTCATTCCAGAGAGCCTGCTGCAAAAGGAAAAGGATCATGTAGAAGGCTTTGCGCCTGAGGTAGCATGGGTTACCCATGGAGGACTGAACCCATTGCAGGAAAGACTTTGCGTAAGGCCTACTTCCGAAACGCTTTTCTGTGATTTCTATAAAAATGAAGTTCAATCCTATAGGGATTTGCCAAAGGTATATAACCAATGGTGCAGCGTTGTCCGCTGGGAAAAGGAAACAAGACCATTTTTGCGTTCCAGGGAATTTTTATGGCAGGAGGGACATACTGCCCATGCCACTGCAGATGAGGCGGAAGAAAGAACTATCCAAATGCTAAATGTATATGCGGATTTCTGTGAACAGGTGCTTGCTATTCCTGTTATAAAAGGGCGCAAGACCGATAAGGAAAAATTTGCAGGAGCGGAAGCCACTTATACAATTGAAGCCCTGATGCATGATGGGAAAGCGCTTCAGTCCGGCACGAGCCACAATTTTGGAGATGGATTTGCAAAAGCATTTGGCATCCAATATACCGATAAAGATAATAAGCTGCAATACGTACATCAGACCTCATGGGGTGCATCTACCAGATTGATTGGTGGTATCATTATGGTTCATGGTGATGATTCCGGGCTGGTGCTTCCTCCAAGGATTGCTCCTACTCAGGTTATGATTATTCCAATTATGCAGCATAAGGAAGGGGTTTTAGAAAAGGCAGCAGAATTGAAACAGTTGCTTTCTGCTAACTTCCGTGTAAAAGTGGATGATACGGAAAAGAGTCCGGGATGGAAATTCTCTGAGCAGGAAATGCGAGGTATTCCGGTTCGTGTAGAAATCGGTCCAAAGGATATCCAAGCAAATAAATGCATTTTAGTTCGTCGTGATACTAGAGAAAAAATGGAAGTAGCTTTGGACGAACTGGAAGGAAAGATTACGGAAGTACTGGAAAAAATGCAGTCAGAAATGTTAGAAAGAGCAAGGGCACACAGAGACTCCCATACCTCTACTGCGGTAACCATGGAAGAATTTGCAAGAAATGTGGAAGAAAAGCCGGGCTTTATTAAAGCAATGTGGTGCGGAGACCAAGCATGTGAAGACCTGATTAAGGAGCAGACAGGCGCTACAAGCCGTTGTATGCCATTTGAGCAGGAAACTATTTCTGATAAGTGTGTTTGCTGTGGCAAACCGGCAGCCAAAATGGTTTACTGGGGAAGAGCTTACTAAGGTTTGCCAATAAGCCGCCTTGTGTAGAAACAGATTTGGATGGTAACCGTTCAGCCCACAGGCACAGAGTGGATTTCCCCTAGAGCATGTTTTCTACATCGCCACGCTTTCGCTCTATAAAAACGCAACAGTGCTAAGCTTGAAAATACCTCGCTAAGCGCTGGCGTTTTTATAAGGGCTCAAATTAGTCTACAATAAACTTATCAATTACCGTGACAATACCATCTTCATCATTGGATTTTGTAACAAAATCAGCTGCTTCTTTTACCCTGTCCTGTGCGTTAGCCATTGCTACCCCAATGCCTGCATATGCAATCATAGTCATATCGTTGAACCCATCCCCACAGCAAATAGCATTTTCTCTTGTAAGTCCCACAGAGCTTAACATTCGGTCCAAGGAAGCCGCTTTATCCACATTCTTAGGCATGATTTCAATAAAAAACGGTTCTGAACGATAAATACTTAAAATGTCCCCATATATTTCCTGCAATTCCTTTTCATAATTTTCAGCAATTTCAGGAGGCGCCGTCATAAGGCATTTATTCACATCAAAGTCCACATATTCCGGAAAATTTGCTACTTTTTTAATAGGCATTCCATTGATACGGGATTCCAGTTCAATGTATTCATCCGTTCTGGTGCCGAGAATAATATTGTCTCCCAGATAAGTTACAATGCCCATGTCGTTTGCCCTTGCATACCGATAGAGCCCCGGTATTACAGAAGCCGGCAATGTTCTTTGGTACACGATTTCCCCGGAACGGCAGTTTATGATTCTTCCCCCATTGAAGGAAAGCAGGTAACCACCGTATTTTTCCAGCTCCAGCTCCTCAGCGTAGCGTTTCATTCCGGGTGTGGGACGACCGGAAGCCAGAATGACTTTGTGTCCCCTTTTCATAATATCCATGATTCCCCGCTTTGTGTTTTCGGTTATTTCCTTTTGTGAATTGGTCAGCGTGCCATCAATATCCAGTACAAGCACTTTTTCATCTCTTGTTTTCATAGTCCGTTTTCCTTTTTCTTCTTACGATAATACATGAGGTACTCAACTTCGCCTAAATCCTCATTTACTTCTTCTGATTTTTTAAGAAGCCCCTGCCCCTCATAAAATCGGTATGCTCCGTAATTATTTTCAAATACATGAAGAGTAAAAAAATCATAATCCTCCTTAATATAATTTAAAAGTCTGGAACCGATTCCAATGCCACGGTACTCTTTTTCCACAAAAAGTCCGGCAAGATACCCTTCATCCATGCCTATAAAGCCCACGACCCGTCCATCCATCTCATAAACAAAGGTATCTACCTCCAAAATAGCTCTGGAAACATAGGAAAAATTCCTGTCCCAATAATCCTTGGGAACAAAATCATGTGCCTCCAAATTTCCTTCGTACCAGATTTTCATTACCCTTTTCAAATCATCCGGAATCATCTTTCTTATAAAATCCATATCATACTCCCTACAGCGCTTATAAAGAGTAAGCCAAGGCTTACGGTAAGGCATAACTACCACAAGCCGGCGACTTCTCTTAAGAAATATACAGTTATCTGCTAACAGCTATTATTATACTAAAAACTCTTTCCCTTGACTAGTGTAAGATGGATAAACGGACGTGTGGGACGGCAGAGCATAGGATAGTCTTCCGGACACGCTCTCGCTCTGCAAAGACGCAGCGGTAC
>JAMPFB010000014.1 GCA_023664735.1 Robinsoniella sp. | reverse complement strand
ACCATGAAAGTGATTTGGAATCAGCAGTCATTGATAAAATGCAGAAATTTTTGTTAGAATTAGGAAAAGGATTTTTATTTGAACAGCGTCAGAAGCGTTTTACGTTCCATGACAGAAATTTTTATGTTGATTTAATTCTATATAACCGTTTGTTACGCTGTTATGTACTTATTGACTTTAAAGCAGATGAACTAACTCATCAGGATTTAGGACAGATGCAGATGTATGTCAATTATTATGACCGCTATGAAAGAATAGAAGGGGAAAATCCAACAATCGGTATTTTGCTTTGCAAAAAAAGTGATGAAGCACTGGTTGACTTGACATTGCCAGAAAATGCCAATATTTATGCAAAAGAGTACAAATTGTACCTACCGGACAAAAAAATATTACAATTAAAGTTAAAAGAATGGCTTGATGAAGAACGGGACAAGAATAGCGAAGCATAAAAGTTTTTCTATTTTAATTTTAATTGATAAAATAGTTAATTAGGAACACTTTTCCGAAAAAGGTCTTTCAACATTTTTTGAACTATCAAAAGGCAAAAACATTCTAACAAGACAACGGCTCAGACCACAGGCTTCCCTTCCTTTTTCTCCATCCACGCATGAAAAAATTCCCTAAAATCTTATGTCTTTTTTAAGATTTCCCATTCCCATTGAAATATTTGTTGAAATTTGTCAAAATAAATCTGCGAGGATTTTCATAGAAAGACCAGAAATGAGAGATTATATGGAACAGCAGAGCGTACAAAGAAAAAGACGGCCTCTGACGGCAGAGGAACGGCGGCGGAGGGAAATACGGAGAAAAAAGAGAAGAAGGAAAGTTTATATGGCAAGAACGATAGCAGCACTGATTGCTCTTTCCCTGATTTTCCTGATTTCATTTGGGATAAAGCAGCTTGCCGGCTTTCTAAAAAGCAGATGGGAAGCAAAGGAAACGGTTGGCATTTCGGAGGAAATGGAGGAGACGGTAAATACAGTATCCAAAAAGAAAGTGCCAAGACCTGAATTTGAGGTGGATCTGCTTACTATCAACGAATATTCCAGACCGGGCTATCTATTGCCAGAGGTAAAAAATGTTTTTGTCCATTATACGGCAAATGCGGGAACCAGCGCAGCCCAAAATAAAAGCTATTTTGAAAATTTAAAGGATACCCACGAAACCTCTGCCAGCGCTCATTTTATTATCGGCTATGAAGGGGAGGCTATCCAGTGCATTCCCTTGGCGGAAGTTGGTTATGCGGTTATGCAGCGCAATTATGATTCCATATCCATCGAATGTTGTTTTGTGGATGAAAACGGAAAGTTTACCGATGCCACATACAATAAATTGGTGGAAATGCTGGCTTGGTTGGTAACAAATTTTGATTTAAGGCCGGCGGATATTTTGCGCCACTATGATGAGGGCGGTAAATTATGTCCCAAATATTACGTGGAGCATGAAAATGAGTGGAATAAGCTTATAGAGGATGTGGCGGAATACATTGAAAAATTTGGAGTTTTGGAGGAAAGTGTTGTAGAATAATGGTGGAATAAATAAGGGATATGGATTATAATGGAAATGTGATTACATGACTGAAACAGAATCAGGATTCTCATAAAGCATATATGAGATAGAAACAGAATCAGAATTTTCATAAAATACATGAGATGAATACAGAATCAGAGTACAGGAGTAAGGAATGGCTAACTGGTATGTGGCAGCAAAAAGAGCAGACTTTAATCAAATCGCACAAAAATTCGGCATTAGTCCCGTACTTGCCAGAATTATAAGAAACCGGGATATCATTACGGAAGAAGAAATAGAAGTATTTTTACATGGTACGGTAAAGGACCTTTATTCTCCTTTTCTATTAAAGGATATGGACAAGGCAGTGGAAATTGTCCGGGAAAAGATAAAAGATGGAAAGAACATACGAATTATAGGAGACTACGATATTGACGGGGTGTGTTCCACCTATATTTTGCAAAGAGGACTAAAGGAACAGGGAGCGCTGATAGATACTGTGATTCCCCACCGGATTAAGGATGGATACGGGTTAAATGACGAACTGATCCGGGAAGCAAAGGAAGCGGGGATAGATACGATTATTACCTGCGATAACGGCATTGCGGCATCGGAACAAATTGCTCTTGCCAAGGAGCTTGACATGACGATTGTGGTTACGGATCATCATGAAGTGCCCTATGAAGAAGCAGGCGGAGAAAAAAAATATCTTCTGCCAAAAGCAGATGCAGTCATTGATCCAAAACAGGAGGATTGTCCTTATCCATATAAAGGAATTTGTGGGGCGGTAGTTGCTTATAAATTTATACAGGCGTTTTCTGGTTTAAAGGCATTGGATTTTGCAGAAGGCGGACAGCAGATGAAAACCTTGCGGGAGCTGTTTTGCTTTGCGGCATTTGCTACGATTGGAGATGTTATGGAGCTTAAGGATGAAAACCGCATTTTTGTGAAGTACGGGCTCCCTCTTATGGAAAAAACCGAAAATTTGGGATTGAAGGCATTGATTATGGCAAATGGGCTTGCAGGAGGCAGGCTGACTCCTTACCATGTGGGATTTGTATTAGGACCATGTGTCAATGCTACAGGTCGTCTAGATACGGCAGAAAGAGCGCTGCAGCTTTTTAGAACGGAAAATGAAAGAGAAGCGGCACAGATTGCAGGAGATTTAAAAGCATTAAATGACAGCCGGAAGGATTTGACTGCAATAGGGCTGCAGAAAGCAGTGGAGCAGGTAGAGCATACCGATTTGAAAGAAGATTCGGTTTTAGTAGTATATCTGCCAGAATGTCATGAAAGCCTTGCAGGAATCATTGCAGGAAGGCTTAGGGAAAAATACGGGAAGCCTGTCTTTGTGCTTACAAAGGGAGAAGAAGAGGTAAAAGGCTCTGGCAGGAGCATTGAGGCATTCCATATGTATGACAATATGACAAAGGTGAAGGATTTGTTCTTAAAATACGGAGGGCATAAGCTGGCGGCAGGGCTTTCCATAAAAGAAGAGCGGGTAGAAGAATTCCGAAAGAGAATCAATCAGGTCAGCCGATTGACGGAAAAGGACTTTGAAGAAACCGTACACATAGATGTACCTATGCCCATTGCCTATGGCACTATGGAATTTGTAAAGGAGTTAAAAAAGCTGGAGCCCTATGGAACCGGAAATAAAAAGCCGCTGTTTGCTGAAAAAAATATTTCCTTTTTAAATGGCAGGCTTTTAGGAAAGGATGGAAATGTGCTAAAGTGCCTGTTGGAAGATGAAAGAGGATATCGGGTGGAAGCCGTTTATTTTGGTGATACGAAAAAAATGCTTGCGGATTTTGAAGAGCGGTTTGGAAGCAATCAGACAGAGTTATTTTTAAAGGGACAGAAAAGCGGGATAAAAGCCACAATTGCCTATTATCCTGACATCAATGAGTTTCGAGGGCAAAAAAGCCTGCAGTTAGTTATTACAAATTATTGCTTTTAGCAGGTATGGTTTTATAGTAGCAGGAATTGTGAAAAGGAAGGGAAGTGAAAGGATGATATTAACAGTTACATTAAATCCGGCTGTGGATAAGACCTGTCGGGTAACCAGACTGGTAAAGGGGCAGGTGAACCGGATGATAGAATGTAAAAATCTGGCTGGCGGAAAAGGAATCAATGTAACAAAGGTGCTGCGGCATTATAAGGAGGAAGTAAATGCTACCGGTTTTTTAGGGGGCTATAACGGTATGTTTATTTCCGATGAATTAGAACGGATGGGGGCAAAAAGCGCTTTTACCAAAACGGCAAGGGAAACAAGGACCAATATCAATATTATATCTGAGGATGGCTATGTAACGGAAGTATTGGAGCCCGGTCCGAAAATCTCCGAACAGGAGCGGATTAATTTTCTGGACCAGTTCTATGCATTGGTAAATGAAAGCGAGATTATTGTTATTTCAGGAAGCATGGCGCCGGGGCTGGAAGAGGACTATTATGCAAAGATGATAGAAATCTGCCATCAGGCAGGAAAAAAGGTGTTGGTTGACAGTAGCGGGGAACCGTTGAAAAGGGCGATTGAAGCAAAGCCTTACCTGATAAAGCCAAATAAGCGCGAGCTGGAATATGTGGTGGCAAAAAAGCTGGACAGTGAAGAAGAAGTGATTAAGTCAGCAAAGGAATTAAAGAATCAGGGAATTGAAATCGTTGTAGTGACCATGGGCTCTAAAGGACTTATCTGCGTGACAAAAGAAGAAATGTACCGGGTAGTTCCTCCTAAAGTAAAGACCCTAAATACAGTAGGAAGTGGCGATTGTGTTATAGCAGTTTTGACCATGGGCATAAAAAATAATGAGCCGTTGGAAGAGATGCTGAAAAAAGCGGTGGCATTGTCTGCCGCCAATGTGACAACGTTGGAGAATGGGCAGGTTCCCATGGAAAAGGTAAGGGAAATCTATAAGGAAATAGAAGTTTTTAAGCTTTCTTAACTTTTCTTATACTTTTTTTAGAAAAAGAACACATTTTTTACACATTTTTCCTTTATAGTAATATTCAAGATAGTTGAACCACAACTCACTATCTCCCCCCTCATAAGAATTCAACCAAGGAGCCTTCGGTATTGCCGGAGGCTTCTTGGTGTTATAAAAGTATGGAAATACTAGAATGAATGAAAAATAAACAGGTGAATTTTAACTATTCTCAATTTATGATTATATTTTTTTAATAAAATGGACACAATTTGGACACATTTTTAGATTATAGTAATTGTCAAGATAGTTGATCACCAATCACTATCTCCCCCCCTCATAAGAATTCAACAAAGCAGTCTCTGGTTTTGCCGGGGGCTGTTTTGTTGTATTGGTTTAGATTGGGTTTGGAGAGGAAAGTGGGATAAGAGGGGATTGGCTTCGGTGTTTAGGAAAAGCGTCATCCAAAACACCGAAGCCAACCCCCTCTTATAAGCCCCTCTTTTTTTCCTCCCCAGAAAATGTTATACTTGCATAAAATAACCGCCTAATGGCGCACAACGGAAAAGGAAGGTAGCATATGGACACAAAATATCGTTTGGGAAGGAGTGCTTTTCGCACTTTAGAGGAAGGAATGGAAAAGGAATGGCTTGTGACAAACGGCATTGGAGGATTTGCAAACGGCTGTGTAGCCGGGGCGAACCACAGGCTGTTTTCCGGATATCTGACCGCATCCTTTCATCCGCCGGTGGACAGGAAAGTAATCTGGTCCGGTACCCATGAAGCAGTAAGCTTTCTGGAACAGCAGAGGGAAGTGGATTTGGCAGCTCAGGCCTATGTAGGAGATGAAAGAAATGGACAGGTTTATTTGAACAGCTTTGAGCTGGATGTAGTTCCCACTTATACCTATCAGGTAGATGACATGATTATCCGAAAAACAATCGGTATGGCATATGGAAAAAATGCAGCAGCGGTTACCTATGAAATAGAGGCTGGCAAGGCAGGCGGTGAATTTCATATAACTCCCTTGTTTAAATTTACCAATCCGGGCGAAGGTGCAGAGCCGGGACAGCTTGATTTTGAGAAAAAGATAGACGGAAAGAAGCTTACGCTGACTCCAAAAGAGGATGTGAAGAAGAAAATCCTGTTCCTTACTTCGGAAGGCGCTTATTTTGACAGGAAGAAGCTGCCGGTTTCTATGGCTACCCCCAATTATTTAATAGAAGAAAATACTTATTATCCATTGGAAAACAGGACTGGATATATGGGACTTGACAATCATGCGACCCCTTATGATGTGGTGGTTTCCTTCAAGCCCTTTGAAAAGAAATGCTTTTATTTGCTTTGCGGCGCAGAGGATATGGAAAATCCCGGACTTGACACATGGCTGGAAGGAGCGGATGGTTTCCAGATTATCGAAGAATGCAGAGAAAGAGTTTATAAGCTTATGGATAAGATGCCAAAGGATTTGCTTGCCAGACGCCTTGCATGGAGCGCTGACCATTTCATCGTAAAAAGAGAATCCACTGGCTTAAAAACTATATTAGCCGGTTTCCCGTGGTTTATGGATTGGGGAAGAGATACGATGATTGCCCTTCAGGGACTTACCCTTTGTACAGGCAGATTTCAGGATGCAAGGGAAATTCTGGAATCCTTCAGCATGTATGTAAAGGACGGAATGCTGCCAAATGTGTTTCCAAACAAAGCAGGGGAAGAGCCTATGTATAATACAATTGATGCTTCCCTGTGGTATTTTTACTCTGTCCATAAATATCTGGAATATACCAATGACTATGCCTTTATAAAAGAAAAGATTTATCCATGCTTAAAGGAAATTGCCGCTGCATACAAAAACGGCACTCATTTTTCCATTAAAATGGATCAGGACGGGCTTATTCAGGGCGGAAGCGATTTAGATCAGCTTACATGGATGGATGTAAGGGTAGGAGAGCTTGTGGTAACTCCCAGACATGGAAAAGCGGTGGAAATCAATGCCCTTTGGTACAATGCCCTTCGGATTATGGAAAAGCTGGCAGAAGCCTTTGGGGAAGATGCCACCGGCTATAGGAAGCTTGCCGAACAGGTAAAAAGCGTATATTCAGATACATTTTGGAATGAAGAGGCGGGCTGTCTGTATGATGTGGTAAATGGGGAGCAAAAGGATGCTTCCATACGTCCCAACCAGATTTGGGCGGTGTCCCTGCCCTATTCTCTTTTAAGCGGGGAGCAGGAAAAAAAGATTGTGGATACCGTATATGAGCAGCTTTATACACCTTATGGGCTGCGCAGTCTGTCAGGCAGGGACAAGGCATATAAAAAGGAATATATTGGTAAGCTTTTGAATCGGGATTTGGCATATCATATGGGAACGGCATGGGGCTTTTTATCCGGTGGATTTATTACTGCATACTGTAAGGTAAATGAATATCAGAAAGAAGCAGTCAAAAAAGCAGAAGAAATGTGCATGTGCTTTCAGGATCATATGGAGGATGGCTGCTTAAATGGGATAGCGGAAATTTTTGATGGGGATTTTGCCTGCACTTCCAGAGGGTGCTTCAATCAGGCATGGAGCGTGGGAGAGGTGCTGAGGGCATATATGGAGGATGTACTTCCCTATAAATAGAAACTTATTTTTGTGGAAAAGGCTGTTTCACGCTTGAAATCCCGGTTAGATAGTCCAGAGAAACATTATAATATCTGGCAAGTGTAATCAGATGGCGCAGAGGCATTTCATTTGCCCTGCGCTCATACCGGGCATACATCGTCTGGGAGGTTCCCAGTATTTCAGCAATTTCCTGCTGTGTCTTATCAAAATCTTCACGTAAATCTCTTATCCGCAAATGATATTCCATAAAACCTCTTCCCTTTTCAAGAAAATCATAGTAGCAGTTCAGCCCACAGGCGCAGAGCGGTTTCACACAGAGCATGTGGGCTGAACTGTTACAAATCATATCATAGTACAAATCTTTACTATTGAAATTAGTAAAGATTTGTACTAAAATAATATGGAGCAATGAAAAAAATATACATAGAAACCGGAAAAGAAAGAAGAGAAGTCATATGAAATACAAAAGAACAGCCGCAGTGTTTTTCAGTCTTCTGTTGTTTGCCCAAGGCTGTTTTTTTACTGCAGCGGAAGATTGGAAGGGCTCCTTAGCCATGCGGCTGCAGGAACAGGAAATTTTATGGGAAAATATCGATTATTATAAGCTTATCCTGTCAGGGAAAGGTACGGCATCTTTTCGTTTTATTGGGAGAAGCGTCGGGGATTTACCGATGAAATGGCGGATTTGTATTTACAATGCTCACAGGGAAAAAATAGCGGATGTTTCTTCCGGGGAAGAAAATCAGGAATATTTGTCCATCAGGCTTTCCGCCGGGACTTATTACATTAAAATAGTTTCTGAATCAGAGGGTTATCATATCATGGTAAAAGAGGCTGAAAAGGGATGGTAGTCTGATTGCGGACAACCATCCCTTAAGATGTGTTTTATATGAGAAAAGGGGGCAGGAGGTTATTCATGCAGCACACTGTTTGCACGCCCTGCCTCTAATGCGGCGTTACAGGCCTCATCCAGTCTCTTTGCGCATTCCTGCGGAGTGATGGTTTTTGCCAGCAGTTCATGAATATTGGGCCAGAACACACTGCGGACAGAAGTATCCTCCCCCTGCCAGTTCGGGCTGTTATTCATGAAATCTACCACATTTACCGCATTTTTGGTAAATTCATCCAGCATAATAATTTGATTCTGATATTTTGCTGAAACCTTTCCGCTTACGGGAATATTTCCAGCGGACAAATCCAGCCATTCATCATTTTCATAAATGAATTGAATGAAATCCTTTGCTGTCTGTACCTTTCGCTCATCACCGTTATCAAATACTTCAAAACCGGTCACAAAAGAGGTTGCTATATTACCGGGAAAATTCACATATCCATAGTTTTCCATAGAGCTATAGAGGCCAAAACTTGCATTGTTAAATATATGAATGGCAAGCTGCCCATTGCTGAATAATTCATTACAGTCTGAAATTTCCAGATTTTCCGGATGGGGCGGATACCAGCCCTTGTCTACGCCATTTTGCAGCCATGTCAATGCTTTGACGGCGGCGTCATTTTCAAGGTCAAAATGTCCCTCTTCGTCAAAAATTGTGCTTCCAAAAGCCCGGATATAGGACAAGATATGGGTATCGCCCTGATTGTTCTTGCCGTACATCATCATAGGATAGGTCTGCTCCGGCAGCTTTGCAGCAAGCGTATCCAGAATATCCGTCCATTCCTCTGTTGACCAGTTCTGTATCGTAACCGTGTCGGCAATGTATTTTTCAAGACCACAGCTTTGGAAAAGCTCTTTGTTATAGATTAAAATATTCTGCATATTTGAGAACGGCATCATATAGGTTTTTCCATTTGCCATGCTCATTGCCCACGATGCAGCATCAATATCGCTTCGCAGTTCGTCCGAAATAATATCGTCTAATGGAACCACTCTGCCAGTATGCAGATAGGATGCCATATTAAAGTAACCTTCATAAAGGATATCTGTGGCATCCTCTGTGTCAAAGCTGTCTGTGATTGCTGCCATTTCATCCACATACAAAAAGGATTCCACCCGGATTGTCACATTGGCTTCTTTGTACTGCGCCGCAAATGCTTCCCCTGCCTGCTGTAAAAACTGAGTTGCGTCCGCAATATCAGGATTGCTGACGGAATTCATGACTAGATTAGGAACTTTAATGATAAGGGTTACTTCCTCTTTGGGTTTACTGCCGCAGCCTGTTAAAAGCCCACAGCATAATGCGAGCGCAAGCACTGCGGTGATTATTTTTCTTTTCATAACTTTATATTCTCTTTCCTTTCTTTTTCCTTATTTGTTTCTGTTTCTGTAACAGTTCAGCCTGATTACCTTTTTCTTAATTTTTTTAACAGCACATTCACATCAATCGGTTTTGTCAAAAAGTCGTTCATACCGCTGGCTATCGCCTGGTCTCTGTCTTCCTGGAACATGTTGGCAGTGCAGGCGTAAATTAGGATAGATTTTGCATCGCTTCTGTCTAACTTCCTAATATTGCGGGAGGCGGTGCAGCCGTCCATAACAGGCATCTGCATATCCATCAGGATAATATCAAATTCTCCAATTTCAGACTGTGTGAATATATCCAGAGCCTCCTGTCCATTTTGGGCAAGAACGGCTTCAAAGCCTTCCATTCTCAGTATTTCCAGCAGAACCTCTGCGTTAAGCTCAACATCTTCGGCTACGAGAATTTTAATCGGTTTTCCGTCTGCTCTGTGTGTAGAGTCGCTGGGAGCTTCTGGTGTATCTGTTTCCTTTTGCATTTCCCTAAGGTCAGCCGGAATGTCCTGTATGATTTTGGAGGGAATCGTAACCGTAAAGATACTTCCGATGTTGAGCGTACTTTCTACCGTGATATCGCCGCCCATCGCTTTTGCAAGAAGCTTGCTGATTGCCATGCCAAGCCCGGTTCCTTTGACGCCGTTATTATTCCTGTTCCTCTCTTGACTGAATGAGTCAAAAATCTTATCAATGTAATCTTCAGATATGCCGATTCCGGTATCTTCACAGCGGTAAGTGGTGATAACGTGCATATCGTCTGTTTTTTCCTGCGTGATGGAAAGGCGGATCCATTTGCCCTTTGGCGTAAATTTAGCTGCATTGCCGACAATGTTCATTAAAATCTGTTTTGTGCGGGTGATATCGCCTTCGATACAAGGTACCGTGATGTCTTTTTCTACGATAAATTCCACACCCCTGCTTTTAATGTTATCGGCCTGCATTGCCGCAATCTCATCAATCAGGGAGGAGACCAGCATTGGTTCCGTTACGATATCCACTTTTCCAGCCTGCAGCTTTGACATATCCAGAATATCATTTACTAATGATAGCAGATAGTTTGCTGTGCTGTGGGATTTTTTAAGCCATTCCTTAATCTGTGGTTTCTGGCTTTCATCATCTATATTTACCATGATAAGATGGTTCATGCCAATTAAACCATTTAATGGCGTTCGTATTTCGTGGCTCATATTGGATAGAAATTCTTTCTGCGAGCGGGCGGCTTCTGTTGTCCGTATTGTCTTTATCCGCAGACGCATAATAATAAGCAGCATAATGAAAACGGTAATCATAGCGACTATTGCCATGGTCATACTGAGGGATACAAATGTTCTTCTCTGCTCTATAAAAACTTCCTCGTTGACAGACATGATAAAATATAGATTAAAGCTGTCGTCGAACGGTATGAAATAGAAAAGCTCCTTGCCCTTTTCGCCGGCATGAGAGTGATAAAATCCAAAGGTTTCCCGGTTTTGAAGCCTCTTGCGAACCTCTTCGTTAGACAAATCGGAAGTTTCGGCTTCTGACAGATGGTCGTATAAATTGTTCTGTTTGTTTAAGTAAATCTCTTTGTTAATATTGACGATATAGTTTCCGTTTATATCTATCAAAGCACTGTGCCCGCGGCTGATTCCATCCTTGATAAAGCTGTCAATTACCATATTATCCTGAATGGACGAAATATCACTGATGCCAATTAAAGCATACATTTTTATTCCCTCCACGCTGAAGTTGCGCAGACGGACTCCATATAAGATGCTTTCCTTGGAAAGCCATCCGCCATCTATTTTATCATCGAACCGGAGGACAATTTCGTCATTCCCGTTTTCAAAATAGGGAAGAAAATCCAGACTTCTGTTCAGGGTATCATTGTCCGGCGTATAAACCACATATTTGTCTGTATAGACAGTGCCGTCCTCAGCAACCAGATAGATGTGGGTAAAGCTGCTGGAGGCGCATTCTAAATTGATTCTTGTTTCAACATCTTTAATCGTTTTGCATTCAAAGCTGGTGAAGCGCTTCCCAATTTCATAAAGGTCTTTCCAGCAGATTTCAATATATGTTTGAATAGTCGCCTTGTCATGTTCTGCGATTTCACTAATAGAGCTGATAATATTTTCCGAAATTGTTCGATTCATCTGCCGGGTGTAAATAAACCCTACCAGAGTGACAATTATGGATGCAGAAACAATGACTAGCAGATAAAATAAGCTATGTTTCTTTTTCACTTTTTGTACCTCTTGCCGCATTTTTTTCATATTATATTGCATATATCATAAAGCTTTTTGGGAAAAAAGTCTACTAGGAGATTAGCAAAAAGCGTAATGGTTGTAACAGATTAGCTTGTTTTTTGAAGGTAGTGGCTAGACGGACGCAACAGTGGGATGAGAGTGGATTTGCTTCTATGCTTTGGATGGCGCTTTTCCTAAACAGCCTTAGGGAAGTTGTGGATACCGAACGGGTCGTCATATAGCGCCCTCCATGGCGCGATATGACTAAAATTGCCGTCCGTGGCAATTTTACCCTAGGTTCCGAAAAGGCTGTTAAGGAAAAGCGCCATCCAAAGCAAGGAAGCAAATCCACTCTCATTCCACTGTTGCTGTTTATGGTAGGCTTTACTTTTCAAAAAAGATGGTTTGCTTTTGGAATTTTGCTAATGCCCGTCTAAGCAAATTGACATAGCTTTCTGCGAATGACATATGTAGGACTTCTCTGTACATATCTATATATGGAGCTTATATATAAACTTTTTATATATAGAGTGTTCCTATGCTCCCCGCCTTCCTGTTCAGCTCCCCTCCTATGTCCTGCCATCTCCCACGTCCGTACTCCAAAACTCCCCTCCTATACCTTGAACCGTTACCTATTTCCATGGTATATCTTGTACACCAGTTGAAAAAAACCACTATATGTGCTATCCTATAAGACAATGGAGAAAAGAAAGCAGGAATATTATGGTTTGTTTAAAGGATTTATTAAAGAAACTGACATACACGGTGATAAAGGGCAGTGAGGATGTGATGGTGGCCTCTGTTGTAAATGATTCCCGCAAGGTGGAAAAGGGCAGTCTGTTTTTCTGTATTTCAGGCGGAAATGTAGATGGGCACAGCTTTGCAAAAGAGGTTATACAGAAGGGGGCGGCTGTTTTAGTAGTGGAGAAGGAAGTGCCGATAAAAGAGGAGGCGGAGGTTACCATTATAAAGGTAGAAGACACCCGCTATGCCATGGCATTCATATCTGCCGCCTTTTATGGAAATCCGGCAGATAAGCTAAAGGTAATTGGTATCACCGGAACGAAAGGGAAGACCACTACCACCTATCTTGTAAAATCCATTTTGGAACATGCCGGGTTTAAGGTAGGACTGATTGGTACTATTGAAGTTATCATAGGAGAAAAAGTGATTCCTGCTAATAACACTACGCCGGAATCCCTTTTATTGCAGCAGTATTTCAGGGAAATGGCAGATGCCGGCTGTGACATTGTGGTGATGGAGGTTTCCTCCCAAGGGCTCATGCTTCACAGAACTCAGGGCTTTTTCTTTGAAATGGGCGTATTTACCAATATTGAACCGGATCATATCGGGCCAAATGAACATAAGGATTTTGAAGATTATCTGCACTGTAAAGGATTATTGTTCAGGCAGTGTGAGGTAGGAATTGTAAATCGGGATGACGGACACTGGAGGGATGTGGTAAAAGACCATACCTGCCAGCTGGAAACCTTTGGATTTTCCGAAGCAGCGGATTTAAGGGCAAAGGATGTAAAGCTGGTAAATGGCAAGGGCTATCTGGGAGTGGATTTTAAAACGGAAGGCACTGTAAATATGCAGGTGCTCCTTCACTCACCGGGCAGATTCAGCGTGTACAATGCATTGACTGCAATTGCCATCTGCCGCCATTTCAAGGTGCCGGAGAATATTATAAAAGAAGCATTGGCACAGGCGAGGGTAAAGGGCAGGATTGAGATGATAAAGGTGTCTGATGACTTTACGCTGATGATTGATTATGCCCATAATGCCATGGCATTGGAAAGCCTGCTTACCACTTTAAAGGAGTATCATCCAAAACGGCTTGTATGCCTGTTTGGGTGTGGAGGAAACCGTTCTAAGCTCAGAAGGTATGAAATGGGAGAAGTAAGCGGAAGGCTGGCGGATTTATCGGTAATTACTTCTGACAATCCCAGATTTGAAGAGCCTCAGGATATTATTGAGGATATCAAAACAGGAATTGCAAAGACAGACGGAAGCTATGTGGAAATCTGTGACAGAAAAGAAGCAATTACTTATGTAATTCAAAACGGACAGCTGGGAGATATTATCGTGCTGGCAGGAAAAGGACATGAGGATTATCAGGAAATCAAAGGGAAAAAATATCCCATGGATGAAAGAGTGATTATTCAGGAAATATTGCAGGAAATGGATAATCCGGAGCGGGCATAGAATGAAGGAGACGGTAAGTTGGAAAAAAACCTGAAAGGAAACTATGCAAATATAATAGTGGACATTTCCCATGAAAAAGTGGATAGGCCCTTTCAATATCGGATACCGGATTCTTTTGCAGGGCAAATCCAGCCGGGAATGAAGGTACAGATTCCCTTTGGACGTTCCAATAAGCTGATTGACGGCTATGTAATGGAGCTTACTGACAAGCCGGAGTATCCGGTGGAAAAGCTAAAAAGCATACAGGCTGTGGCAGAGGGCGGCATTTCCATAGAGGGCAGCCAGATTCGGCTTGCTGCATGGCTTAGGAGAACCTACGGCTCCACTATGATTGCGGCAATGAAAACGGTTCTTCCTGTAAAGCAGAAGGTAAAGGCGGCGGAAAAAAAATCTCTAAGGCTGAAGGTAGAAAAGGAAGAAGCAAAAGAGCTGCTTTTAGAATATGAGCAAAAGCATCAGAGGGCAAAAGCAAGATTGATGAAAGAGCTTTTGGAATATGAACAGCTTCCTTATTCCCTTGTAACAAGTAAGCTGGGAGTAACAGGAAGGACCATTTCGGGACTGGTGGAAAAGCAGATTGTGGAGGTGCAGGTGGAAAGTGTCTGGCGCAATCCAATAAAGCTAGCAGAGGGTAATCAGAAATGGGATAAAAAGATTCTGACAAAAGAGCAGCAGGCGGTGGTGGATGCTTTTGTAAAGGATTTTAATGAAAAGAAAGAAATTCGTTATCTGATACATGGAATTACCGGAAGCGGCAAAACGGAAGTATATATGGAAATGATTGAGCAGGTGCTTCGGGATGGAAAAGAAGCCATCGTGCTCATACCGGAAATCGCCCTGACCTATCAGACACTGTCCCGCTTTTATAAAAGGTTTGGAGAGCAGGTTTCCGTTGTAAATTCCAAATTGTCAGCAGGGGAAAAATATGATCAGTTTTTAAGAGCCAAAAAGGGGGAAGTCAGGATTATGATTGGCCCAAGGACTGCCCTTTTTACCCCGTTTCAAAATCTTGGGCTGATTGTTATGGACGAAGAGCATGAGGGAAGCTATAAAAGCGACACTATGCCAAGGTTCCATGCAAGGGAAACGGCGGAAGAAATTGTAAGAAACTGTCAGGGCGCCCTTGTATTAGGCTCGGCAACGCCTTCTCTGGAAGCTTATTATCGTGCCGAAGCAGGCAGTTACCGATTGTTTACTTTGAAGAACCGGTTGGAGGGTGCATATCTTCCAACCGTATATACTGTGGATTTGAGGGAAGAATTAAAACAGGGTAACCGTTCCATATTCAGCAACAGGCTGAAGGAGGCAATTGCTGACAGGCTCCGGAAAAAACAACAGGTCATGCTTTTTTTGAACCGGAGGGGCTATGCGGGCTTTATTTCCTGCAGGTCCTGCGGTTATGTGGTAAAATGTCCCCATTGCGATGTTTCCTTAACCCATCATTTTGGGAACGGAAAGGGCGGAAGGCTTGTCTGTCATTACTGCGGGTATGAAAGGGAGGAAGTTACTCTTTGCCCGGAATGTGGCTCAAAATATATTTCAGGGTTTAAAGCAGGGACAGAACAGATTGAGCAGAAGCTTCGGGAAGAATTTCCAACAGCAAGGGTGCTTCGGATGGACGGGGACACCACAAGAAAAAAGGACGATTATGAAAAAATCCTGTCTGCTTTCTCCAATGAAGAGGCGGATATTCTGGTAGGCACCCAGATGATTGTAAAGGGGCATGATTTTAAAAAGGTGACGCTGGTAGGCATTCTGGCAGCGGATTTATCCTTGTCAGCCAATGATTACCGGGCGGCGGAGAGGACTTTCCAACTGCTTACACAGGCAGCAGGAAGGGCGGGAAGGGATAAGCTTCCCGGAGAAGTAGTGATTCAGACATACCAGCCGGAACACTACAGCATTGTCCATGCGGCAAATCAGGATTACGAGGCATTTTATAAAGAGGAGATTGCTTTTCGGGAAATTGCGGGATATCCCCCTGCGGCCCATATGCTTGGGATTTTCATACAAAGCAGGGATGAAAAAGCGGCCCATATGCTTGGGAACCTTTTGGCAGGAGCCTGTAAGGAAGCATTCAAAAAGAAAAAGGTATTGATTATCGGGCCGGCAAAGGCTACAATCGAAAAGGTAAACGATACATACCGCTATGTGATTTATGGAAAGCATAAAGAGTACGGCAGGCTCATAGAGGTAAAGGATTTTATGGAAGAGCTGCTGGAATCCAAAAAGGAGCAGACAAAGCAGGTAAGCGTTACCTTTGACTTTGACCCCATGAACGGATTTTAAGGAACGGATATGAGACAAAAGGAGTAAGAAAAATGGCAATTCGGAATATTAGAGAAATCGGAGACGAAGTATTAAACAAAAAATGCAAGGAAGTGAAGGAAGTTACCAAAAGAACAAAAGAATTGATTGATGATATGTTTGATACGATGTATGAGGCATGCGGGGTAGGGCTTGCTGCGCCGCAGGTGGGAATTTTAAAAAGAATCGCAGTCATTGATACTACGGGGGAAGATCCTATTTTGCTGATTAATCCTACAATTATAGAAACAAGCGGTGAGCAGACAGGACAAGAGGCATGTTTGTCCGTACCGGGAAAATCCGGTGTGGTAACAAGGCCAAACTATGTAAAGGTGTCAGCCTATAATGAACATATGGAGCCCATTGAAGTGGAAGGAACAGAGCTGTTAGCAAGAGCGCTGTGCCATGAAATTGCCCATCTGGACGGACAACTGTATGTGGAACTGGTAGAAGGTGAGCTGATGGATGCAGAGCCTTACGACCCAGAGGATGAGGAAGAATAAAAATCAGAAGTGAAGACCGCATGGCAGAGAGGAAAGTGAAAGATGAAAATAGTATATATGGGGACGCCTGATTTTGCGGTAGGACCTTTAGAAGCAATTCTGGCAGCAGGGCATCATGTAACACTGGTAGTAACCCAGCCCGATAAGCAAAAGGGCAGAGGGAAGTCGGTCAGCTATACTCCGGTAAAGGAATGTGCCATAAAGCATAATATTCCGGTTTTTCAGCCTGTAAGGATTAAGGAGCAGGAAGCGGTAGAGGTATTAAGGCATCAGGAAGCGGACATTTTTGTAGTGGCTGCTTTTGGACAGATTTTATCGGAAGAAATATTGCATATGCCAAAATACGGAGCCGTGAATATTCATGCTTCCCTGCTTCCTAAATACAGAGGGGCAGCGCCTATCCAGTGGGTTATTTTGGAAGGCGAGACGGAAACGGGAGTTACCATTATGCAGATGGACAAAGGGCTTGATACCGGGGATATGCTGCTTAAAACGATAGTACCCATTGAAAAGGAAGAAACGGGAGAAACCCTTCACGATAAGCTTGCCATGGCGGGCTCTAGGCTGATTGTGGAAGCTCTTACTGCCATTGAGACAGGTACCGTAGAACCGGAAAAGCAAAAGGATGAGGAAAGCTGCTATGCCAGAATGTTGACTAAATCCTTAGGGCAGATTAACTGGCAGGAGGATGCAGAGAAAATCGAACGGTTGATTCGAGGGTTAAATTCTTGGCCCAGCGCTTATACAAAATATGGAAACAAAACCTTGAAGCTTTGGAAGGCGCAGGTTATTTCGGAACAGGATGAGCCGGCTCTTAAAAACATAAAGGAGCAGGGAATGGAGCCGGAGAGCATAAAGCCCGGCACAGTCTGCTTTGTTTCCAAGGATGAAATCTATGTAAAAGCCGGAAAAGATTTCTTAAATATTGTAGAATTGCAGCTTGAGGGAAAAAAGAGAATGACAGTAAAGGAATTTCTGCTGGGGCGGCAGATAGAAGTGGGAACCATGTTTTCTGCCTAAATTTAATAAGCAGGAAAAAATGCGGTAAGCCAAAGGAGAGAGGAATTATGATATTATACGGATATTATGGTTACGGTTATGGATACGGGTATGACCCAATGCTTATATGGGCGCTTTTAGTGGCAGTCATTTCCATGATTGCTTCTGCAAAGGTAAGCTCTACCTATCGCAAATACGATAAAGTAAGAAGCTCTACAGGCATGACCGGGGCACAGGCTGCTGAAAAGATTCTTCACAGCGCAGGGATTTATGACGTTTCGGTGGAGCATATCAGAGGAGAGCTGACGGATCATTATGACCCTCGAAATAAAACGCTGCGCCTGTCGGATGCCACCTATGGCTCTGCTTCCGTGGCAGCAGTAGGCGTTGCGGCACATGAATGCGGCCATGCCATACAGCATCAGGAAGAATATGCACCCCTTAAGTTTCGTTCCGCACTGGTGCCGGCTGCTAACCTAGGCTCCCGACTGGGCATTCCCATTATTCTCATAGGGTACATCTTTGGCGCCATGTCCTTTCTTGTGCCGGTAGGAATCATTGTATTTTCCATGGCTGTGCTGTTTCAGGTTGTGACCCTTCCGGTGGAATTTAATGCTTCCAAAAGAGCATTGGTTCTTTTGGAAAATCAGGGCATATTGGGAGAGCGGGAAGTACAGCAGTCCCGAAAGGTGCTGACAGCAGCCGCACTTACCTATGTGGCAGCAGCAGCGGCATCTATTGTGCAGCTATTACGTCTTATTTTGATATTTGGCGGGGGAAGGCGACGTGACGACTAATACAAGAGAAATACTGCTGGAAATGCTGTTGGAAATTCTGGAGCATAAGAAATACAGCCATCTGGTGATGAAGCAGGTTCTTGACAAATATTCATGGCTGGATAAAAAGGACAGAGCTTTTATAAAGCGCATAGGCGAGGGAACCATTGAGCATTTAATCCGAATTGATTATGTAATAAACACTTTTTCCAAGACAAAAACCGATAAAATGAAGCCGGTTATCCGTACCATACTTCGCATGAGTACCTACCAAATATTGTTCATGGAAGCAGTACCGGATTCCGCAGCCTGTAACGAAGGGGTAAAGCTAGCGGCAAAAAAAGGCTTTGCTTCTTTAAAAGGCTTTGTAAATGGCGTGCTTAGAAGTATTTCCAGAAACAAAGCCACGATTTCCTATCCAGACAGAGAGTCTTCCCTTGAGGAATATCTGTCCATTACATATTCCATGCCCTTGTGGATTGTAAACCTGTGGCTTGCCGACTATGGAGAGGAAACAACGGAAAGGATGCTAAAGGGGCTTTTGCAGGAAAGACCTGTTACCATCCGCATACCGGAAGAGCTGCCTTGGGAAGAAAAGCAGACATGGATTTCAAAAATGGAAAAGGAAGGAATTGCCGTAAAGGAAAGCAATCAGTTAGCATATGCTTATTATTTATCTAATATAAATTCTGTAAAAGAAGTGCCGGGATTTACAGAAGGAAAATTCATCGTTCAGGATATAGGTTCCATGGAAGTGGTGGAAATGGCGCAAATCAAAGAGGGAGACCGGGTTTTGGATGTATGTGCCGCACCGGGAGGGAAAACCCTTCATGCAGCTTCTAAGCTAAGGGGAACCGGAATGGTGGAGGCAAGGGATATTTCTGATTACAAAATCAACCTTATACGGGAAAATATAGAAAGAACCGGATACCAAAATATACAGACGAAGGTATGGGATGCCACAGAGCTAGATGAGGTGGCTTTGGAAAGCGCAGACGTAGTCATTGCAGACCTGCCCTGTTCGGGACTGGGAGTCATTGGTAGAAAAGGAGATATCAAATACCGGGTTACAAAAGAGGACTTAACGGAAATTGCAGCCTTGCAGCGGAACATTTTAAAAATAGTATCCGCCTATGTAAAAGCAGGTGGTCTGCTGATTTACAGTACCTGTACTATAAACAGAGAAGAAAATCAGGAAAACAGGGATTATATTTTAAACAACCTGCCCTTTGTATTAGAAGAAGAAAAGGTGTTGCTTCCGGGAATCGAGCCATCTGACGGCTTTTATATGGCGCGCTTTTGTAAAAAGAAAGAAAATGCCGGAACAAAGTAAGGATATTATGCGGGAACAAATTGATATAAAATCATTGACAAAAGAACAATTGAAACAGGAAATCGCCCTAATGGGAGAAAAGTCATTTCGAGCGGATCAGATTTATGAGTGGCTTCATAAAAGGCTCATTTCAGATTTTGATGAGATGACTAATATAAAGAAAGAATTCAGGGAAAAATGTAAGGAAAGATTTTTTCTTACCAATTTAGAAGCTGTGGACGTTCAGATTTCAGCAATAGATGGCACCAGAAAGTATTTATTTCAGTTAGCTGATGGTAACTTAGTGGAAAGTGTATGGATGAAATACAGGCATGGGAACAGCGTCTGTATTTCTTCACAGGTAGGCTGCAGGATGGGGTGTAAATTTTGTGCCTCTACTTTAGATGGGCTAGAGCGAAATCTGACGCCTTCAGAAATGCTAGATCAGATTTACAAGATTACCCGATTGACAAAGGAACGGGTTTCTAATGTGGTAGTCATGGGTACTGGCGAGCCTATGGATAATTTTGAAAACTTACTTATTTTTATTCAATTGCTGACGGATGAATACGGCCTTCATATGAGCCAGAGGAATGTGACGGTTTCCACCTGTGGTATTGTTCCTAAAATGAAGGAGCTAGCGGATAAGAAGCTGCAGCTTACGTTGGCATTGTCCCTTCACGGAGCAACGGATGAAAAAAGAAAAAGGCTCATGCCCATTGCAGAGCGCTATACCATTGAACAATTAATGGAGGCATGTAAGTATTACTTTGAAAAAACAGGCAGGCGGATTACCTTTGAATACAGTATGGTGGCAGGTGTAAATGATACGCCGGAGGATGCGAAAGAGCTGATACGTCTGGCAAGACCCCTAAATTGTCATGTAAATTTAATTCCGGTAAACCCTGTTTTGGAGCGGGATTTTAAGCAGCCGGACATAAGTTTCGTGGAAGGATTTAAAAATAAACTTGAAAAAAATCGAATAAATGTTACTATTAGAAGGGGCATGGGCAGAGATATTGACGGAGCCTGTGGGCAATTGCGAAGGCGGCATAAAAAGGAAAAGGAGGAAACACAGTGCTAAAGACAGTGGCAATGACAGATGTTGGCCGTAAAAGAAAACTGAATCAGGATTATGTGTTTGCTTCCGGAAAGCCACAGGGAAATATGCCGAATCTTTTTATTGTAGCAGATGGCATGGGAGGACATAATGCGGGAGATTTTGCTTCCAAGTATACAGTAGAGACCATTGTATCGGAAATCCGAAGCTCCTTTGAAAAAAATCCTACCATAATTATAAAAAAAGCAATCAATGCCGCCAATAAAGGAGTCCGGCGGGAAGCTAGCATGGATGCCAGCCTGACGGGAATGGGAACCACGGTTGTGGTGGCAACGGTAATAGGAAGGTATCTTCAGGTTGCCAATGTGGGAGACTCAAGGCTCTATGTAGTCAATCCGGAGGAAATCCGGCAGATTACAAGAGACCATTCTCTTGTAGAGGAAATGATCCGGTTAGGGGCCATTGACCGGGCGGACGCAAGGCTTCATCCGGATAAGAATATTATTACAAGGGCAATCGGCGTAAGGGATGATGTGGAAATTGATTTCTTTACGATTGAGCTTAAGCCCTGTGATACCATATTGATGTGTTCCGACGGCTTAAGCAATATGCTAGAGGATGAAGAAATTAAAAAAATTGTAAACAATAAATGGGGAATCAATGAAATAGCAGAAGAGTTGATCAGGCAGGCAAATAACAATGGCGGAAAAGACAATATTGCTGTAATATTGGTAAGACCTTTTGCAGATGAGGTGGTAAGATGATAAAAATAGGCATGTTAATAGGCGATCGTTATGAAATTCTTGAAAAAATAGGCACAGGAGGCATGAGTGATGTTTATAAGGCAAAATGTCACAAGCTGAACCGTTTTGTTGCCATTAAGGTATTAAAGCAGGAATTTAATGAAAATACAAATTTTGTATCCAAGTTCCGTATTGAGGCACAGGCGGCAGCGGGGCTTGCCCACCCTAATATTGTAAATGTCTATGATGTAGGAGAAGAAGAGGGCATTTATTATATTGTCATGGAGCTAGTAGAAGGGATTACCTTAAAAAATTATATTGAAAAGAAAGCACGCCTTTCCGTAAAGGAAGCAGTGAGCATAGCCATTCAGGTATCCATGGGAATCGAAGCTGCGCACAATAATAATATTATCCACCGGGACATCAAGCCACAGAATATTATGATTGCCAGAGATGGTAAGGTAAAGGTAACGGATTTTGGCATTGCCAAGGCAGCTACCAGCAATACGATTACCTCCAATGTGATGGGGTCTGTGCATTATACTTCACCGGAGCAGGCAAGAGGAGGCTTTAGTGATGAAAAAAGTGATATTTATTCTTTAGGCTGTACCATGTTTGAAATGCTTACCGGTCATGTGCCTTTTGATGGAGAGACTACGGTTGCAATTGCAATCAAGCACATTCAGGAGGATATGCCTTCCCCAAGGGAATTCGTGTCGGAGATTCCGGTAAGCGTGGAGCAGATTATTTTTAAAGCTACCCAGAAAAGTCCGGACAGACGTTACCAGTCCATGGGTGAGCTGATTGAAGATTTGAAGCATTCCCTGATTGCTCCGGATGAAGATTTCGTAAAGATTATTCCCGTGGAAATGGGCGGAGCTACCAGAGTGATTACGGAAGCGGATATTAGTGAGATTAAGGACAGAACTGGTACAATTGCAGGAATCAATATTATTGGAGAAGAGAAGGATTCGGCGCCAAGACCTGCCAAGAGGAAGCCTGTGCGAAAAATAGAAGAACCGGAAGAAGAGGATGAGGAAGAAGAGGACGATGAGGAGTATGAGGACGATGATTTGGATCCAAAAATGGAACGGATTACTACCATCCTTGCCATAGTTGCGGCAGTTATTATAGGTATTATCGCCCTTGCCTTAGTAGCAAATGCTCTGGATATCTTTAAAACAGGAAGTGGCTCGGATAGTAAGGATAACACGGAAGAACAGACGCAGGAAGAGACTCAACTGGTTATGATTAACGTGGTGGGAAAGGACTTGGAAACGGCAAAAAAAGAACTAAATGACATGGGGCTGGGAACAAGAGTGTCCACACAGGAATCCGACGAATATGAGGAAAATATAGTTATTTCCCAAGGTGTCAACGAAGGGGAAAAGGTAGAGAAATATACGACTATTGACTTGATTGTAAGCAGTGGAACGGAAGGCATTGAAGTAGATAATGTAACCGGCATGGAGGCAGAGCTGGCTGCAAGAGCATTAGAGGAAAAAGGCTTTAAGGTGGTAAGGGATTATGCCAATGATGATGCAGTGGAAAAAGACAGAGTCATATCTCAGGAGCCGTCAGCAGGCTCTAAAGCTGCAAAAGGATCTAGCGTAACGTTGCTTATCAGTCAGGGAAAAGCTATTAAGGAAACTACAGTACCCGACCTTAGGGGAATGACGGAAAGTGCCGCAAAAGCAAAGCTGGAAGAATACAAGCTGAAATGCGGTACGGTTTCCGAAACCCATAATGATACTGTGTCAGCAGGATGCGTGGTGACACAAAGCTATAATCCGGGACTTACCGTGTCAGAAGGAACGGTTGTAGACATTACGTTAAGCCTTGGAGCAAAGGAACTGACCTATAAATATGTTACAACCCTTCAGGCTCCTACCGGATATACCGGAGGAAGCGTTACCATAACGATTAAGGCAAGCGACGGGGATGTTCGTACCTTTTCCACAAGCACCTTCCCATGTGCGGTAAATGAAACAGGTTTTAAGGTAAACAGCGGTACTATCAGCTATACCTTTACTAGAGAAACAGATCCAGAAATAGATCCGGATGATGGATATGAAGTTGTGGCGGGAGGCACTGAAACGGTTACCACACCGGAACAGGCCATTACCTTTACGCAGGAGTAATGTATGCAGGGAAAGATCATAAAAGGAATCGGCGGCTTCTATTATGTTCATCTGCCCGGCAGAGGCTTATATGAATGTAAAGCAAAGGGGCTCTTTCGGAAAATGGACATGAAGCCTTTTGTGGGAGACGACGTAGAGATACAGATACTTGATGAAAACGCTATGACAGGCAATATCACATCCATCCTGCCTAGAAAAAACCAACTGATACGACCAGCAGTTTCCAATGTGGATCAGGCAATGGTGATTTTTTCGGTAGTGAAGCCGGAGCCCAATTTCCACCTGCTAAATAGCTTTCTTGTAATGATGGAAAGACAGCAGGTGCCCTGTATCATATGTTTGAATAAGGCAGATATTGCTCTTAAGTGGCAGATAGAAGAAATAGAAAAGAACTATCAGGGAACGGAGTATCCTCTTTTCTTTGTAAGCGCAAAAGAAAAAAAGGGCATTGAAAAGATAAAGGACATTTTGTTAGATAAGACTACCACTGTGGCAGGCCCTAGCGGAGTAGGGAAATCTTCCCTGATTAACAGCATCCAAAAAGATGTTACCATGGAAACCGGAGATATCAGCAAAAAGATTGAGCGGGGAAGGCACACTACCCGCCATTCGGAGCTGATTGCTTTAGAAGAGGGGGGCTATATTATGGATACGCCAGGATTTAGCTCCCTGTCCGTGGATTTTATGGAAAAAGAAGAGATAAAAGAGTATTTTCCAGAGTTTTTGAAATATGAACCGGAGTGCAGATTTCAAGGCTGTGCCCACATTCATGAACCGGAGTGCGGAGTAAAGAATGCCTTGAAAGAGGGAATGATCAGCCGGGTACGATATGATGATTATGTAATGTTTTACGAGCAGTGTAAAGAAAAAAGGAGATATTAGCATGTTGATTTTAGCCCCTTCTATTTTGTCAGCAGATTTTACAAGACTTGGCGAGCAGATTCAGGCAGTGGAAAAAGTCGGTGCAAGATATATTCATATTGATGTGATGGACGGTATCTTTGTTCCGTCCATTTCCTTTGGAATGCCGGTAATTCAATCCATCCGTCCCTGTACGGACTGTGTGTTTGATGTACATCTGATGATAGACCGGCCTGAAAGATATATCGAGGAATTTGTAAAGGCAGGTGCGGATATCATCACCTTCCATGTGGAGGCATGTGACTGCGTAAAAGAGACCATAGAAAAAATAAGGGGATATGGTAAGAAAGCAGGAATTTCTTTGAATCCGGACACCCCCATTTCCGCAATTGAGCCATACCTTGCACTTGTGGATTTGATTCTGGTCATGTCTGTAAATCCGGGCTTTGGAGGGCAGAAATACATAGAAGGAAGTACAGAGAAAATTGCACAGCTTAGGAAGCTGGTAGATGAGAGAAAGCTGGGGGCGGTTATTTCCGTTGATGGCGGCATCAAAAAAGAAAATGTGCAAAAGGTATTAGTAGCAGGCGCTGATGTTGTGGTAGCGGGGTCAGCGGTGTTTCATGGGGATGTGGAAGGGAATGCGGAGTATTTTATGAGACAGTTGGAGGAGTTTGGGGAATGAGGTAACAGATGAGGGTGACTAGCCAAATGGCTAGTTTTCTTTTTCCCCTTATTCTGTTACAATAAGATAATCATATGTGGAAATCCGGCGGAAAATGACAGATTGATGAATTTGGAGCGCCGCCTGCAAACCACACAAATAAGGAGAGAAAAGAACACATGAGCAAACATATTTTGGTAGTAGACGATGACGCAATGAATGTAAGAATGGCAGAATTTATATTGAAACAGCAGCAATATCAGGTTTTAAAGGCAAATTCCGGCATGGAATGTCTGGAAGTGCTGAAAAGCCAACAGGTGGATTTGGTGCTTTTGGATATTGAGATGCCGGGGATGAATGGAATGCAGACTCTGGAACGAATTCGGGAAGAGGAAAAGCTCTTAGAGATTCCTGTTATGTTCCTGACGGCTTCTACCGAGTTAGAGGATATGGAAAATGCCCAGAGACTGGGGGCAGCCGGTTATGTAAAGAAACCCTTTCTGCCACAGGAGCTGCTTGATAGGGTAGAGAAGGTAATCGGGCAGTAAAAATGGAATGGAGAAAGTGATGGAGCTATTATATAACGTTAATTTTGAAGTGGCTGCAGCCATTTATATGGCGATTTTATATATTTTCCTGAAGATTCAGTATGAGGGGCATTCAAAGGGCTATAGGGAGTTTCAGAAGCTAATGCTGTTGATTCTGCTTGCAGATATTATGGATGTTATCACGGCATTTACGATTAGCTATGCAATGCTTGTTCCTATATGGCTCAATATGCTGATAAATACCGTATATTTTAGTCTAGATGCAGCCTTTTTATATAAGTTTGTAAATTATGTGGTGTTCTGCGCTTCTTCCGGCAAGAAGGGAGCATTGGGGGATAACATACTGAATAAAATCATATGGATTGGATATGCAGGCACTTTGTTTTATAACCTGTTTAGTGGTGTGATTTTTTCCTTTAGCAGAGAAGGGGAATACAGGCATGGTATTCTTTATCCAATTGTGTATGCAGCGCCGGTTTATTTTATTTTGTATGCTGCAGTAGTGTTTTTTAGCAATCAAAAGGCATTTGATAAAAAGCAGAGGGTTTCCATTGGCAGCTTTCTGATTCTGGCAGTTTTAGGGCCTGTTTTGCAGATGCTTGTTTTTCCGGATGTGCTTTTAAGCATTTTTACGGCTACTCTTGCAATGGTAATCATGTTCTTTTCCTTAGAGACGCCGGATTACCAGAAGCTGATGAAGACCATGAAGGAGCTGGCAAGAACAAGGGAAGAGGCAGAAGCAGCAAATCAGGCAAAAACAGAGTTTTTGGCAAATATGTCTCATGAAATCCGCACGCCTATCAATGCGGTTTTAGGAAACAATGAAATGATTATGGGAAATACCGGGGAAAGTCAGACGGTAGCCTATGCCATGAACGTGCAGGCGGCAGGAAGGACGCTGCTTTCCATGGTAGAGGACATTTTGGACTTTACCAATATTGATGCCGGAGCTATCAAGCTGGAGGTGGCTGCTTATTCCGTTTTTTCCATTTTGCAGGATGTAATCGTTTATGCAAGATATTGTGGAGAAGAAAAAAATCTGGAGATACGTCTGGATATTGATGAGAAGCTGCCTCAGGAGCTGTCCGGCGATGCAGTAAGGCTGACGCAGATATTCAATAATCTCATATCCAATGCTATCAAATATACAAACGAAGGCTTTGTGGAGCTGATTGTAAAGTGGCAGGAGCCTGAGGAAAATGCCAGCGAAGGCTTTGGAAAAATGCTGGTACAGGTAAAGGACAGCGGCATTGGCATGAAGGAAGAGGATATACAAAGGATATCCGACAGCTTTTCCAGATTTGATAACCGGAAGACCCGCAATATTCGGGGGCTGGGGCTGGGGCTTTCCATCGTGACAAGGCTTCTTGATTTAATGGGAAGCAGGCTGGAAATTGAAAGTGAATATGAAAAGGGAAGCACTTTTTCCTTTTGTATCAGTCAGGAGATTGTAAATGCAGCTCCTATTGGCTCCATAAAAGACGATATTACCTGTTATGCATTGCAGCAGGTTAAGGTAAAGGAAAAATTCATAGCGCCGGATGCAAGGATTCTGGCAGTGGATGACAATGTGATGAATTTGGATTTATTCCGTGGAATTTTGAGGGATACGAAAATGCAGATACATACTGCTTCTAATGGCGAGGAGGCATTAAAGCTGCTGGAAAAGGAAACCTTCCATATGATATTTTTAGACCATATGATGCCGGTTATGGACGGGATGGAGACCTTAAAGGAAATCCGGGACAGAAATCTGTGTCCGGGCGTTCCTATCATTGTCCTTACAGCAAATGCAGTATCCGGTGTAAGGGAAAGCTATCAGCAGGCAGGCTTTGATGATTACTTATCCAAGCCTGTGGGCATAAAACAGCTAGAGGCAATGATCCGCAAATATTTGCCAAAAGAGCTGGTTTTGGAAAAGGAAGAGCAGCCCCAGATAGAAGAGCTGGTAAAGGAAGAAAAAGAAGCGTCCTTTTTGGCAGGACTGTCCTTTCTGGATGTGGCATCCGGATTGGCTTATTGTGCTGGAAGCGAAGAATTTTACCGTGAAATGCTGCAGTCCTATTTAGATAATAGCAAATATGAGGAAATCCGGAAATTTTACGGGATGGAAGACTGGGAAAATTACCGGATTCTGGTGCATGCCTTAAAAAGCACCTCTCTTTCCATTGGCGCTGCAGAGTTTTCCAATCAGGCAAAGGAGCAGGAGCTGGCGGCAAAAGAAGGGCGGATTGAGGATGTCCGTAAAGGGCATGAAGATATGATGAGCAGCTATGGCAGGCTGCTTGAGCAGATTCAAAATGCCGTGAAGGAACCGGGAGAGGTGAAAAAGGTAGATGTACAGCCTCAGGAAGCAAAGGAAAGCATTCTTGTGGTTGATGATGATGTAATGAATCTTCGGATAGCAGAGAAGATGCTGGAAGAGCAGTTTCGTGTAGAGTGCGTAAAGTCAGGAAAGGAAGCTTTGGAATTTTTGGAAAAAGAGATTCCAAATCTGATTCTTTTGGATTTACATATGCCGGAAATGGATGGCTTTGCGGTTATGGAGCGTATACAGGCAGATGAGCGTTATCGGGATATTCCGGTAATTTTCCTGACGGCAGATAATGACCGGGAAACGGAAGTAAAAGGCTTTAGGGAAGGGGCACTGGATTTTATTACAAAGCCCTTTATTGCAGATATTATGATTTCCCGTGTCAATCGTATTTTGGAGCTGAGCCGTCTGCAAAAGGATTTGCAGCGTGAGGTGGAAAAGCAGACAAAGAAAGCAGAGGAGCGGCGGCAGAAGGTGGAACGGCTGTCCTCTCAGATTATACAGACCTTGGCAGGAACTATTGATGCCAAGGATAAATATACAAAGGGACATTCCTCCAGAGTTGCGGAATATTCGGTAAAAATTGCCGGAAAGATGGGAAAATCGGAAAAAGAGCAGGAGGATATTTACTATATGGGCCTGCTTCATGATATCGGGAAGATAGGGATTCCGGATGGAATTATCAATAAAACATCAAAGCTGACAGAAGAGGAGTATGAATTCATAAAAGCACACCCTTTAATTGGAGCGGAAATTCTGGAAAATATATCGGAAATGCCGGAAATCGGAATGGGGGCAAGGTGGCATCATGAGCGATATGACGGAAAAGGCTATCCGGACAAATTAAAAGGCATGGAGATTCCGGAAGCGGCAAGGATCATCGGTGTGGCAGATGCTTATGATGCCATGGCTTCAAAACGCAGCTACAGGGATGTGCTTCCCCAAAGTGTAGTGCGGGAGGAAATCGAAAAGGGAAAAGGAACTCAGTTCGACCCTCTGATTGTGGATAAGATGCTGGAGCTGATTGATGAGGATACGGCATATGAGATGAGGGAGAAATAGATTGTATTATTTGATAAGTGGAGAAAGAATATGAAAAAAATCGGAAGTATAGCAGGCGGGATTCTTTTGGTGATTATAGTTGGAATTTTCTTCATTAGCGGACAGAAAAACACGAAAGTCACGGAAAAACAGACAAAAGTGGGAGTCATTTTAAATGGAAGCAGTCAGGATGCAAGCTGGGGTCAGTCCCACTATGAAGGAATGGAAAAAAGTGCAGAGCAGTTGAACTTAAAGGTATATTACAGGGAAGATGTGCCGGAAGACGAATCCTGCATGGAATCCATGGAGGAATTGATAGCGGAAGGCTGCCAAATCATCGTATGTGATTCCTTTGGGTATGGAGAATGGGAGCTGGAAGTTGCAAAGGCACATCCGGAGGTCTATTTTTTCCATGCTTCGGGAATAGAAGCCAGTGACAATTTGTCTACTTATTTTGGCAGGATTTATCAAATGAGATATTTAAGCGGAATCGTGGCAGGACTGCAGACAGAAACCAATAAAATCGGCTATGTAGCTGCGTTTCCCATTTCAGAAGTCAACCGGGGAATCAATGCCTTTACGCTGGGGGTGCGTTCGGTAAATCCGGAGGCTGTTGTGTATGTGGAATGGAGTAATTCATGGACGGAAGACGAGGCAAATGGAAAGGCGGCAGATAAGCTGCTTGAAAGCCAGCCTATAGATGTGCTTGCCATGCATACAAACTCTCATGCGCCGCTTAAGCTGGCGGAGGAAAAGGGGATTTGGTCCATAGGCTACAATTGGGACAACAGCTCCGCCTATCCCAATTCATTTTTGACGGCGCCGGTGTGGAACTGGGAAAATTTTTATGAGCCCCGCATTTTGGAATGCCTGCAGGGAAAATTTGAAGGAACCAGCTATTGGGAAGGGATAGAAACAAAAGTGGTTTCACTGGCTCCCTTGACGGAGCATGTAAAGGAAGGCACCATGGAGAAAGTGGAAGAACGAAAAAAAGAAATGGAAAGCGGTGTATTTGATGTTTTCTATGGACCTGTTACCGACAGGGACGGGACCTTGCGGGTGGCGCCGGGAGAGAGCATGTCTGATGAGGCAATGCTCAATGATTTTGACTGGTACGTGGAGGGAGTGAAATTAAGTGGCGAGGAATAAATGGAGGAAAAGGCTTCTTTTAGGCATGGCAGCGTTGGTGGCTTCTGCAATCCTTGTACTGATTATATGCTTTGGAAATAAGAAAGAAGAGGACATGGTAACGGTTGGCTTTATTATGTCTGGCAGCATTACGGAAAACGGATGGAACGGTATGCACTATCAGGGGGTAATGTCTGCCTGTGAAAAGCTTGGAGTCCAATTGCTGATAAAGGAAAATGTGGAAGAAGGAACAGGGCAGTGTGAGGCTGCCCTGCGTCAGCTTGCAGAAGATGGGGCACAGATGATTTTCTTAAGCAGCTATGGCTATTCTGAAGAGGTGCTTGCTGTGGTAGAGGAATATCCGGAAATTGTATTCTGCGTGAACTCATCGGAGTATCACACGGACAATATGACATCTTATTTTGCAAGGATGTATCAAGCAAGATATCTTTCAGGAATCATAGCCGGAATGCGCACAAAAAGCGGGAGAATTGGTTATGTGGCAGCTATGGCAAATAATGAGGTAAACCGTGGGATAAGCGCCTTTACCCTTGGGGTAAAAAGGGTGAATCCGGATGCAAGGGTAATCGTGGCATGGACAGGTGCATGGGACGATAAGGAGAAGGAACAGGATATGGCAAACCGTCTGATTCAGGAAAAGAAGGTGGATTTGCTGACCTATCACCAGAATCAGGCCTATGTAGTAGAAGCGGCAGAAGCGGCAGGAATTGATTCGATTGGCTATCATATGGCAGCAGAAGGATTGTCAGAGCATTACCTGACTGCGGTTGTATGTAGCTGGGAACTGGTCTACAGACAGATGATACGGGAATTTTTACAGGGAAAAGGAAATTCACAAAATAATTACTGGATTGGACTGGAGGAGGAAGCAGTTGGGCTTTCTACGTATTCTGTGGCTGTGTCTGACGGGATAAAGGAAGAAGTCAACCGGGCAAAGGAAGAGGTGCTAGGTGGAAAAGATATTTTTTCTGGTGAAATTTATGACAGAGATGGAACGCTTCGCTGCGGCGAAAATGAAACCATTAGTGATGAAATACTTTTGGAGCAGTTTGACTGGTATGTAGAGGGTGTAGAATTTTATGAAGAATAAGCTTGGAGATAGAAAAATCAAGATTGCAGCTGGGATGGCTTTATTTATTGCAGTGCTTGTAATTGTGGGACTTCTGCTGCATTTTAAAATGCAGGAGCTTTTAAGGGGCTATATGGAAAAGCAGTTGGAGCTTCAAGCCGGACTTTTGGCATCGCAGGCGGATGAACGGTTTCAGGCAGAGTTTACGAATCTGGAGCTTTTGGCAGGCTGCATTCAAAATGCCGGAATGGATGCTCTTAAGGAACAGGATGTGGAAGGGATTGTTGAGCCTGCGTTAAAAGAATATGTAAGCCTAGGCTTACTGGAGCTTGATGGAAATGCTGTTTATGGAAAGACATTGGATTTTACAAAATATTCCGGAATCGTGGAATCCTTTCGTGGGAAAGAGGCGGTCTGCTATAGCAAGGAGGGTGGCCTGCTTTTTACCTTGCCGATTTACAGCGGAAGCAATGTAAAATATGTGCTGTATCAATTATATGATAATAGCCTTCTGGTAGAGGAATTTGGAATTACCTGTTATGGCGGGATAGGCAGGACGCTGTTAGCAGACCGGGATGGGCAAATCGTGGTTCCCTTTGAAAAGGAGGCAAAAGAGGTTTCTTTTGAAGAGCCGGAAATGCAAGAAGCTGTTTCCCATATCCGGGAAAAAATGAATGTATCAACAGCAGCAGCGGCTGCTTATAAGGCTGAGAGCGGAAGGGATTTTCTGTTTGTGGCTGAGATGGATTCTGAGGATTTGTATTTGGTAGGAATCGTGCCGGAGGATGCGGTGGCAGAGGGCGTGGGTGATATTAGTACCTTGGTATTGTGGGTGTTCGGCCTGTTGTTACTGCTTTTTGTCATTGGGATTTTTTATCTGTTTGGAGCAGAAGAAAAGGCAAAGGAAAGTGATGAGCTTCGGAAAGCAAAGGCGGCAGCAGAAAAGGCAAACCGGTCTAAAAGCGAGTTTCTGGCAAATATGTCCCATGAAATCCGTACACCCATCAATGCGGTAATGGGCATGAACGAAATGGTGTTAAGGGAAAGTAAGGACGAAAATATCAAAGAGTATGCCCAGAATATCCAAAGCGCCAGCCAGAACCTGTTAGCATTGATTAACGATATTCTTGATTTTTCCAAGATTGAATCCGGAAAGATGGAGATTGTGGAGGAATCCTATCATCTTACGTCACTTTTAAATGATGTGGTGAATATGATACAGGTACGGGCGGATGAAAAGGGACTGGAATTTCATGTGGAGGTGGATCAGGAGCTGCCTAATGGTTTGTATGGGGCGGAAAACAGAATACGCCAGATTATGGTTAATATTTTGACTAATGGAGTGAAATATACAAAGGAAGGAAGCGTATCCCTGATTGTCCGAGGCGAGAAGCAGGAGGACGGGAACCTGCTTTTACAGGTGCTGGTTAAGGATACCGGCATAGGAATACGGGAAGAGGATAAGCAGAAGCTGTTTGTTGATTTCCAAAGGCTGGATATGGCGGTAAATCAGGGAATAGAAGGAACCGGGCTGGGGCTTGCCATTACAAGCCGTCTTGTGGAACGGATGAATGGAAGCCTTACAGTAGACAGTATTTATGGAAAAGGCTCTACCTTTACGGTCTCTCTGCCCCAGAAAATTGTGAATCAGGAGCCTATCGGTGATTTTAAGGAAAAATATAAGGTCTATATGCAGAGACAACAGAAATATCATGAAAGCTTTGTGGCTCCGGAAGCAAAAATCCTTATAGTAGATGACAATGAGATGAATCTGTTTGTGGTAAAGAGCCTGCTGAAAAAAACGAAGGTGCAGATAACCGAGTGCAAAAGCGGCAGGGAGTGCCTTGAGATGATAGCAAAAGAGAAGTTCCATGTTATTTTGCTAGACCATATGATGCCGGAGATGGACGGAATTGAAACATTGCGCCGAGCGAAGGCAATGGAAGAAAATCTCTGCAGGGAGACACCGGTCATTGCATTGACAGCAAATGCGATTTTAGGCGCTCGTGAAACGTATTTAAAGGAAGGGTTTCAAGGTTATTTAAGCAAGCCCATTGACGGAATGGAATTGGAGAATATGCTGAAAAATTATATTCCAAGGGAGCTGCTTTTGGAAGGGCAGGAAGAGGAGAAGGATAAAGAGAGTTCTGTGGAGTTAAAAAAGGACGAAGGAATTTTGGGGGAGTTAGAAAAAGGCAAGGAAATTTCTGTGGAAGGAAAGAAAGAGTCTGGAAATGAATATTTGGATATTGCCCTTGGAATGCAGTACAGCGCAGGAAATGAAGAGATGTACCGGGAGTTTCTTTCCATGTTCTGCGATATGAAGGAAGAAAAGAAGCGAAATATACAGAAAAGCTTTTTAGAAGGCGATTTGGAAAATTACACTGTGTATGTCCATGCTTTAAAGTCTACGGCTCTTAGCATTGGGGGCAGGAAGCTGTCAGAGCTGGCAGCAGGGCTTGAAAAGGCAGGACGGCAGAAGGAGACTGCTTTTATCAGGGAGAATGAAGAAGAGCTGATGGAGTTATATGAGCAGACGGCAAAAGAGGCAGAGTTGTTTATAAAGAGTGAAAAGAACGGGAGCTAAAGCAGCTCCCGTAACTTTTAGCGGGGAACCATACTTGCCGGGCATAGGTGTGTATTCGATATAAGTATTTGTCATTTACTGCCTTGGGAGTTATACTATATTTGAAAAATTGCAAGTTAGGGAGTGGAGGAAAATAGTGGAAGAAAATCATACAGCAGAATGGCTTGATGAAAGGAGAAAATTGTCCTTTGGACAGCAGATACAACTGGTGGTAAAGCTTAGCATTCCTGCCATTCTTGCTGAAATCAGTTCCATTATCATGCAGTATATTGATGCCGCCATGGTGGGAAGCATGGGAGCGGAGGCTTCGGCTGCAATTGGTATTGTTTCCAGCTCCTCATGGCTGCTTGGCGGTTTGTGTATTTCAGCCGCAACAGGTTTTTCCGTTCAGGTTGCCCATCTTGCCGGTGCAGGGCGGAGGGATGAAGCAAGAGCAGTTTTTCGCCATTCATTGGGATTTGGATTGCTGTTTGGGTTATTTATATCGCTGCTTGGTATACTAATCAGTCCTGCGCTTCCTGTATGGCTGGGAGGAAAAGCGGAGATTATATCTGCAGCATCCAGCTACTTTTTTATATTTTCCTGTGCTTTGCCTGCAACACAGTTTCGCCAGCTTGCGGGGAGTATGCTTCAATGCAGCGGGGACATGAAAACGCCCAGTGTGCTTAACATTGCAATGTGCATTCTGGATGTGTTTTTTAACTTTTTGCTGATTTTTCCTACTAGAAAAGCGACCTTTGCAGGTCTTTCGATAACAATATTTGGTGCGGGACTTGGGGTATCAGGCGCAGCCCTTGGAACGGCATTGTCGGAGGTAATCATTGCGGTATTGATGTTGTGGGCTGCCTGTACAAAATCAGAGTATCTGAAGATAGCGCCCGGTATGGGAAAGCGCCGGAATGCTGTTTATTACAAAAGGGCAGCCAAAATATCACTGCCGCTTGCCTTGGAACATATTATTTTATGTGGCGCACAGGTGGCGCTGACACATATTACTGCACCTTTAGGAACGGTTGCAGTTGCGGCGAATACTTTGGCGATTACAGCAGAAAGCCTCTGCTATATGCCGGGCTATGGGGTCGGAAGCGCAGCCACAACGCTTGTAGGACAGAGCCTTGGAGCCGGGAAGAGGGAGCTTGCCAAGAGATATGCATGGCTTTCTGTTGCATTAGGTGTAGGGATTATGTCAGTTATGGGTGTTTTCATGTATCTCTTTTCGCCGTACATGTTTGCCATGCTGACGCCGGATGAAAAGGTGCGTCTGCTTGGTACGCAGATATTAAGGATAGAGGCATTTGCAGAGCCGCTTTATGCAGCATCCATTGTTGCAGCAGGAGCCCTTCGGGGCGCAGGGGATACACGTATTCCCAGCATCCTTAATCTAATCAGTATGTGGGGAGTCCGCATTACAGCGGCTTCCCTGCTGGCGCCAAGAGTTGGACTACAGGGGGTGTGGCTGGCAATGTGCGGCGAGTTATGTGTCAGGGGCATACTTTTTCTAATCCGCTTAAAGCGTGGAAAATGGCTTTGTAAGAATCTGATTTCATCGGGATAAAATGTAATAGTTCAGCCCACAGGCGCTGAGCGGGCATTTGATATAAGTATTTGTTATGTAGAGAATGGTAGATTATACTGAGTAAAGGCTTAATAGAAAGGAGATTTGTTATGCAATTTGCAAATAAAACCTATGATGAGGAACGAGCTTTATATGGAATTAACGGGGCACAGATTATGGACTGTTCCTTTGACGGGCCGGCAGACGGGGAATCTGCATTGAAAGAGACTTCGGACATTACCGTAGAGAGGTGTTATTTTAATCTCCGTTATCCCTTCTGGCACACGAAGGGGGCTGTTATCCGTGATATTACAATGACGGAAGGCTGTCGTGCTGCGCTGTGGTATGATGAGAATATTACCATGGAAAACTGCCGGATGAACGGAATCAAGGCATTGCGGGAATGCCACGGAAAGCTTTTGCTGACTGGCTGCGAAATCCATTCGCCGGAATTTTCATGGAGATGCAGCGATTTAAAGATGAGACATTGTACTTTGGAATCGGAATACCCATTTTTTGAATGTAGAGATATGGAAATTGAGGACCTGACTATGACAGGCAAATATTCGTTCCAGTATGTGGAGAACGCTATTATCCGAAATTCCAACCTGAATACAAAGGATGCCTTCTGGCACAGTAAAAATGTTACCGTAACAGACTGCATTGTGCGTGGAGAGTATCTTGGCTGGTATTCGGAGAATTTAAAGCTGATTCGCTGTAAGATCATTGGAACGCAGCCATTATGCTATTGTAAGGGACTGATTTTAGAAGACTGCACCATGGAACAGACGGATTTGTCTTTTGAAAACAGTGAAGTCCATGCAACCGTATCTGGCAGTATTGACAGCATAAAAAATCCTGTCTGTGGGGAAATTTATGCGGATGCTATTGGTGAGCAGATTTTGGAAACAGACCGGATTGACCCTTCCAGAACAAGGATTGTCTGCAGGCAGGGTGACGGGCAGGTTAGCAGATAGAGACTATGCCGGATTGGGCAAATCCGCTGTATCTGCTGCTGTTCCAATATAGCCTAAATAGGAAGGAAAATCATGATATGAAGTATACAAACTTAGGAAATTCAGAACTTAATGTTTCCCGTATCTGCATGGGGTGTATGGGGTTTGGCAATGCGGCAAACGGACAGCATAGCTGGACTGTTGGTGAAGAAGGGACGAGAGAAATTATCCGGTATGGACTGGAGCAGGGTATCAACTTCTATGATACAGCAATTGCGTATCAGAATGGCACCAGTGAGCAGTTTGTGGGAAAAGCGCTGAAGGATTTTGCCAAGCGAGATGATTTTATCATTGCGACAAAATTTCTGCCACGTTCTCAGGAAGAACTGGATGCAAATGTCAGCGGTCAGAAGCATATTGAAAATTCATTAAACCAAAGCCTTTCTAATCTTGGCATGGATTATGTTGATTTATACATATATCATATGTGGGACTACCACACGCCGATGGAGGAGATCATAGAAGGCTTAGGAGCGGTTGTAAAAGCAGGAAAAGTCAGATATATTGGCATTTCCAACTGTTTTGCATGGCAGCTTGCCAAGGCAAACTTTTATGCAAGGGAACATGGACTGCCTGAATTTGTTTCTGTCCAAGGGCATTATAACCTGATTGCACGTGAAGAAGAGCGGGAAATGGTTCCTTTCTGCCATGATCAGAATATTGCTATGACGCCCTATAGTGCGCTGGCGAGTGGTCGCTTATCCAGACATTTTGGGGAGACCAGTAAGCGTTTGGAGGAGGACACTTATGCGAAATTCAAGTATGATTCTACAGCCGAAGCGGACGCAAAGGTCATTGCTCGTGTGGAGGAAATTGCAGAAAAACGTGGTGTATCCATGGCGGAGGTTTCTCTTGCATGGCTGCTTACAAAGGTTGAATCTCCAGTTGTAGGTGCAACAAAGCTTTCCCATATAGATGGCGCTGTAAGGTCTGTAGAACTGAAGCTTACGGAAGAAGAGATACATTATTTGGAAGAAATATATGTGCCCCATGCTCTTTCAGGAGTAATGGCTCAAAATGGCAAACAGAAAGCAGGCAATGTTGTATAGAGGCATTTGCATATAGTTAAGAAGCAATATGAGCATTGAACAGGAGTGAATGTTTTGCTAAGACAGATAAAATATTTTCAGGCTGTTGTGAAGGATATGATTTGATAGTAAAAATATAAAGGAGGTATATTATGAAAACGTTAAAAATGAGGTTGTCCGTCTTAATCTGTGCGGTTTTGTTTCTTGGGTTTATGGCATTCCCCATTACAACAGAGGCAAAGGCGGTAAAGCTGTCAAAGACAAAAATGACAGTGACGGCAGGGGAAAGTCAGCAATTAAAGCTAAAGAATAATAAGAAAAAAGTGTCATGGAGCGTAATATCAGGAAAGAAATATGTCCAATTAAAAAAGAAAAGCAAAACCGGTGTATGGATTGTTGGAAAAAAGCCGGGAAATGCAGTAGTCAGGGCAAAAATAGGGAAAAAGAGTTATATTTGTAAGGTGACAGTAAAAAAAGCAAAGCCTGCGAAGATGTATACAGTTAAAATAACGGTTGGTAATAGAACCTTAAAGGCAAAACTAGAAGATAATGTTACAACAAGGGCGCTGATAAAGAGGATGCCAATGACAATTCATATGAGAGATTTGTACGACAGGGAAATGTGTTACAATTATGGAGAAGGTGCATTCCCGACGGGCAAACTTCGGGAAGATAAGTATAAGGTTGGAGATATTATATATTGGCCGCCGGCCGGGAGTCTGGTCATTTTGTACAAACAAGATGGCGAGGAGTTTGAAAGACAGCATTTAGGTCATATTGATTCCGGCGTAGAGATTTTTGAGCAAACAGGTGATGTTGATGTGACTTTTGAACTGGTGAAGTAATCTGGGAGCTGGAATGACATAAATAGTCTAATAGGCCCTGTCAGCTCTGCGGCTTGCTGTTGCTTCGTCCAATAAAATGATAGGAGCGCCTTTTCTGCCTATCCTGATATTTTCCATGATGGTATTGTTAAACAGCGTTACATCCTGAAATACGATAGAATACAGTGACAATAAGGTTTCCGGCTCTACCCTTGCTATATCCATGCCGCCAACGGTTATTTTTCCCCTGTCTATATCCCAAAATCTTGCAGCAAGGCGTGATACTGTAGTTTTTCCGCCACCGGATGGTCCCACTAAAGCGGTAACTTCCCCCTGCTTTGCAGTAAAGGACACATCTTTCAAAACGGTCTCTCCCGTATTGTAGGAAAAACCTACATGGTCGAACACAATATCATACCCATTGTTTGTTATTGCATTACTGCCTGTCTGGACAGGATGGTCGAGAATCTCATTCATGCGACCTATGTTCGTTCTGGTAGAGATTACTGCTGCAAGATTTTGTAATGCGCCCTTAAGGGGAGCATACAGTCTGGAAGCCACAAGCAGGAATAGAAAGAACAGCGGAATATCAATTTCGCCACGAATAATCAAGACTGCTTTTGTGATTTTTTCGTTAATGAGAATAAAAGTGCAACAAAGCGATAGTATACTTGACATATATTTAAAGCAGTGTAAAAATGAATTTGATTAGCAATTGCTAACTTATATGGAAGGATTTAAATTTCTTAAATTTCAGATAGGAGGTCTGCAAGCTTGAAAAAAATACATTTTGAACCTGAAGCGGATGGTTTTTATGGAGCATATTGGGTATGTAAGGAACAAAGCGATACGGCAATCATCCTGATGCTGGGAGATGATCCGGAGAATTACATGGCAAAAAGCGGGGTCAAGTGGCTTCATACGCTGGGGGTAAATGTTATGTCGATGTCGCCTGCCAAAAAAGATTATGGGCATCATAATTATCCGCTGGAGCGAATAGAAACAGCAATTGCATGGTTAAAAAAGCAGGGTATCCGTAAAATTGGCATCGTTGGAGCTTCCACCACGGGAACCCTTGCTTTGACGGCAGCTTCTTATTTTGCTGATATTACACTTACAATTGGCATGACACCAAGCGATTTTGTCTGGCAGGGATTTATGCAGGGCAAAAAGGATGGCTGTCGCGAATGGGCGATAGAGGGAGAATCCCTGTTTTCCTATAAAGGCAGGCCGCTTCCTTATATGCCATTTGTATATCAGCATCCGGATTATTGGAAGGTGATAGCGGCTGAAAGCGAAAGAACAGGAGATATGATAAATTCATGGAAACTGTTTGATGATTCTGAAAAGGCGCACCCTCATGAGGAAGAAGAAATGATCAGGGTTGAAAATATCCAAGGCAGGCTTTTACTAATAGAGGCTTCTGATGACGTTTTGTGGGATACTGTGAAGTACATAGGAAGAATGGGACAAGGGCTGGAGAGCAGACCGCATAATTGTAAGGTAGAGATTGCCACATATGAGTATGGGACACATTTTGTATTTCCGGAAAGTATGCTAAGAATTATGCTGCCTGTTTTTTCGGGAACATTTGTAAAAACGGCTTTTCAGGCTGCTAGAAAATATCCTGAAGAGTGTAAAAAAACCCGTATGGATATAGATAGAAGGGTCAGAAAAACTATAAAGGAATGAATGGCTGAAAAAAACATATAGATAATGAGAAAGATTCTTATTTTCATTTATTGACTGTATGAATTTGCAATGCTATACTTTTTGGTGGTTAGCAGAAACTAACCATATTCGAATCATGTGAACTCCTTTTGAAGATGCTGTAGCTGCTGAATACAACATCTTTTTAGCTGGAAGGCTGCTTCCCTTCCGGCAGGGAGTATCTTTAAAAGAAATGGAGGATTTTTACGAATGAATTATTTACAGATTGAGAAAGTATATGGCAGAGAGATTCTGGACTCCAGAGGTAATCCCACTGTGGAGGCGGAAGTAACACTTTCTGATGGAAGTGTGGGCAGAGGAACTGCTCCAAGCGGCGCTTCCACTGGGGAATTTGAGGCTTTGGAACTGAGAGATGGAGACAAAAAGAGATATTTGGGAAAAGGCGTTACAAAGGCAGTGGAAAATATCAATACGGTTATTCATGATACGATTTGCGGAATGGATGCTTCCGATATTTATGCAGTGGATAGGGCGATGATTCAGGCGGACGGTACAAAAGATAAATCCAAGCTGGGCGCCAATGCAATTCTTGCGGTATCCATTGCAACGGCAAGAGCGGCATCCATGGCATTAGATATTCCGCTTTACCGCTTTTTAGGAGGGATTTCAGGAAATCGTCTGCCGGTTCCGATGATGAATATTTTAAATGGTGGCGCACATGCTGCCAATACGGTGGATGTGCAGGAATTTATGATTATGCCGATAGGTGCCAAAAGCTTTAAGGAAGCGCTTCGCTGGTGCGCAGAAGTATTTCATGCTCTGGCAGCTTTGTTAAAGTCTAAAGGGCTTGCAACATCCGTTGGGGATGAAGGCGGATTTGCCCCGGATCTTTCCAGTGACGAAGAGGCGATCGAATACATATTGGAAGCTGTGAAAGAGGCAGGCTATGAGCCGGGCAAGGATTTTATGATTGCCATGGATGCTGCTTCCAGTGAATGGAAGGGAGAAAAGAAAGGGGAGTATATTCTGCCAAAGGCGAAAACAAAATTCACATCAGAGGAGCTCATTGAACACTGGAAAAGGCTGGTGGAAAAATATCCGATTATTTCTATTGAGGATGCGTTGGATGAAGAAGACTGGGAAGGCTGGCAGAAGCTTACAAAAGAGCTTGGTGAAAAAGTACAGCTTGTAGGGGATGATTTATTTGTGACCAACACGGAACGGTTAAAGAAGGGAATTGAGCAGGGATGTGGAAATTCCATTTTGATTAAGTTAAATCAGATTGGCTCTGTCTCTGAAACGCTGGAAGCCATCAAAATGGCACACAATGCAGGCTACACGGCGATTTCTTCCCATCGTTCCGGAGAAACGGCAGATACGACCATTGCCGACCTTGCAGTGGCATTAAATACCTGCCAGATTAAGACAGGCGCACCTAGCAGGTCAGAACGGGTTGCAAAATACAATCAGTTACTCAGAATAGAAGAGGAACTGGGAGAAAACAGTGTATATCCGGGCATGGCAGCATTTCATGTAAAGCGTTCCTGATAGATGCAGGGTTGTAGAGATGAGTCGGGAAACTTGGACGATTGTCCAAAACAAAGAAGTTTGGGGGATTGAGCTACAGATGGCACTCCAATGTGCACCCCTCATAACCGGATTGAAGATATCCAATCTTTTGAATATATGCAAAGAGGATTTTCCAGCCATGAAGGAGCTTGTAAAAAATAGTCACATTTCATGGTATCTGCTTTTGGAAAGAGATGATAGGATGACTATTTTTCTTTATGACAAAAAGGGGTTAGAAAGTTATCTTGCGCAGAAGAGGGTTCTTGAGATGTTTTTGGAAGCAGGATATAAGAGTTTTTCTTTAGAAAGCATTTTGAAAGAACTTCGCATACGTTATCAGAGATATATGGAGAATAAAGAGGACTTTCCTCATGAAATGGGGCTGCTTCTTGGTTATCCGGCAGAGGATGTGGAAGGTTTTATGAAACATAAGGGAGAAAATTCCCTCTGTACCGGATATTGGAAGGTCTATAAGAATAAGGATAGAAAGCTTAAGATATTTGAAAGTTTTGAAAATGCCAAAGAGACTCTGATACAGCTTTTACACTGCGGAATCACCATGGGAGATATTATTGCTGTATGTTGTAACCGTATGGAGAAAAGCATGATGTAAATAAATATGAAAATAAAGACCTGCAAAGCAGGTGGAAAGGAATGAAATATGAGTAAGATACAAGTAGTTTACTGGACGCAGGGAGGAAATACGCAGGCAATGGCGGAGGCTGTTGGAAAAGGCATTCAGGAAGCCGGTAAAGAGGCAGAGGTAGTATTTGTAAGCGAGGCTTCCTTGGACGAATTGAAAAATGCCAATGCTTTTGCGCTGGGATGTCCGGCAATGGGAGCAGAAGTACTTGAAGAAAATGAAATGGAACCGTTTGTCTGCGATGTGGAAGCCTTTGCAGCCGGTAAGACAATTGCATTGTTTGGCGCTTACGGATGGGGAGACGGACAGTGGATGCGTGACTGGGTGGAACGTATGAATGCAGCCGGAGCCAAGGTTTTAAATGGTGAGGGAGTCATGAGCCATGAGACACCGGACGAGGATGTGCTTGCCGAATGTGTTGCAATTGGAAAGCAACTGGCTGCGGTGTAAAGAGTGTTTTGATATAATGCATGAAATCTATAAAAATAAGAGGCTATGGGCTGGTAAGGCTCATAGCCTTTCATATAATATTATTGATAAAATTTATCAATAATAAGAAAACAGATAGCAATAAATATGCAGCAACGGTATAATAAAAATTAACAAATACATAGGATGGAGGATTGTTATATGAAAAATCACAAATTTTGGGCATGGGCAATGATATTCTGCCTTTTTATGACAGTCTACACCGGCTATAAGCATGAATAAGTCAGGAGGTGCAGGGAAATGCTGGAATGTTTGAAGAAGATTGATAAAAAAGCCACAGGCATTTTTGCGGCAGGTGTTTTGTTTGGAACAGCAGGGATTAAAATATTGTCCAGCAAGGATGCAAAGAAAGCATATACACATGCCACAGCAGCAGTATTGCGGGCAAAGGAATGTGTAATGAAGGTTGTAACCAATGTACAGGAAAATGCAGAGGATATTTACGCAGAAGCGCAGCAGATGAATGAAGCGAGAGCGGAGCAGGAAGAGGAAATTGGTGGAACGAAAGAACCGGATGCAGGGACTTGTGAAGAGGAAACAGAATAAATGGATTGGAAGAAGGCACCTGTAGATATTGATATGATTCCTCTAAAGTAGACAGTTTAAATACAAAAACTGATATTTTGGAG
>JAMPFB010000148.1 GCA_023664735.1 Robinsoniella sp. | reverse complement strand
TGGATTGGCTTCCTTGTTTTTGATGGCGCTTTTCCTTAACAGCCTTTTCAATACACAGGGGAAAATTGCCACGGACGGCAATTTTAGTCATATTGCGCCATGGAGGGCGCTATATGACGACCCGTTCGGTATCAGCCTTCTTTCCAAGGCTGTTTAGGAAAAGCGCCATCAAAAACACGAAAAGCCAATCCACTCTCCTCCCTCTGTTGCGTCCGTTTAGCCACTACCTCCAAAAAAAGACTGACCGCTACTTCTTTTCCTATTTTGCCGCATTTTCCACAGCTCCAGCAGTTAAAAAGCCGTAATGTTCCTCTAAATATCTACCAAGGTACTGATTCATCTTTTTGGCCCCGTCCTTGTTTAAATGCTCGGAATCTGCAAAGTCTACGGCAAAGTCCAGCTCCATTTCCTTATAACGCTTATTAAAATCCAAATAAGCAACCCGTCCGGGCACCCCCTCCTGCAGAAGCCTCTCCAGCTCATTAAACACCCTCTTATCATCTTCCGTTACACAATAGGGCGCATTGATTAACAAAACCGGTATATCCTGCTCACCGGCAAGCTCCAAGATTTTATAAAAATATTTCTTGGTTTTTTCTTCTATAGGAAGAGTATCTTCTATATGAGAAACCTTCGGCTTCTTTTGTGCCTGCACCTCCAAAAGAGGATAATACCCCCTATATGAGCTATCCTTTTCCCCGTCAAAGGAAAAATCCTTTTCTCCCAGTTCATAGTATCTGTCATGATAAGTGGCAATGCCCAAAACATGCCTGAGCACATCCTCTTCCTTCTCCACGCTTTCCATAATGGATTGGATTTTATTCATGGAAAGCTTCATGCCATAAGTATTTTTTACCACCTTGCTTTCCTTAGAATAGGTAAATCCTTCCGTCAGTCGGAATACATCCAATATAACAAGGGAAGGCTTCTGGTATTTCAGCGCTTCCCGAAAGCTGTAATATGTATTCCACATAGGCTGCATGCTTCCTGCCAAATCATAAGCAGCAATTCCATAATCCTCCTCCAAAATGGCAGGGTCTATGTTGGCAAACACATGGGAAGAGCCAAGACATAGTACGTCCACTGAAGCCGGCTGTTGTTCATAAAACATTTCCATCTGCACAATGCCGTCTTCGTGTTTAAAGCTCAATATGCTGTTGACCTTGAAAAAAAGCAATAAAAAAATTGTCAGAAAACCAATGCTCCTTAAAATATTTTTCCACATAAAAACTTTCCTTTATTTTTCTCCCTCTGCCATAAGCAGCGCCGCCCCAATCACCTTATCCATATCATAATACTTATACTGTCCCAAACGTCCGCCAAACAAAACATTGCTTTCTTTTTCCCCAAGAAGCCTGTACTTTTCATAAAGGGCGGAATTTTTCTCATCATTGATTGGATAATAGGGCTCATCACCTCTTTTCCATGCCGCCGGATATTCCTTTGTAATAACCGTAGACGGCTGGCTGCCGAACTCAAAATGCTTATGCTCAATAATCCTCGTATATGGAACTTCTCTTTCTGTATAGTTTACCACAGCATTCCCCTGATAATTCTCTACGCCAGAAAGTATTTCCTCTTCAAACCGCAGGGAACGGTATTCCAACGCACCAAGCCTGTAATCAAAAAATTCGTCAATCATTCCTGTATACAAAATCTTTTCAAAGGTATCCTCCGTGTTTGCCATGAATTCTTTGTAGGAAACAGAACATTTTACCTCAATCCCCAAAAGAAGCTTTTCTATGATTTGTGTATAGCCGCCTATGGGAATCCCCTGATATCTATCGTTAAAATAATTGTTATCATAAGTAAACCGGAGAGGAAGCCTTTTTATAATAAAAGCAGGTAAATCCCTGCAATCCCTTCCCCACTGCTTTTCTGTGTAACCCTTTACAAGCTTTTCATATACATCTGTCCCCACTAATGAGATTGCCTGCTCTTCCAGATTTGCAGGCTCTCCGATTCCCGCCCTGTCAATCTGCTCTTTTATGATTTCTTCTGCCTGTAACGGAGTGGTAATCCCCCACATCCTGCTGAATGTATTCATATTGAAGGGCAGGTTGTAAAGCTCCCCCTTATAAATGGCAACCGGGCTGTTAATATACTGGTTAAACTCTGCAAACTGATTCACATACTCCCATACCCTTTTATCAGAAGTATGGAAAATATGAGCGCCGTATTTATGCACCCATATATCCTCCTGCTTTTTTGTATAAATATTTCCAGCAATATGATTTCTTTTTTCTATAACGAGACAGCTTTTCCCCTTCTTTTTCATTTCATGGGCAAACACGCTGCCAAACAATCCTGCCCCCACAATTAAATAATGATAATTCATCCTTTTCTCCCTGACCATTTCATAACCTATCAATGCTTTTTCTAAGCTTTTCCAGCATACGTAACAGTTCAGCATACAGGAAACCCTCTGCTAAAAGCAGAGGGTAACTAATATCTATCTGTCCTACTTTATTTTTTATATTTTTTAAGCTGTGCAAAGTCTTCCATAAGACCCAATACTTTTTCTTTTCCTTCATTATTCAGCTTTAAATAATATTTCATGACCCTGTTTTCCAACAGCTTTTCGGAAACGGTGGCATCCTCTAAAGAAGCAAAGGTAACCGGATTTAAATTTAACTTATCGCAGATACGCACTACCGTACCATATGCCATCCCCTCAATGCCTCTGTCTAAAGCCGTAACTAAAGTACTATATGGAATATTCATTTCAAGTGAAAATTGTCTTACGCTTTTATACTGTGCCAAAATAGATTTTTTTAAAATTTGTGATTTTGTCATAACTACCTCCATAAACGGTTTTCACCAATTACTTGTCCTTCCCTATGGGACATGGGTTATTATAGCATAGTTTTTTTATTCTGTCACAAAATGTTGGAAAATTTTATAGAAATTTTTGTAATAGTTCAGCCCTTTCTAGTGAAGATGGATAAGCGGATGCGGCATAGGGGCTTTGAAAGACGGACGTGGGAGAGGGCAGAGCATAGGATAGTCTTCCGGACACGCTCTCGCT
>JAMPFB010000147.1 GCA_023664735.1 Robinsoniella sp. | reverse complement strand
CCTCCAAAATATCAGTTTTTGTATTTAAACTGTCTACTTTAGAGGAATCATATCAGCATTCCCATATGCTTTCTCTTTTACTGCCTGATTTTTAATAGACATGCCTTCGTAATTTGAATATCCAACGGGGAGGTTTCCCCATCTATAGCGCTGTTTGCAGTAATAGTAATAGAAGAAATCCGGTTCAGAAGCCAGTTTGGATTCATGCCCATAGGAATCAGCAGTTTTCCATCTTTTATAGTGCAGGCAACGGATTGCACACGGTTTTTTGCGGTTTCATCGCCAATGTCCGTAGCCTGAAAGGATATGGTTACTGTTCCGGGGGGGAAACGGTCTATATCTTCCGGAGTGGCGGGAGAAATCTCCAAATAGAGGAAATCATATTCCCTTCCCGAAAAGTCCGCTTGATAGTTATAAGCTTCCTGCTCAGCGTCCGCTTCCAAAGCCTTTACAATATTCTTTTCTTTTATGAATAGGGAGGAAAGGGTATCCATGGAGCTGCCAAAGGAGCTTGGGATAAGCCCTAGCTGATGCCCGTACTCCTCACCTGTATAATAGTCAAGATAATCATCAGAAGATTCATTTCCATAAATCAGTTCATAGAGCTTGGCGGGATAAAAAGCATGATCCTCTGCCTTATACCGGTATTCATTTTCCCACATCCAGTAATATAGGTAATAATTGCTTTCTCCATTGATGAGAAAAATAACGGGCGGATTTTTTTCTGCTGTTTCTATAATGCTTTTTTGGGCAGCATAGCCCTTGGCAGCGGGAATAAAGCCGGTAGCACATGCTTTTACATGATTGAAATAGTAAAAGCCCTGCCCATCAAAGCCTAAATAGGTAGTATCCTCCGAGACAGCGTCACATTTTTGTATTACCTTTTCATAATCATTTATATAATGCACTTGATCTTCGATTAGAAATCCAACCCCCAGCCGATTTGCTATTTCCTCGGAAATATCCAACTCATCTGCCCTGAAAAATCCATCAGGAACCGTATAATAAGTAAAGAGCTTGTCACTGTCATCCAGCAGAATGTCGGAATTTCCGTTTGGATATACCCACATATTGGGAAATTTCATATCCTCTACTTTCGTATAAAGTATCATGGGAAGAGAGAAGGAAACAGCTACAACAAAAAGCACGAAGGTCTGGGAAAACCTTTTTCCATAGGAAATCAGCAATACCGGAAGAAACATGCCAAGGACCGCAATCAGTACAGGGGCAGTTCTGGATAAAATCATATTGTAGTCAGCTCTTACCAGCGTATAAGAATAAGAAAATAATAAAGTAATAGTACCTGCAGCAAGCCCGAATAAAAGGGAAGGACAGGACAGCTTTTTTGTCTTTTTCAATCCTTTTGCAGAAACCAGTATATATTTTAACAATAGATAAAACAGCAGCCAAACACTAACCATAGGGAGAAAAAACCTCAAAAATACATAACACATGTTTTTGAGATTCCCATCTGATAAAAACGGAAACAGGTGGGAGGGTGCAGATTGTCCCAATAAAGAGATTCCATCTGCCAGTACGGTTTGTGAAGAGTAAGTTAAAGTGTGATTTAACAATTTAAAAAGCAATGGAATTGCAAGGAAAATAGGGATTAGACAAACCAACCAACTTATATAAAAAGAAGGTTTTTTGAAATCCTCTCTCCAGACTTTGGATTTTATATAAGTAACTAGCTGCCAAATTCCGAAAGGAGCCAGTCCCAATAAAAGAGCAGCGCCAAACAGTGGATAGTAAAGTCCGGATAAAAAGCTGCCAAATACATAGATTGGAAGCCATAAGCCCTTTTTTTCCACAAGCTTTGGAAGGGTAAGAAGAAGGAGCACAGGCAGTACCATGTATTGCCTGTTATAGCTTGGCAGAGCAAACAGCACCGCAAAACACAGTGCCCAGCAAGTGCCTGTATGTTTTGCCAGTAGATACATGGTTAATATAGAAAACAAAACAATCGTTATTGAAATGGAAGGAGAGTAGTCCGAAACAGTGCCGTTTAAAAATATGTTTTGTATGGTGCCATTTACCATTGGAAAAAGACCGGATACAGGAGTATATTCCGTATACAGCTTTTGTCCTAGCTCAAAAACCTGTTGCCATGGAATCATCTGCTCGCCATGATGGTGCTGGTCAGGCTGGGCATACATGGGAGCAGCAGAAAAGGAATTATAAATGAAAATCAGGATAGGCGATGCCATGGAAACCAGCCGGTCTTTTTTCTTCCATAAAGAAAACATGGAAGTCTCAAAAAACAGAAATAAGATTCCAAAGAACAGGTAATAAAAGGGTGCATAAGGTATCCGAATGAAAGCATCCTGATAAAGATAAGTATCAACAAGGAATACAGCAAGCAAAAAGGGCAATAGGAGCTGAAGCAGCCGGACAGCAGCCGGAATCATGCTTTTTTTCTGAAAAATAATACAAAGCCCTAAAAAGAACAAAGATATAACAAGTGTTACAATATATATCAGCATACTGCTGACATTTCCTTTTGGGGTAAAATGGCTGATTACAGTAAAAATGCTAAGTACACCGTAATAGGTAAAAAGTATGGTAAGCAGTATTTCTTTATAAATATCCCGAAAGAAGATGTAAGATAACAAGAGCAGAGCCATGCCAATGAGCAGTGGCATGGATAAGGTCTGATAAATGCCATAACGGAGCAGGCAGGGCAGGAGCAGTAAAATAAAGTAAGGGGGAATATATTTTTGAAAAAAATCCTGAAGCGCCTTAAGCTTAAAAGAAGCTTTTCTGAGCAATAATAAAATAAGGGACAAAAGAAGGAAGCCAAGAGGAAGCAGGCACCAGAACAATTGAAGCTCTCCGGACTTGGTAAGTCCGGTAATGGCAGGGTGCTCTATGATAATATCTGAAAATGTTTCCGGTATATGGGAAAGACGGCCCCAAAAATAAAGAAAGAGAGCGCCGCAGATTCCTATGGTAAAAAGAAAGGCAAGAATAAATTCCGCTATTTCCTTTAAAGCATTGCTTTCTTCTGTATACAGATTCCCATTGTTTCTATTTAACTGTTCCTTCAAAGCCCTTCCTCCGTTACCGTTTCTTATAAGTTTTGGCAAATATTGCATAAATATAATTCATTTTAGTATAATTTCCGTTTCTTGGCAAGGAACTTAGAATGTGAGATGGGAAATCAATATTTAGTCAGGGGCTCTTGCCATAGACGCCAGACTGGATTCCGTGTCAGGAGTGTTTTCTACGTCGCCACGCTTTCGCTCTATAAAAACGCAACAGTGCTAAGCTC
>JAMPFB010000146.1 GCA_023664735.1 Robinsoniella sp. | reverse complement strand
GCGCTGGCGTTTTTATAAGGGCTCCTTAAGAAAACATGCTCTGCATAAAGCCTGCCCTGCGCCTGTGGGCTGAACTGCCAGCTCCTACTGTTTATCGAAATATCAGGGACTTAGCCTTTAAGGAGAAAGGTACCTACTAAATCTTTTCATTCCCAAAGAGTACCGGCTGAGAAAAAACAGCAGCAGAGGGAGGCGGTATGGTTCCAGAGGGGTGGCATTGTTTTTGATGGGGGTTTTCCTTAACAGGCTGCTCTCTATCAGGGTAAAATTGCCACGGATGGCAATTTTAGGCATATTGCGCCATGGACGGCGCTATATGCCGACCCGTCCGGTTTACATAACCTTCCCAGCCTGTTTAGGAAAACCCCCATCAAAAACACAGCCACCCCTCTGGAACCATACCGCCTCCCTCTGCTGCGTCCCATTTTTTAATCTCTTAATTTAATATTTCACTCAATGTATCAAGAAGGTTTTCCACATCAATCGGCTTTGCTATGTGCCCATCCATTCCACACCTTAAAGCCTCCTGCTTATCCTCCTCAAACGCATTTGCTGTCATGGCTATGATTGGTATTGCTGCCAGTTCTTTATTGTCCAGCCTGCGTATTGCTTTGGTGGCTTCATATCCATTCATTACCGGCATCTGGACGTCCATGAGCACCAGCTTATAATAGCCCGGCTCGGATTTTTTTAACATCTCTACAGCAATCTGTCCGTTTCCTGCCACATCCGTACTGAATCCTGCATCTCCCAAAATCGCTACAGCAATTTCCTGATTCAGCTCTACATCCTCCGCCAGCAAAATCCGCCCTGTAAGATGCTTTTCCGTTTCATGATTACTTTTCTTTTCTTTTCTTTCCTCTGTATCTATCTTTTCTCCCGAATGCAGGCGGAAAGTAAAGGAAACTGTAACCTCCGTACCTATGCCCTGCTCACTTTTTACTTCAATAAAGCCGTCCATCATATCCACGATGTTTTTTGTAATCGCCATTCCCAGCCCGGTTCCCTGAATGCCGCTGATTGTGGAATTTTTTTCCCGCTCAAAGGGCTCAAAAATATGGGAAACAAATTCCTTGCTCATGCCGTTTCCAGTATCCTTTACGCAAAATTCATAATTGGCATAACCAGCAGGCGCTCCGGATTTTTCCTTTACCTTCATGCTGATATTCCCGCCTGCATTGGTATATTTGACAGAATTGCTAAGAAGGTTTAAAAGCACCTGATTCAGCCGTAGCTTATCACAATAAAATTCTTCATTTTGCACATCAGCCGCATCAATATGAAGCTCTAACTGTTTTGCAAGCACATCAGCCTGCAAAATATTGCGCAGCCCATGTAAAATATCTGCCATGCTGCATGGCTTTTCCTCTAGCTGAATCTTACCGCTTTCGATACGGCTCATGTCTAAAACATCATTAATCAGGCTCAGCAGATGATTGCCTGAAGTCATTATCTTTCCAAGATATTCCTCTACCTGCTCCTTATTATCAATATGCGTGATTGCCAGAGAGGTAAAGCCTACAATTGCATTCATTGGGGTACGGATATCATGGGACATATTGGAAAGAAATGCGCTTTTCGCCTTATTTGCCTTATTTGCCTGCAAAAGCGCTTCCTCCAGCATATCTTTCTTTTCCATTTCGCTGCGGATTTCCTCATCCACGCTGCGGAACCCTATAACGATGCCCTGTCTGCCGTCCCACGCACCTGTGCGCACGACCTTCATCTGATAATACTTTATCTCTTCATTTATAAAAGTACGAAAATTCACATAATAAAGCTTCTTTTCTGCCAGTTCTTCCTTTAACCTCTGCTGTGTGGAAGCCTGCCGCAGCATTTCCCTGTCGTCCTCATAGACAAATTTTTGTATATAAAGCTCCTTGCATTCTTCCAATGATATGTTGCCCGCAGAAATAGAATCAAACATATGATTGTAATCGCCATCAATCCGAAGGGGCATGCCAACACCAGTATCCAAATCAAAGAAGCAGACAAGATTGTAATCTATGCTCAATGCCTGAACCAGCTCCATATGGTGTTTTTCTTTTTCTATCCGTTCCTTATTTTCCCGCAGCTTCTGAGTCGTACAGTCTAAAAGGAAGCGTTGATAAAACAGCTCGCCATTTTCTTTTAAGAGCTTGATATTGCCCATTATATGCAGTATCTCGCCATTGCGGTGCTGTACCCGGTACTCTACACTGACGCTATCGCCCTCTTTTTTCAGCTCCTCCATGGATTTTATAATTTTTGGCTTATCCTCCTCCATAACAGAATCCGCCACCATATTAAAGCCTTTGTCCATCAATTCTTCCTGCGATTCGTAGCCTAAAATCCGTAACGCTGCCCTGTTGATGCTAATAAGCCGTGTTCCATCCAATGTATGACTCATAATCCCGCAATCCATGCCGGTAAAAATAGCTTCCAAAGTATTGGTCTTTTTTATGATTTCCTGTTCGTAGGCACGTTCCTGCGTCACGTCAATCCCAATGCCTACCGTTCCCATTACACTTCCATCTATATCATACAGTGGGGATTTGTAAGTGGTAAGCATTCTGGTGCCCTCTCCGGTTTTAATGACTTCTCCGGACACACAGGTTTCTTTCTTGTTCATGACCTCAAGCTCTGACTCAATACAGGCAGGATCATCCTGTTCCACATCCCAAATGTAAGCATGCTTCTGTCCTTCTACCTGCTTTTTGGTCTTATTAACCGTCTTACAAAAGCTGTCGTTTACTTTTTTATGTACTCCTTCTCTATCCTTATACCAAACCATATTAGGAGTATTGTTAATGACAGCCTCCAAATACTGACCTGTCTGCCATGAATCCTTTTGAAGCTTATATGCCTGCTGCCATCTTAAAAAGCGGAAGCTTATTTCTTCATCTGTCATGGGCAGTGTCCATATATCCTTAATTTCCCCTATAAAATCTGCCATAAGCGGTATCTGTGCCTTATCTGCAAGCAGAATAAGCTCTGCTTTCTCCTTCCTGCTTATGGAAAGTGTTCGCAAAGCTTCCTCAACATCCATATTTTGTAAACAGGCAAAAATCACATCTGCCCTGCCCACCAGCTCCGGCTTGGGTTCTTCACCCTCGGAAAACTCATGTGTAAAATGTTCAAACGGAGACATTTCCTTTATTATCTCAAATGCCCTGTTCTTAAATCCGAATAAATAGAAATGAATATGGCAATGATACATATTTCTGCTTCCTCCCTATGCTTTGCGAATCAATTTACCTATGTTCTATTCTAACAAGCGTGTGAACCTATGTCAATATTTTGAATATTTTAGACAGGGAAATTGGTAACAGTTCAGCCCACAGGCGCAGAGCAGGTTTTATGCAGAGCACGTTTTCTA
>JAMPFB010000145.1 GCA_023664735.1 Robinsoniella sp. | reverse complement strand
AAACACGAAAAGCCAATCCACTCTCATCCCTCTGTTGCGTCCGTTTAGCCACTACTTTCAAAAAACAGGCTGAACTGTTACGTAAATTGCTTTTCCCACCATTTTATGTTAGCATAGAAGCAAAGAAATTACTATAAAAGGCATAGATAAATTGGAGGGGAATAGCCATGGATGTCAGAAATTATGAGAAAATTTTAGATGCCATGCAGATGACCGGAATATATGTAGTCCGGGAGGATAATCATGAAATTTTATATTATAACAAACAGATGAAGGAAGTGTCCCCCAATACTCAGGCGGGTAAAATCTGTCATGAAGTCTGGGGCGGTTCCTGTGCTAATTGTCCGCTTCTTACCATTGGTGACAATGATGAAAGCAGGTCTATCAGCTATGATGATTTTTTTGGCAGGGTAATGGATATCGCTGCCACCAGAATGCTGTGGGAAGACCGGATTCCCGCTTTTATGATTACCGTAACGCCTCATTTAGAAGCATCCAGCTATACATATCATAAAATATTAAAGGCAAACCTGAATAATGACTCCTTTGTTTTTATGAAAAAGGCAAGCTCTATCGAGCAGAATAAATATGAAGAAAAAAGGCTGTCTCAATGGTTTGAACAATTTGCCAAAAGCGGCAATGTATATGAAGCGGATATTGAACGCTTTCTTTATTTTACCAAAATAGACAATCTGAAAAATGCATTGCAAAGCGGAAAGAAAATGCTTACCTGCACTTATCGCCGCAGGTTCAATGATGAGTTTCGCTGGAACCTTATGGAGATTGTACCGGATTTTGATTATACGGATGAAAACCAATCCGTAATGATTTATACCAAGGATGTGCACGACGCTTACCGGGAAGGCTTGGAGCAGGAAGATATCAATATCCGCAATCAGGAGGTAATTCGTTCTCTTGGGGAACAGAATTTTGGCATATATACTATAGACCTAGACACAGGCATCGTTAATATCGTCCGCACAAATGATAAGGTACAATCCGATATTTCATCAAAATTCCAGATGTGGGACGCTTTAATGGAATCTCATGTAAGAAAAGAACTGCATAAAGCATATCAGGATGAATTTATGCAAAGATTTTCTTTAGATGCACTGCGCAAGGCATGGAATACAGGCGAAGAAAAAATAGAGCTGCTCTGTCAAAGGCAGGTAAATGGCTGCTACCGCTATCTTTCTGCCATTGCATATTTCAACCGGCAAAAAAAGAAAAAGAATTACGCAGTGGTGGCTCTGCAGGATACAGACGAGCAACTGCGCAGAGAGGTGAAGCATACCCAGAATGACATGCGGTTAGCAGCGTTGATTAAATCCAGATATAGCGTTATTAACACCGTAGATTTAGAAAGTGGCCAATGCGAGCGGGTTTACTTAAATCAAATGAATGGAGCCGACAGCAGTCAGTCCGGGGATTATGCTTATCATATAAAGGATGCCATATCCACTTATGTCCACGAGGAGGATATAGAAACCTTTCAGAATTTCCTGTCATTGGAGCACCTTCGCAAAAAGGCTCTTGAAACAGAAGATTTTATAGAAGAGGTCTGCCAATACCGAATTAAAAATCCTATCAGATGGATTGAAGAACACGTTCTTTATATACGACAGAATGACACTGTATTAGTCAACATACTGGGACGGGATTTTACAAAAGAAAAATTAAGGGAAGAAGAGGCAATCCATGCCGCACAGGAGAAGATTTATATTATCAACAGCTTAAGCAGCTTGTTTTTTGCCACTTATTATGTGGATTTGGAGAATGATACCTTTCGTGCCGTAACACAGTTAAAAAAAGTCGGAAAAATACTTGGTGACGAGGCGAATTATACTGCAGGGCTGAAAACCTATGCTGAAACCTTCATTCATCCGGATGACCGTAAGGAGTATCTGGAGCTTATGGGCTATCAGAATTTATCCCGGACTCTCTGCAAGGAGCATCCTTATATAGCAGTAGAATACCGCAAGATTCAAAAAGGAAAAGAGGGAGCAGAGGAATGTGGCTGGATTCGTGCCACGGCTGTGCTGGCACAGACTAACAATGACGGGAATCCTAAAACTGCCTTATATGTAGCTCAGGATGTAACGGAAATCAAGCAAAAGGAAGAAAGAGAACAAAGAGCTCTAAAGGAAGCCTGCGATGCCGCTAATCATGCCAATGCCGCTAAAAGCGAGTTCTTGTCCAGAATGAGCCATGATATCCGGACTCCCATGAACGGAATTATTGGCATGACTACCATTGCAGGAAATCATTTGGACGATAAGGAACGGGTTTTGGATTGTTTAAATAAAATTACCGTATCCGGCAGGCATTTATTGTCTTTAATCAATGAAGTACTGGATATGAGCAAGATTGAGTCCGGTAAAATAGATCTGGCAGAGGAGTCATTTGCTATTTCTGATGTAATACATAATCTGGAAGTCATGATTCGCCCATCCGCACAGGAAAAGGGACATAAGCTGAAAATCCATCCCATGGAGATCACTCATGAAAATGTCCTTGGAGATGCTATGCGTCTGCAGCAGGTATTTATGAACATCCTTGGAAATTCCGTTAAATATACTCCTTCCGGCGGAATTTTAGAACTAAAGGTTTCGGAAAAGCCTTCCAAGGAACAGGGCTATGGCTGCTATGAATTTATTTTTCAGGATAATGGCATCGGTATGGATGAGGAATTTGTAAAGCAGATTTTTGAACCTTTCAGCCGGGCGGAGGACTCCCGGATAAGCAAAATAGAGGGAACAGGCCTTGGAATGACGATTGCCCAAAATATTGTTCGTATGATGAACGGCAGGATTCATGTGGAAAGCAGTCCGGGCAATGGTTCAAAATTTACGGTAACTATTTTTCTCAAGCTTCAGGACAAAGCCTCTTTCAATGCCGGACAGAGAAAAGCTGTACAAGAAGCGCCCTCCGAAAAGTCATTTCAGGAGTTATCCTTTGATAACTGCAGGATTCTTCTTGTAGAGGATAATGAAATAAATCGGGAAATAGCGGAAGAAATCATTGGCAGCACCGGTGTCCTTGTGGAAAGCGTAACAAATGGCAGGGAGGCAGTGGAGCAGTTTTTGGAAAAAGAGGCTGGGTATTATAATTTAATCTTTATGGATATCCAAATGCCCATTATGGATGGATATGATGCTACCCGGGAAATCCGAAAGCTTCCTAAAAAGGATGCTTTATCCATTCCCATTATAGCCATGTCCGCCAATGCCTTTACGGAAGATATCATTGCCAGCCGGGAAGCCGGGATGAATGAATATATTACAAAGCCTTTGGATATGGAGCAGCTTATGTCATGCATGGAGCATTGGCTGGGGGAAAATAGAAAATAAAAACCGGAAAATAAAAACGTACGCCGCTAGGCGCAATCAAGAAAAAGCTCAGCCCCAAATTTACAGGACTGAGCTTTTCATAAGCAGTGCCGGCGACCGGAATCGAACCGGTACGATGTTGCCACCACAGGATTTTAAGTCC
>JAMPFB010000144.1 GCA_023664735.1 Robinsoniella sp. | reverse complement strand
ACGGACGGCAATTTTAGTCATATTGCGCCATGGAGGGCGCTATATGACGACCCGTCCGGTATTAGCAACTTTCCAAGGCTGTTTAGGAAAAGCGCCATCAAAAACAGGAAAGCCAATCCACTCTCCTCCCTCTGTTGCGTCCGGCTTAACCGTTACTTTCAAAAAAACAGGCTGAACTGTTACGAAATTTTTGTAATAGTTCAGCCTACAGCACTTCCTCAAAATAAGCAATAGTTCTTTTCAACCCTTCCTCCAAAGCTATTTCAGGCTCCCAGCCTAACCGTTCCTTTGCCAAATCAATTACCGGCTTTCGCTGCGTAGGGTCATCACTTGGAAGAGGCTCGTAAACAATTTCTGAATGGGAGCCGGTAAGGGTAATGACCTTTTTTGCAAGCTCAAGCATAGTAAATTCCCCCGGATTTCCCACATTTACAGGCCCTGTAAATTCCTTGGGCGAGTTCATGAGCTTTATCATGCCATCAATCAAGTCATCCACGTAGCAAAAGCTTCTTGTCTGCTTTCCGTCACCATATATGGTAATATTTTGATTTTTCAGAGCCTGTACGATAAAATTACTCACTACCCTTCCGTCATTTATGTTCATTCTGGGTCCATAGGTATTAAAAATGCGTATTACCTTAATTTCCACCTGATGCTGTCTATGATAGTCAAAAAATAAGGTCTCTGCCATTCGTTTTCCCTCGTCATAGCAGGCCCTTATGCCAATGGGATTGACACAGCCTCTGTAGGATTCCGGCTGGGGGTGCACTTCCGGATCCCCATACACCTCACTGGTGCTTGCCTGCAATATCCTTGCCCCTGTTCTTTTTGCCAGTCCCAGCATATTAATTGCCCCATATACACTAGTCTTTGCTGTTTTAATAGGGTCATATTGATAATGTACAGGGCTGGCAGGACAGGCAAGGTTATAAATCTGGTCCACCTCAATATATATAGGCTCCGTAATGTCATGACAAATAAACTCAAAATTGGGATTTTCCATAAGGTGCCTGATATTATCCTTGCTGCCTGTAAACAGGTTGTCCAGACAAATCACAGCATTTCCTTCCTTTAATAATCTGTCGCATAAATGAGAGCCCAGAAACCCGGCGCCTCCCGTTACTAATACACGGTTCATCTTTTTGCTCCTAACTATGTTATTTTCGATATTTCCAAATACAATAAATAGCCCTTAGGCCATCCTTAAAGCCGATTTTCTTCCCTTCCTCCATAGTCCTTGGATAATAGGAAATAGGCACCTCTTTTATCCGGATGTCCATTCTGGAAATCTTAGCTGTAATTTCCGGTTCAAAACCAAAGCGTTTTTCTTCAATATCTACCGATTGAATGATTTCTCTCTTAAATGCCTTATAGCAGGTCTCCATATCCGTTAGCTTTAAGTGGGTAAACAGATTGGACAATTTTGTAAGGAACTTATTTGCCATACGGTTCGTTACATATCCCTTTGCCTTGGACGCAAGAAATCTGGAGCCGTACACTACATCCGCCTCTCCCTTTACTATGGGGGCGATTACCTGTTCATATTCCATAGGGTCATATTCTAAATCTGCATCTTGAATAATTACCATATCGCCTGTAGCATGAGCAAAGCCGGTTTTTAAGGCTGCGCCTTTCCCTCCATTCTGCTTGTGATATACGATTTTGCTCACAAGGGGCTTTACCTTCTGCTCAAGAATCTCTCTTGTGCCATCTGTGGACATATCATCCACAACGATAATTTCTTTATTTAAAATAGGAGTTTTTAAAATCTTTTCCACAATCGTTATAATATTTTCCCTTTCATTGTAACAGGGTATCACAATCGTAAGTGTGTAATTTTCCAAGCTCATCTATTTTCCCTTTCTTATTTTTCTTTTCTCCATTGCTTCCATAAGCAACACCATCCCCACTGCCGCCGTCACATACATAAAGGGATAGCTATATTGAATAAAGGAGGCAGGAGCCGTTAAAAAGATAACTGTCTCTCTGGCAAATAAGGATAAAAACATTACTGCATAAAACCATTTCCTTCTAATCAATGCTGCTGCTAAAATCCCCATTGCCCAAAGGAGCATGGGGATATATGCCTCCCCTCCAAACTGAAACAAAAACATGGCATAGCTGTCACCGCCTTCCCACGCAATGCGCTTATAGGCCTCAAGCATTTGAAAGCCCTCTGCCTTATCATGCTCGTAAAGATGGAAATCCGTAGCAACTACCGGTTTTAAATCAAGAACCATACTTGTATCATACTGATAAAATCCATTTGTGACAAGAAAAAGTTGTATCCGCTCCCCTAAATATAAATCCAGATTATGGAGAATCAGTCTGGCCGCACTTTTCAAATATGCCTTTTGTGTCTCTTTATCGGCCCCTGTCTGAGTATACCGTCCTTCATTGTGGTCGGAATTATAACGATTATAGGCGCTGCAGGATAAAGAATCATTGTGCAGATAGCCATATTCCGTAATTTTGCTTATATTGTCCAAATCCTCTTTTGCACCCTTATAGGTCTGTTCCCGGTGCACAATGACTGAAAGCGGTCTTGTAGTGGCAATAATCAGATAATCGCTTCCATAATATTTCTCCTCTCCCATGGACTGGGGAAGCTTTAAGGCAAGAAAGCACAGCAGAGAAGCAAGGAAAAAAGCTCCCAGCCTCTTTGCAGAAGGCTTCTGGTAAGCAAATGCTAATAATATAGGGGCAAACAAAAGGAGAACGATTCCTTCACTTCTCCACAAGGATAAAAGCGCTGTCAGAAATGCAAGCAGCAAAAGCTTTCCATTATCCAACAGACGTGCCTGTTTCCGGTCAAACACAAGCAACATCATATAAAATAAAAAAAAGCTGGAATAAACAGCAGGCCGAAAGCACATCAACGCCCCTAACAGCACAAACGGGCATATTCCCAAAAGCCCCAATAGCCATTTCCACCTGCCGGAAAACAGCTCATATCCCTTGTGGAAAATATAGCTATAAGCCATGGCATACATTATATCGCTTAAAAGCACCGGACCACAGGAGGCAGGAAAAAGCGACATTCCCGTCATATAGAACAAAGACGTAAAATAATGGTGCCAGTAAACCGGATAATACCTAGTGGCATAGGCAAAAATAATGGGGTCGTCATTCATGTAATAGCCGGGATAAGTGAAAAAAAGCCCTGCCATATATACAAGAAAAAACAGGACAAAGGGAATCCATAAGGTTTTTCTTTTTCCTGCATATAACAGGAAGGAAAGAAATCCATAGATAAAACCAAACACTAATATTTTGGTTATCACATAATAAAATCCGGCTGCCGATTCATCCACAGGCAGGCAATTCATATTCAGTGGTTCTCTGGTAAACATTTTCGTATCCGTAAAAAAGGTAATAAGCCAGAAAACCAACGTACTAATCAATAAATATATTTGCTTTTTTTTCATATTAAAATCTTTCGGAGTATGGTATAATATGATTATTATTAAAGTATTTTTCGGGTCTGCCCTTCTTAGCATGGACACCCATATTCTTTTAATAGTATACCTCTTTTACAGTACAAAATCTACCATTTTTTGTTAGAAGCCATGGAAATCAATTTTCAGTCAGCGGCTCGCTTCCCACAGGCGGCAGGGCAGGTCCCGCACAGGGAATATTTTCTGAAGGAGCCCTTATAAAAACGCCAGCGCTTAGCGAGGTATTTTCGA
>JAMPFB010000143.1 GCA_023664735.1 Robinsoniella sp. | reverse complement strand
GCGTTTTTATAAGGGCTCCTTAAGAAACATTTCTGTCCAAGACCCGTTCTGGCGCTTGCAGGAAGAGAGCGTCTGACTAAAAATTGATTTCTGTGGGACATAAAGGGAATTTCAGGAAAAAAGGAAAGTTCACATAAAATACACACTATGAACAATAATTAAACACAAATCAATTGTATATTATAAACATATAATATGTTTCATATTATTTTCCTTTTAATTTTGAGGCGGCGCCCTTCGGGGCGCCGTTCTCGTTTTTGGGTGGGAAGTGGCTTAAAAGCTAGGGATGGTAGGATGTTTTTGAATTTTAGCAAAAGCGATAATTTGATATAAAAATATGATGTTATACCGTTTTTGTGGACGGTAAGGAACAAATAAGTAACAAATTCTTTTCTACAAAATCATCAAACAGTTTAATTGCTTCTATTAAATCGTTATAGTCTGTGTCGGTGTAAACTTTGTCGGTAAAGTCTTTCACAGAATGTCCAAGCATACGTTTTCAGGTTAACTCATTGACACCACATTTTTTGCACCATGTAGCGAATGTGTGTCTGCAATCATGAGGAGTGTTATCAAAATCATATTTTTCACGAAATTCATTAAAATGATATTTATAGAAGCTTCCCTCTGAAATAGGTTTTCCATTTCTTGTCTCCAGAATATAATTCTTATCCCCATAGAGAGCAAGTAATATTTTGGAGATATGTTTGGAAATAGGGACATATCGGACTCCCGATTTAGTTTTTGATTTTATTACATGGATTAACCTCTTTTTAAAATCTACATTTACCCGGTTAAGATTGAACAGCTCATCTATTCGTAAACCTGTGAAGGTCATTACAATAAAGACTTTTGCACAGGTATCGACTTAAAAAACAATGAAATTTTTACAGAAGAAATCGAAAAGGCGATTGCAGGGGCAGTAAAGGCAAAAACAAGGGAATATTTTCATAGTGCTATTGAAACAGAAACGCTACGGATAGCAGATAAGGCAGCAGAGGATTTATTAAAAAAACGTGGCACATGGGGAGATAAGCCGAGTGTAATTGAACAAAAGATTGAGGATTATATTGGCAAAAAGGTAGAAAAGACGATAGGGGAGACAGAAATTTCAAAAGCTGATATACGAAAAGTGATTGATAAAAAAATGGAAGATATAGAAAACGTGATTACCCGTGAAGTGGCTAGGAAAATAGAGTGTATTTCTTTTGAGGACTATATTTCCAGATTGGTAGAAAAAGAGGTACAAAAAGTTATGAATTTAATTATCAGAGGTATCCAGAGCCAAAGCCTGTAACGATAAACGGGAAAACTTATGATTATTATGCCATGACGCAAAAAATGCGTTCCATGGAACGGGGGATCCAGGCTTTAAAGCGGGAGAGGGATGCCCGAAACACGCTTGGCATGGATACGAAGGAAATAGCCTCAAAGATAAAGCAAAAGGCAGTGAATACAAAGAATTCTGCAGGATGTGCCATGTGCCGGAGGCTACCAGCCGGACATGGTATCAGAGCAGCATGGCTGACCTTAAGAAGACAAAGGCATGGAAGGAATATGAGAAATGCCAATTTGAAAGCGAGCTGAAGGCAAAAACGCTTGGTGCGTCTGATAAAATCGGCAATGGAAACGAGCCGGTACAGATTGGGCAGATAGACACCGCCAAAAAGGAAATGGCAGTCAAATATTTTGGAAACCAGATAAGGGACAGCGAAATTGAAAAGCTGGTAGTTATTGATAAAGCCGGGAATGTATATTACAATGAAGGTATGAATGATACCGTAAGCGCAGGGACGCTTGATTTAAGCGACTGCATAGTGTTGCATAACCACCCGAAATCAAACGGTATCGTATCTTTCGGAGCAGATGATTTTATGATTATGAGGGATTACCAATCGACATCTTTCCGGCTGGTAAATGAAAAATATGATTATTTAGCGGAAATCATAAAGCCGCTGGATGGTGTGACATACAATCAGGTTTACAGATGGACTGTAGAATACATAGGTAAGCTTGACCGAATGAAAGGTGATTTCCAGCATTTATCCATGGAAGCATTGAAAGAAAGGGGTTACATCCGATATGAGCGAAAAAGAATTATCCGAAGGCCAGATAAGCAGAATTGAAGAATTAAAGGACAAATGGCTAAAACAATTTGAAGAAATACCGCCTGACCCAACTGAGGGAAGGCATTTTGACGGACCAAGGACAACAGCCATCAATAAGCTGTCACAAAAATATATGAAGCTGCTTCAGGAGATATATGAAGAGTAAACAACAAACATAAAAAAATCAATGTATCTTGCAATCAAAACTTGCATATGCTATAATGCCGGTAGGCAAAGAAACGTGGAGGATTCCATGTAGGCAAAAGAGAGTAATGATGTTCCATGTGAACAAAGAACGAACCCCCGGAAGTATTCGCAGTACAACCGGGGGTTCTTCTTTTCTTTTTATAGTGGCAAAGCACCCACTAGGCTATTCGTTGTCCTTTTGGTTACTGTCTAGCCATTTGATGATGTAGTGGCAGGCTACACCAGCCGCAACAGTGATTATAAAAGAGAGTAGAAACTCCATGTGAACACCTCCTCCCGTTGTCGGGTATCGGTTGGACAACGGCTTTATTATATCATGCGCTTTCGCATTATTCTACAATTTTCACAAAAATCCGCATAATTGCACCGGTGAATATTTCCATGGCTATTGCTGATACAGCAACAGCTATTTTTTTGTGCGCTTTTATAAAAAAGGGTAACAAGGAGGGGTACAAGTGTTGTATGCTAATCGCACAAGTGAGGATGGAGCCAAGCTGTCCGTAGATGCCATGGACAATCAGGAAACCTATGATATTGCTTTCGGGATGGCAGGAGCCGAGCTTATGCGTACCAAGGTAGCGCCGGAAGCAGATGCTTTTACCTTCGCAACTCTGGCTGGCATTGCGGATATTTCCAAAGGCGAGGCAAAGACCCTGACAGATGCGGCGGCATTCCTGAATGAGCTTTTGGAAGCAAAGAATAAAATGGACAAGTACGGACTTGTAGATGTGTATAAGAACAAAAAGGCTGGAATTTACTTAAGCCACAAAGCATAAGGAGGGCAATATGAGGACAGTAGGAATGGGAGCAGAGGAAAAGAACACAAAAGCGGAAAATAAGCTGAAAGCGGAAAATAAATCGCTGAAGGCAGAAGTGAAGGCATTAAAAGCGGAAAATGGAGAGCTAAAAGCGGAAATCGCCCGAATGGAAAGGGCGCAAGAGGACAGCCGGAAAAATCCATAAGAAGGGGGGAGCGGGATGCCTTGCATAACATGGGAATTTTGAAGCATCCTATAACGAGGAAACAGCAACGGATTTCCAGAAGCAGGTGCACATGCACATGCAGATACAAAATACCGTCTGTGAGCTTATCAATGCCATCCATACTCAGGAAGCCACCGGCATAGGACAGGTGTAGCATCTGTGTCCAATGACGGGTATTCCGAGAGCTATAAGCTCACGACGGCAACAGAAAAGGAAATGCAGCTGCTTAGCATTGCACGAAACGGATTGAGCGGAACAGGGCTTGCCGGGGCATTATAGGAGGAACGGATGGGCGTATTATTTACAGATACCATGACGGTATATAATTATTCTAGGAACAGCGAAAGTGAGAAAGAGACATGGAGCCGCTCCGTGGTGCGTGCCTCGGAAAGACTCTTGGAGAGCAGTGTCAACTATTGAAAGCGCCGTGTACCGAACGGTATGCACGGTGCTGTGAGAGG
>JAMPFB010000142.1 GCA_023664735.1 Robinsoniella sp. | reverse complement strand
ATAAGGGCTCCTTAAGAAAACATGCTCTGTGGGAACCCCGCTCTGCGCCTGCGGGCTGAACTGTTACTTCAATATGTTTTGTTTCTTTATTTACCATCTGTAGAATATTTGTCATCTATAAAATATCTGCCATTGGTACAATTAAAATTCCACATAAGGGCGAATTAGGGAAATCTGGGATTTTTCAAATATTCTTTCCTGCCCTTCTTCTACTATAGTAACGGTATCCTTATCAAATGCAGTTAGCGTTCCTACAAATTCCTTCTTCTTATCCAGCATTTGATAGGTTCTAATTTCCACCTGCTTCTCTAGATTTCTTTCATAATCCTTTTCCTTTTTAATAGGACGCAAAAGTCCGGGACTGCTTACCTCCAATATGTAAGCCTCGCTTATATAATCCTCCCGGTCCAATATTTCCGACAAGGCGCGGCTTACCAGCTCACAGTCATCAATGGTAATCCCTCCCGGCTTATCAATATAGGCACGAAGATACCAGTTGCTTCCTTCCTTTACATATTCCACGTCCACCAGCTCAAAGCCGTTTGCTTCTATAATAGGAAGAAGCAGTTCTTCCGTCTTAGCCTCATAGCTTTCTTTTTTTGACATAGGCTTTTCTCCTTTTTCTCCTAAAATGAAAATCATATAAAAAGAGTGGACCTGCGTCCACTCTTTATGCAAGCATATTAAGTTCTACACTAGAATAGCACTTGTTTTTTGAAAATGCAAGGGGTTTTCTGAGATTTTTAAAATTTTTGTAACAGCTCAACCATCAGCCTGAAAATACAAATTAATATCCACATTCCCAGAAACTCCCGGCACCGTTCCTTTTTCCGTATATTGCCACATTTTATATTGATAAGGATACAATGGTTTTTCCTGATAATCCGCATACCAAAGCTCATAGTCCACAAGTTTTTCCAAGTGCAGCACTGTCGTAAGTCTCTTGGCATTGGCATAAATCATGGGCGTGTAGCCGGACTGCTTGATTCTCTCACAAAATGCTATCGTAATGTCCGTCAGCTCCATAGGAGTCAAATCATCCGTTCTTGCCTTGGCGTAGTAGATTGGCTCCGTGTCAAATACAATCGGCATGTTGATTTGATATCCTTCCAATGCCCTTAATACAAATTCCGCTTCTTCCACGGCTTCCTCTTCCGTAATAGCTGTGGAAAAGAAATAGACTCCTGTTCTTAAGCCTGCCGCCTGAGCATTTTGAAGATTCTCATAAAATCTTTCGTCTAACACCATTTCTCCTGACTCATAGCCACGTATTCCAATTCGCAGCATGGCAAATTCCATGCCGCTTTCTTTCACCGCCTGCCAGTCGATGCTTCCCTGAAATTTGGAAGCATCAATGCCACGGATTGCCGAAATGCCCTTGTCATCCTTATATGCCTTATAACCGTTTTCTTCTGTCAGGAAATTGAAATCATACTGGTTTCTCGGTACACTCTCTAAGGTTTCCACACGCAGATAGCCCTCTGCTATGTCGTATACGATTTCCGTCTGTTTCTTCTGCTCTAATAGCACATCCGCTTCTTCCTTAGACATCCGTTCCTCTTCCTTCAGAAAGCTTTCCAATAAGACAGGCTCCTGTTCCTCCTCTTCTATTTCTGCAATAGTTTCTGTTTCTGCAATGGTTTCTATTCCTGTCTGGCTCTGATGAACTACATAAAGATGTATTCCATGGAATCCTCCCAGAAAAAGCAAGACTGCTCCTAAATAAATGGCAAGCGCTTTTTTTATTCTTTCCTTTTTTCCCCGTACATACAAAGTGATTCCCAGCATAAATCCTATAATTAGCAGTAGCACAAGAGAAATAGACATATTCCTTTTATAATTGGAAACGGATGCTTCATCCGCTCCAAACAGAGTTCTGATAATTGTATTTTCTTCCGGTTCCTGACTGCTTACCTGTAATGCTTCTTCTGGTTCTCCGATTTCTTCCCCTGTTTCTTCATCTCCTGTTTCTGTTTCCAAAACCGGCTCTCCGAATTTTAACAGGTTTGTTTCGCTTCCTACCGTATGTCCATTGTATATTTTAGCTACCAGACGGTCTCCCTGTTTGATGCCTTCTATATTGATAATGGCGCTGCTATCACTTCCCTGCCATGGAAGCAGCTCAGTATAGGTCTCTCCTCCATCAATGCTATAGGAATAATAAGCAAGCTTGCTGTCTTCTTCTCTTGCCGATAGAAGAAAGCTTGCTGTGATTCCCTGCTGTATTTCCTGACTTTCCGGTACGCCCTCATTCTGTTCCATGGAAGAAATCAGATAAATCCTTGCATCCACTGGTCCCGTTGCATCGCTTCCAATGGGTCCTTCCGGTATGTAATAACCATTTTTCACATAAGAGCTGTAGTCCACTCCAAGAGCTTCCGATGTGAGCCCGTAGTATTTGGCTACTGCCCTTGCATCCAGTTGTCCAAACCTTTGCAAATCCTCTTTGGTTTCTATGTAAGGCGTATCGGTTTTGTAATCCGCATAGCAATGCTCTACTATCATTGCCGGAATATCCAGCTCGGCGGATTCCCTGATAATCCCATAATAGTCCGTACCCCGGTCATTGAGTCTTGTCTTTACTCCTCTTGTATGAAGACCGATTCCTTCAAATTCTTCTAAAAAAATGTCCCCTAAAGAGCGCATCTGCCGGTATGCAAGCCCTTTAGAGGGCACCCATACCTCGGAGCCGAAATTTGTGTGTCCTTCGGACATGTTAAAATGAAGGCTGATGAGAACATCAGCCCCTACTTCCTTTCCATAAGCGGCACGTTGCTTTAAGGACATGCCCCTTGCATCTTCATTTGTCAGATATACGGTCACATGGTCGTACTTCTCAAGCTCTTCCCGCATGGCATTGGCAACAATCAGGTTCATTTCCTTTTCAATGTGCCCATTATAATTAAGCCCCAGATTGTCTCCGCCATGTCCCGGATCTAATACAATTGTAATCCCATCTGGCATAATCACTAATCTCTTTCTTTTTCTTTATTTTTTTCTCTGGTCTCCTTCTTGCCCGAAGGCTGACCTTCTGCATTGGATTTCCCCATATTGTCAATCATCTTTTCTATTATCTGCTTTTTTACATATACATCAAAGCTCAACATGCAGATAAAAGAAAACTGCCGCAAAAATTCCTGATTATCCTCTGGCGCATTGGAAAAAGTCTTTTCTGCCCTTTGGAATTTCTCAGTCACATCCTTTTTCATGCGCTCAACCTCAGCCTTTTCCAGACTGAACACTTCATTATAAATATCCTCCAGACTAAGCCCTTCCTTTTCCTGAAAAAAGCGTCCTGTCAACGGCTCTAAAAGCTTACTAATATCCCCTATGGACAAAATCCCTTTAAAATAATATATAAAAATAAGCAGGAGCATATGCTCCTTTGTGTATTTCTTTTTTACGGGAGGAGGAAGTAAATTATTTTTTGCGTAATTGTTAATCATGGTTTTTGTCAATATTTTATCTTCCTCCGGATGCCTTGCGGAGCTTTTCATTTTTGTGTCCATAAAGGTAGTGACCTGATCCATATATAAATCTATGCTCGGAATGTCTTCCGTCTTTACATAATCAATCTGTTCCAGACTGTCAAGTATGCTGTTCAATAAGTCTTCTGTTACTATTTTCATCTGCTTTTTACCCCCTCACTAGATTATACGGTATTTAAAACTATTTGTAAACAGGCAAAGTTTGGAGAATAGAAAGCATGATAACAGTTCAGCCCACAGGCGCAGAGCGGAGTTCCCACAGAGCATGTTTTCTACG
>JAMPFB010000141.1 GCA_023664735.1 Robinsoniella sp. | reverse complement strand
GGCTGTTAAGGAAAAGCGCCATCAAAAACAAGGAAGCCAATCCACTCTCATCCCTATGTTGCTGTTTTGTGGCAGGCTGTACTAGAAAATAGTTTGTTTATTTTTAGAGTGTTTCTAACGTTATCTCAAGGCAGATTGATTTTGCTTTTATATGTAGGCATATATATGTCTGGGACTTATATATAGGATTTTCTCATGTATATGGATATACATATATGGGACTTAATAAATATATATGAGCTTTCATACATAGAACTTTACCGATACACAGTGGGAGAGGGCAGGGCATAGGATAGTCTTTGGGACCTTGGCAAAGTCGCCGGCACTTATGCCCCGTACTTTGGGGCATTAGTACCGCTGCGTCTTTGCAGAGCGAGAGCGTGTCCGGAAGACTATCCTATGCCTTGCCCTCTCCCACGTCCGTCCTCCAAAGACTATCCTACGCCCTGCCATCTCAAGCAGTCTGCCAATGGTATACTTGCAATGATTCAGCCGATTGTGATAAACTATACGATACAAAAGCTTATGGAAGCGGTTAGGGCTTTTGAAAGTGTTTAGAGTTTGCGGAAAAAGAAAAGATAATGGTTAAGGCTTGAGGTATTTATGAACGGAGAAGAAAGAAGAGAACAGATTTTAAATAGACTGAAAACAGGAAAAGGTCCTGTGTCCGGTACGGAGCTGGCAAGGGAATTGGAAGTGAGCCGTCAGGTGGTAGTGCAGGATATTGCTTTGCTGAGAGCTTTTCATAAAAATATATTGGCAACAAATAAGGGATATCTTTATTTTTGCGAGGAAGAAGAGGAAGATAAATATAAAAGAACCATAAAGGTAAGACACAAGGACTCGGAGATTTTAGATGAATTTTATACAATTGTGGATTGCGGAGGAAAAGTACTAGATGTAGTGGTGGAGCATGAGATTTATGGACAGATTACAGTGGATTTGATTATCAACAGCAGGCAGGATGCGGATAATTTTGTGAATAAGTGTAGGAATAGTACAAATAAGACTTTGAATGTGCTGACGGACGGCATTCATTACCATACGGTGGAGGCTGCTAATAAGGAAGCGCTAAATTTGATAGAAAAAAGACTTTTGGAAAAAGGTTACTTGATAAAAGAATAGAAATATGTTATCCTTGCATTTGACTGACAAGACAGGTGACAAGACAGACAATAAAGAGGCTGAAGAAGCAGATAAAACATGTAAAAGCAGATAAAATATGTAGAAGCACATATAAAAGCATATGCCTGTGGGTCGAATTGTTACCATTTTATTAGCCAGAAAAGAGGAGAGCACATGAAAACAGCAAAAAAGATTTTAAAAGAGATTTTTATTGAAGGGTTGAGCGGAATGGCAACGGGGCTGTTTGCCACATTGATTATTGGAACGATTATTCAGCAGGTGGGCAATCTGATTCCGGGCATGATAGGCGAATACCTTTTTGTAATGGGTAAAATTGCTGCCAGCATAACGGGAGCAGGCATTGGCGTGGGAACTGCAATGCGGTTAAAGTCAAGCCCGTTAGTGATTGTATCAGCGGCTACCTGTGGCATGATGGGGGCATTTGCCAGCAAGCTTTTGGCAGGTACGGTTTTAGTAGAAGGAGCCATTACCTATGCAGGTCCGGGAGAGCCTCTTGGGGCGTTTATTGCTGCGCTTGCATGTATTTATATAGGAAGAGCCGTATCGGGCAATAAGGTGGATATTCTGGTAACTCCATTTGTATGTATTGTGACCGGTTCAGCGGTAGGGCTCATATTAGGACCGCCTATTTCTCGGTTTATGGCATTTTTAGGCGCTGTTGTCAATGCGGGGACGGTACAGGCGCCGTTTTTAATGGGTATTATCGTTTCCGTTTTAATGGGTATTATTTTAACGCTGCCAATCAGTTCTGCGGCATTGGGCATTATTCTGGATTTGTCGGGACTGGCGGCAGGAGCTGCTACAGTAGGCTGTTGTGCAAATATGATAGGCTTTGCAGTTGCAAGCTTCCGTGAAAATAAGGTAAACGGTCTTTTGGCACAGGGGCTGGGCACCAGTATGCTGCAGATTGGAAATATTGTGAAAAAGCCTGTTATCTGGCTTCCAGCTATTATTTCCAGTGCGATTTTAGGTCCTGTTTCCACGTTGCTGTTTCATATGGAAAACAATGCAACCGGTTCCGGTATGGGAACTGCAGGGCTGGTAGGACAAATTACCACCTATCAGACTATGGTGGGAAGTGAAGGAGCGGCAATGGTACTTGTAAAAATTATCCTGCTTCATTTTATCCTTCCAGCAGTATTATCTCTTGGAATTTCAGAATTTATGAGAAAAAAAGAATGGATTAAGGAAGGGGATATGAAGCTGAATGTATAGAAGCCGCGCCTTTTATTATTTATTTCATTCGGTTAAATACTAGCTCGTAGCCATCACTGCCGTAATTCAGGGAGCGGTTCACACGACTGATAGTAGCTGTGGAAGCTCCTGTTTTTTCGGCAATTTCCAGATAAGTTTTCTGCTGTTTTAGCATGGAAGCCACTTCAAAGCGCTGAGAAAGAGACAAAAGCTCGTTGACTGTGCACAAATCCTCAAAGAAAGCATAGCATTCTTCCCGGTTTTCTAAAGTTAGGATAGCATCAAATAGTTGATTTACTGCATCGGTTTTTAATTTTTTATTCATAAATACCTCCGGACGAAGCAGGCTGAAACCGCCCATCAGTTTTCAGGGCGCCGCCAAATACTTTTACACGATAAAGTTTTACAGTGTTAACTTATCAAATTGTAACATGGAAGAAACCTGCCGTCAACTATTTTAATGCTTGTTTGAATTTTTCCACAGAGCTGTTTACAATCAATTCCTCAGGAAATCCGCTTTCTAGAATCAAAGGCTCGGAATAGCAGCAGTTTCCCACATTGGTATCCACATGGGCATCGGAATTTAAAATAATAGGAACCTGATATTTTTCACAGGCGGCTAACATGATTTTGTAATTTTCCCTTGCATTTGGGCGAAAGCTGCCGGGCGCTAAAGAAGAGTTATTGACTTCTAACAGGGTCTTGGTTTCTTTTGCTGCTCTTGCAATCTCTTCATAATCCACCGGAAAACGCCCATCATCCAAATGACCGATAATATGGATGTGGGGATTTTTCATGATGTTCAGGATGGTTTTTGTGGTATCCGCCTTGTCCATAAAGGGAATGCAGGGAGGGTGCAGGCTTGCAACCGCAATATCCATAGCGGGCAGCAGCTCCTGCGTCATATCCACATTGCCATCGGTATCTAAAATATTCAGTTCTACTCCAAATAAAAGAGGAAGGGCATAGCCATTCCTATCTAAGCATTTCAAATTTTGAAAATAATATTCGTGACAAGTACCGGGCATGTTTGGCGCATGCTCTGTAATGCCTAAAAGCTCTAGTCCCTTTGCTTTACCAGCAACAGCCATTTCCCCGATGGTGCTGTAGGCATGCCCGCTGGCTATGGTGTGGGTGTGCATATCCAATACGTATTTCATAAAAAACTCCAATCAAAAACGGAGGACAAGGGATTCGAACCCTCGGTGCCATGGGCACACAGCTTTTCGAGAGCTGCACCTTAAACCACTCGGACAATCCTCCGGATTTTATAAATGCTGTGAATAAAAAAGAAATATTCCACTCAAATAGTATAACAAATTATGGGGGAAATGCAAGGAGAAAAATGTTGCACCTAGATTGTTATAACAGTTCAGCCCACAGGCGCAGAGCGGAGTTCCCACAGAGCATGTTTTCTTAAGGAGCCCTTATAAAA
>JAMPFB010000140.1 GCA_023664735.1 Robinsoniella sp. | reverse complement strand
CGAAGAAACATTTCTGTCCAAGACCCGTTCTGGCGCCTGCAGGAAGAGAGCGTCTACTAAAAATTGATTTCCGTGAGTTTTTGGGATTGTTGATTGACAAAAAGTATTATTTGTATTATTATAACTAATACAAATAATACTTTTTTATGTAATGAAAGCGGGAGGAAACAAAATGATACTTCGTCTGGAAAATGGAACTGATACACCTATTTATGTGCAGCTGCGCAATCAGATTGTGATGGGAATTGGAAGAGGGGAGCTGAAAGCAGGGGAATCCCTTCCTACTGTCAGGCAGTTGGCGCAGGATATTGGCGTGAATACCATGACGGTAAATAAAACCTATCAGATTCTGAAACTGGAGGGTTATATTGAAATAGACAGAAGAAAGGGGGCAACGGTCTGTGCCATAAAAGCTGCCACAGCAGAATTTAGGGAAAAGCTGGAAGGAGAGCTGGAACTGTTAAGTGCTCAGGCACGTTTAAAGGGATATGAAAAGGAAGAATTTTTAAAGCTTTGCAGTGAAATGTTTGACCGGATGCGAGCGGTTGGTTTCACGGCAGAGGAGCAGGGACAGATGGGAAAGCTTGGAGAGGCGCTTTTATAGGATAGGAGGGATTCGGATGCTTTTTTTAGGGACGATGCTTATGTGCAGTGTTTCTTTGGTGGGAGCATTTTATTACTGTTTTATTACCGCAGGACAAGAGAAAAAGCAGATTTTGCTTGGTGTCACGCTTCCAAAAGAGGCATTGGGACAGGAAGCGGTCAGGAACATTGCCGGAGCCTATAAAAAGAAAATCAATGGTTGCATGGGCATATTGCTGCTGGCTGGCATTCCGGTACATGTTGCCATAAAAGGTTATATTTCTGTTTTTCTTATTATCTATATGGTCTGGGCTGTTTTGCTTTACTGGCTTCCATATCAGATTTTGAAAAGGGAGCATACCAGAATGTATCAGATGAAATGTGAGAACCACTGGACGGTAGGAGAAATCCGGACAATATACATTGACACCACGGCTAGCGGTCTGGCAAACAAATATCCACTTTCTTCTGTTCATTTTCTGGCTGCGGCATTGATTTGCCTCATCCCGCTTTATGCAAGTGACAGTGTTTCAACGTTTTTTCAGGAAGAAATGGCAGGAGTGATATTTATTACCTCCCTGAGTACAAAGCTTGCCTTTTTCTTATGCTATTGTTTTTTTGTAAGAAAAGGAAATAAGGTTTACAGCCACGATACAAAAATTAACCAGAAATGCAGCAGGCTGAAGCGGCATATTATGGGAAATTGCATGGTTATCCTTGCTTATTTAGACAGTATTTCTTTTGTTATCATGGAATGGGGGATGGGAAAGGAGCAATACAGGACATATTTTAATGAAAGAATGCTTTTGTTCTGCATGGTTCAGCTTATAGAAATCGGTTTTTTGCTTTATAGTCTTATTCGATTTGAAAAAAGAAAAGGAGAAATTTTAAAGGCGGATAAAACGCCTATTCTGGTAGATGAGGATGAGTACTGGAATGGGATGTACTATAATAACCCGGCAGATAAGAGAATCTTTGTTGCTGACAGGGTTTTTGAGTCCAATTTTACATTTAATATGGGACATCCGGCGGGCAAGCTGATTGTATATGGGATTACAGCTTTTACAGTTGTCAGTATGATTTGGCTTTCCGTAGTATTGTTAAGAATGGATTTTATTCCTTTTTCCATGGACATACAGGAGGAAAATGTGAAATTCAAAGCAGGCGGGTATAATTTGGAAGTATCTGTAGATGAAATTGAAAAAGTTACCTTACTTTCCGGGCTTCCTGATAAGCGTTTGAATAGGACGAACGGAGCCGCAACGGATAAGTACCTGCTTGGAAAATTCCGTATGGAAGGCATAGGACATTGTTATATGTATGTGTATTTGGAGTATTCAGGAATTATTCAGGTGGATACAAAGGAGCAAGTGATATTTTTCAATACAAAGGAGGAGGGAAGGACAAAAGAGCTGTATGAAAGGTTGTGTGAGGTGGTTGGAAGAGAGTAGCTTCAAGGAATGAGCTTATGGATGGATGCGGAATGGGGAGTGTGAGGCGGACGCCAAAACAGAAAACCGACAAAAATCGACAAATCCCAACAAATATTTTCCCTCCCTTCAAAAAAGTGTGCTATACTATAGGCGTATCTAATATACTAAAACACCAAGGAGAAGGAGAATTTTTATGGAGCTAACAGAACTAGTAAGATTTATCGTACCTGCTGTAATCGTGATTGTTGTTTTGGCTATTTTGTTGTCCGGTTACGTAAAGGCATCGCCGGATACAGCTTACATTATTTCAGGTATGCGCAAGAAACCAAAAGTACTGATTGGACGGGCGGGGATTAAGATTCCTTTTTTTGAAAAAAAGGATGAGCTGAACCTGCAGCTGATTCCCATCAATGTAAAGACTTCCAGTGCGGTTCCTACGGCTGATTATATCAATATCAGTGTGGATGCGGCGGTAAACGTGAAGATTGGTGATAAAGAGGAACGGCTTCAGTTAGCAGCACAGAACTTTCTGAATAAGAAGGTGGAGTATATTGCTCAGGTGGCAAGGGAAGTGCTGGAAGGCAATATGCGTGAAATCGTAGGCAAGATGAATCTGGAAGAAATGGTAAGTGACCGACAGAAATTTGCAACTCTTGTAAAAGAAAGTGCAGAACCGGATCTTGCTGCTATGGGGCTTGACATTGTCAGCTTTAATGTACAGAATTTCGTGGACGGCAATGGAGTTATAGAAAACCTTGGTGTGGACAACATCGTAAAGATTCAGAAAAATGCTGCGATTTCCAGAGCAGAAAGTGAAAAAGATATTGCAATGGCACAGGCAATTGCCCAGAAGCAGGCAAATGATGCACAGGTAAATGCCAAGACAGAAATCGCCATCCGAAATAACGACCTTGCCATCAAGCAGGCAGAATTGAAAAAAGAAGCAGATGCCAAGAAAGCAGAAGCGGATGCGGCTTATCAGATTCAGCAGGAAGAGCAGCGTAAGACTATTGAGGTTACAACTGCAAACGCTAACATTGCCAAGCAGGAAAAAGAAATCATGTTAAAGCAGAAGGAAGCAGAGGTTATGGAACAGGCTCTGGATGCTCAGGTCAAGAAGAAAGCCGAAGCAGATAAATTTGCAAGGCAGCAGTTAGCAGATGCGGAGCTTTATGAGCGTCAAAGAGATGCGGAAGCAAAGAAATACGAAGCACAGCAGGAAGCAGAAGCATTAAAGGCGCAGGCAGAGGCAGATAAATATGCCAAGGAGCAGGAGGCAGCAGGTATCCGCACAAAGGGTCTGGCAGAAGCGGAAGCCATTCGTGCAAAAGCAGTCGCAGAAGCAGAAGGTATCGAGAAGAAAGCGGAAGCCATGACGAAAATGGGCGAGGCAGCCGTACTGGAAATGTACTTTAAAGCCTTGCCAGAGGTTGTCAGAAATGCAGCAGAACCATTAACCAAGGTAGATAAAATCACCATGTACGGCGATGGCAATTCTGCTAAGCTTATGAAAGACGTAATGAACACTCTGAATCAGGTAACAGATGGATTGAAGGAATCTACGGGAGTGGATTTAAATGCAGTATTATCCGGTTTTGTAGGTGGAAGGATGGGCAGCTATGCTGGCAAAGGTCAGAGCGTAGGTAATGGTGCAGTGGGAACAGACGATACAGACATATTGTAATAAAAGATATAATAGTTGGGGAAGAAATTATTTGAGGAGCCGTGGAAGCGGCTCCTTATTGGTGGTATGAGGATGTTTTTTAAAAGAGTTTGACAGATTCCTTCCTGATGTAGCAGTTCAGTTTGTTTTTTGGAGGTAGTGGCTAGACGGACGCAACAGAGGGATGAGAGTGGATTGGCTTTCCTGTTTTGGATGGCGCTTTTCCTAAACAGCCTTGGAAAGAAGGCTGATACCGAACGGGTCGTCATATAGCGCCCTCCATGGCGCAATATGACTAAAA
>JAMPFB010000013.1 GCA_023664735.1 Robinsoniella sp. | reverse complement strand
ACACGAAAAGCCAATCCACTCTCATCCCTCTGTTGCGTCCGTTTAGCCACTACCTAAAAAACTATTACCACTCATGCAAAAATACCGCATAACTATTCCCCCTCTTATCTTGACATCCCACCCATATCGTGTTACTGTATTGTGTATATAATACAACATGGAGGTTCTCATATGCTGGAAGTTTCTCACCTTACAAAGAAATTCGGAAAGGTAACAGCCAATTCCGATATCAGTTTTCTTCTTCCTGACGGAAGCATTACTATACTCCTTGGGCCTAACGGCGCCGGTAAAAGCACTACCATCAAATCGATAGCAGGCTTTTTAAAATATGAAGGTTCCATTCTGGTAAATCATTTTCCAAATAAAAGTCTGGAAGCAAAACGTCTTATAGGCTATGTACCGGAATTTCCTGCCTTATATCCTAACCTGACAGTAGCTGAGCATTTGGAATTTATTGCAAGAGCCTATAGTCTGAAACAATATAAAGAATATGCAGAAGAACTTTTGACCCGCTTTGAGCTTTTGGATAAAAAATCAAAATTTGGCGATGAGCTCTCCAAAGGCATGCTGCAAAAGCTGAGCATCTGCTGCGCCCTGCTTCCCAAGCCACGAGTTATACTGTTTGACGAACCAATGGTTGGCTTAGATCCCCATGCCATCAAGGAATTAAAGCTTCTTTTTGAGGAACAGCGCAAAGAAGGCGTTTCTTTGCTAATCAGCACCCATATGATTGACAGCGTGGACAGCCTATGGGATGAAACTCTGATTATGAAAGCCGGTCAGGTAATCGCACATATCCGAAAGGAAGAGCTTTTGCAAACCGGACAAACCTTAGAAGATATCTTTTTTGAAAAAACTGAAAAGGAGCTATCCTGACATGCGCTTATTTTTCTATTATGTATCCCATACCTTTATTAACTCCATAAAAAAACTGTTTCACACATGGGTTGCTGTATTTTTTGCTTTCCTTCTCTTATTTGGTGTCTTGATAGGCGCCGGCAGCGTAGGGCTGATTTCCTTTTTAGCAAGCAATGATGTTATTGAAGATTCGGATGATACTTATGATGACAATTATATAGAAGAAACAGAATCTTCCGAAGAACCGGTGGTTGAAATGACACCCAGTGAAAAGCAGCAGCTTTTTCAGGTATTGACTTTGGTAATTGCCGGACTTATTTATTTAGGCGCAGTCTATCATATTTTTACTGCCGATAAAGGGGGAAGCAGCATTTTCTTAATGCCGGACGTAAATCTGCTCTTTCCCGCCCCTAAAAAGCCTCAATCTGTACTATTATTTAAAATACTGCTGCAAATGGGGCTGTTATTTGCCGCCTCCCTTTATCTTGTATTCCAGATTCCCAATCTGGTCATCAATCTGGGATTGAGCCTTCCATCCGTTCTTCTGCTACTCCTTTGCTACTTGTTGGCTCTGGCATTTTATAAGCTGGTTGCTATTTTCACTTATACTCTGACAGCAACCCATTTATCTCTTCGTACTTATGTAAAGCCTTTTTCCATAGCCCTTCTTTTTGTACCGCTATTGCTTTTTATTATTGTCCAGCGGATTTCAGGAAAAGGCTTCTATGAAACAGCTCTTCTTCTATTTTGCTCCAAGGGCTTTTTTGCTGTTCCCATGGTAGGATGGCTCACTGGCTTTGCCTCCAGCATTCTTTATGAGAATGGCAGACTGACTGTTTTCTTCCTTTGCCTGATTCTTGTAGGACTGATTCTTTTTACTTATCTGATTTGGAATATGAAAGCAGATTTTTATGAGGATGCCCTTACCAGCGCATGGACAAATACAGAAAAACTGGAAGCCGCCAAAAATGGCATGAGCAGGAAAAAGCATCATAAAAAAACAAAGACCATGGAAGATTTCACCGAGAAGCCTCTTTTCAGGGAAGGCGCAAAGGCATTTTTTGATAAAATACTTTATAACTGGAAACGTTTTGCAAAGCTTGGTATTTTTTCTAATGCTGCGCTTTTATATCTGATTTCCTCCATATATCTGATTTCCTCCATTATAGTTGCAGTGTCTCTGCTTCATTTGGAAATGCACAGCCACGGCATGACTATTATAGGCTGCATATTAGCCGCTTTTGTTTTTTTCCGGAACTTTGGAAACCCTCTGGAAACGGAGCTGCAAGCCAACTATTTATTTCTGGTGCCGGAAAGCCCCTACCGCAAAGTATTTTACTCTCTTCTCGGATGCTCCTGCCAATGCTTCCTTGATGTGCTTCCGGGTATGTTGATTGCCCAGATTGCCTTCCGGGAACATATTTACATGGTATTTTTCTGGGTTTTATTCATTGTGTCCTTGGACTTTATGGCATCCTCAACTGGTTTTTTTATTGAAATGGCACTTCCCATTTCCTTAAATGAAATCATAAAGGCCATATTTCAGCTATTTTTAAAATCGCTGGCGCTTATACCCTTACTTATTTCCCTGATTATCTGCGTACTGCTTTCCCATATTGGCATGACTCTGTTTCTTTCCTCCATTTTAAACATTTTCTTTGCCTCTATCATCACCTGTGCTTCTGCCTCTCTTCTTCACACGGGAAGAAACTGAGGCTCAGCCCTCTAAATAGCTTCGCATAATCTTCAAGGCATTTTTTTCCAGACGGCTTACCTGCGCCTGAGAAATGCCAATGATTTCCGACACCTCAATCTGGGTCTTTCCCTCAAAGAAACGCATACTAATAATTTCATATTCCCTTTCATTCAGCTTTTTCATGGCTTCAAACAGGGAAATATGCTCTACCCACAATTCTTCCTTATTTTTCTTATCACTGATTTGATCCATTACGTAAAGGGTATCTCCCCCTTCCGTATAAATAGGCTCATAAAGGCTCATGGGATTTTGAATGGCATCTAAGGCATATACGATATCCTCCTTGGAAATGCCGATTTCCGTTGCAATTTCCGCTATGGTTGGTTCTACCAGATTCTTTTTCGTCATTGCCTCCTTTGTATAAATCGCCTTATAAGCTGTGTCCTTTAAGGAACGACTTACCCTGATACTGTTGTTATCCCTCAAATACCTTCTTATCTCTCCTACAATCATAGGTACGGCATAAGTGGAAAATTTTACCCCAAGTTCAGAATTAAAGTTATCAATTGCTTTCATAAGTCCAATGCAGCCTATCTGAAATAAATCATCCACATTTTCATTGCTTCCGGAAAAACGTTTGATGATGCTAAGCACAAGCCTTAAATTTCCTTCAATATATTTCTCCCTTGCCTGTGTATCTCCCTCTCCTATTTTCGCAAATAAAGCTTCCTTTTCTTCATTTTTCAGAAGAGGAAGCTTTGCTGTATTTACGCCACATATTTCCACTTTTCCCATTGCCATTTTTATCATTCCTCCCAGTAGCTTTTATACTAAAAGGATTTACAAAAGGGTGGGATTTTATACCTCTTTTGCCATTTCTCTTTTCAGTCTTTTCATGATTTTTTTCTCCAGTCTCGATATGTAGGATTGAGAAATTCCAAGAAGCGTCGCCACCTCTTTCTGGGTCATTTCTTCGCCGTCCTCTCGGTTTAGCCCAAACCGCAGATTCACAATCGTCCTTTCCCGTTCTGACAATTTTCCAATTGCCTTTTTTAATACATTTCTTTCCACCTCATCTTCAATATCCTTATAGATGACGTCCTCCTCTGTGCCAAGAATATCCGACAGAAGCAGCTCATTTCCATCCCAATCCACATTTAACGGCTCATCAATGGAAACCTCCATTTTTGTTTTGTTGTTTCTTCTAAGATACATCAAAATTTCATTTTCAATACATCTGGATGCATAGGTAGCAAGCTTTATGTTCTTATCCGGATTATAGGTATTGATGGATTTAATTAGTCCTATAGTTCCTATGGAAATCAAATCCTCTACCCCGATTCCTGTATTGTCAAACTTTTTGGCTATATATACTACCAGACGCAGATTATGCTCAATCAGCGTTGCCTTGGCGCTGTCCTCCTCTTCGGTGCCCAGATTTCTAATCATCTCGCCTTCTTTTTCCGCTTCCAAAGGCGGGGGAAGCACCTCCGCACCTCCAATATAATGGATATCTCCTTGCTTTCCCATGAAAAATCTGCCTTCTTTTTTTACCAGCCGAAATTGTACCTTTCCCGGAATGGCTACTTTTAAAATCATGTACTCTCCTCCTATAACATTGGGTTTAAAATCAGGGAATATTCCCCTTCCATGCTTAATTTTTCTTCACTGACTCCTATCATGACCTGCTGCAGTTTTCTTGCATCCTGCTCCTCTCCTATTGTCATTTCATCTGCAAGAAAGCCTCTCATAATCCCAGCCTTATTTCCCAGCGAATGGTAAGGAATGGCATAAAAATTATTTTCCAAAAGGCAGATTCCTTCTTTCTGCAAAAGCTCCTTTTCCATAATGACAACCGGCTTCTGGCTGATTGGCTCTTTCAAATGATTTCCTGTATCCATAAGCCCTGTAGCAAAAATACTCTTTTTGCCAATTTGAAGCATCACCGGCATATAAATCTGTTCCTTCAGGAAATTCCCTCTAATAATCTCGATTCCCTTTTTCATGAACATGCAAAGAAAGAACAGCGCCCCAAAAAGAGTTAGCATTTGATAACTGTTTTGCCTGAAAAACGGAAATCTTTCATACAGAAAATGAAAAAATCCTCCTGCCAGAAAATTCAGCCCCCAAAAAAGTCCCAGCGCCTTCAAAAAATCTTTCCACTGCTTTTTTCCAAAGGCGGCCACAATTACCAGAACCGGAAAGACAATATACTCAAAAAAAATCACTGCCGGCCTTGGCAGGGACATTGGAAACAAATAAGGGAAAATACCTCCCACTCCACTTATCAATGCTCCAAAAAATAAAGAGAACTGGTTTCGGGAATTTTTCAAAGCTTTATTTAATACAATCAAAAGTGCAAAATCCAAGATAAAATTTTTTATAAAGATTACATCTATGTATACGGTTACAATCCTTCTCTCTCCTTTCCTCCATAAACAATACAGCTTTTGTTTATGAAACTAGTATAAGGAATTTCTTTTACAATTGCTGTCGAAATTGAGGAAGCAACCGCATTTTTTTCTCGACTTTTTTACACAAAAAAAGACTGCTTCCATAAAGGAAACAGCCTCACGCTCATCCATTTCAAACACGAAATCTATTTATTTCTCTGTAAAAAGTCCGGAATCTTTAAGGATTGGGACTCGATATTGCTTTTTACCGTATCCGGCTTTTGGATTCCCTGTAACGGCTTCATAGGGGTAATCGAAGGAATAGGTCCTGTTCCGGCATTTGGATTTTGTCCTAAAATGCTTGTAGGAACCGGCTTCTTACCTGCCGCTCCTGCACCGTTATGTACAAATCCGTTTGAAAACTTATTGACAGGCATTGCAACAGGCTGCTCTAAGCCGGTAGCAATTACCGTAATGGTACATGTATCTGTCTGGGTCTCATCATACATGGCGCCAAATATAATATTCACGTCTTCTCCTGCAAGATCCTGAACATAGCTTGCCGCATCGGAAGCATCTGCTAACGTAATATCTCCGGATACATTGATAATCACATGCGTAGCGCCGGAAATAGTCGTCTCTAAAAGAGGGGAAGCCACTGCCATTTTAACAGCCTCGCTTGCCTTATCGTCTCCCTTGCCTACACCAATGCCGATATGTGCAATTCCTTTATCCTTCATGACTGTCTGTACATCTGCAAAGTCCAGATTGATGACTGCAGGTACATTGATTAAATCCGTAATGCCCTGTACTGCCTGCTGCAATACTTCATCCGCCTTTTTTAAGGCATCCGGCATAGTCGTCCTCCGGTCTACGATTTCTAAAAGCTTATCATTTGGTATGACAATAAGCGTATCCACGCTTTCTTTCAGCTTTTCAATACCACTGATGGCATTCTCCATACGGGTCCTTGCTTCAAATTTGAAGGGCTTTGTCACTACGCCTACTGTAAGTATGCCCATATCCCTTGCCGCTTTAGCAACTACAGGAGCCGCACCAGTTCCGGTACCGCCGCCCATTCCACATGTAACAAATACCATGTCAGAACCTTTCAAGGAAGCAGTTATTTCTTCGATGCTTTCCTCAGCAGCTTTCTCACCAATTTCAGGCTTTGCCCCGGCGCCAAGTCCTTTCGTCAGCTTTTCACCGATTTGCAACAGCTTTGGAGCTTTACACAACTGAAGTGCCTGCTTGTCCGTATTCACACCTACAAAATCGACACCATCAATATTTTCATCAACCATTCTATTTACAGCATTATTCCCTGCGCCACCTACACCGACAACGATGATTTTAGCTGCAGACTCTGCATCATTTGACTTAATTTCCAGCAAGGTTCTTCCTCCTTCAAATCCCTTTTAAAATTCCATATACTCTATCATATAATTTTTTAACAAATTTATCAACAAGTATTTTTATTTTTTTGCGTATTTTTATTGGTTTTTTTCTATTCAGGCTTAAAAGACACCCTCTTAGTGCCTTCTTCGTAATCCTCCATGTGGAGCACTCCGGATTTTCCTTCCAATTCTGGTAAAATATGGCTTAGCTGCATGACTTTCTGGTCAATATTGTCTTTTGTGCCCAGCGCCGCCTTTGCCTCTCCAAAATACAAGGTCATGTTTCCCGCTTTATCAAAATGAATCTTATCCGCATCAATTTCATACTTTTCCAAAAGCTGGGTCATGCTTAATATTTCTTTAAAAATGTCATCATCCTCTACCGGAAGCTTTTCATATAATATGATATATCCATAGGACATTCCAGTTATCTGGGGAATGCCGGGAGTTGTTTCCGCTGCGCTTTCCACAACGATGCCTTCTCTGTCAAAGTACATGTATTTTCCCAGATACTCCACACAGCCGGCTAATGCCTTTTCATATACGGTAATCTTTATGGAATGGGATGACACTACCTCCACGGACATGGACTCAATAAAGGGCACATCCGAAATTTCCCTGTTATGGTATTTCAGTGCAAGAAACAGGGAATTTTCTGAAAGCCCGCCCTTTACAATCATTTCCTGAATTTCTTCCTTTGAATAATGCTCGTTTCCGGTTACCTCCACCTCCGTTACCTTATAGTAACTAGTCAGAAAAATAAATCCGGAGCACAACAAAATAATGCATGTGAGAACAAACATAATCCTTATTCGGTTTTTCATAATAAATTGTACATTAACTTTTTTCAATCTTAGCTCCCAAGCATTTGAAATCTCTTACAATATCTTCATAGCCTCTTTCTATATATGAAAGACCTGCTACTTTTGTCCTTCCTTCCGCTAAAAGCCCGGCTATTATAAGCGCAGCTCCTCCTCGCAGCTCTTCTGCCGCCACTTCCATCCCCTTCAGCTTTTCCACCCCATAAATCAATGCCTGATTTTCCTTCAAAAATATCCTTGCCCCCATCCGGTTCAGCTCCTTTGCCACACGAAAACGGTTTTCAAAAATCGTTTCCCGTATCACGCTGATTCCGTCAGCCTTTGATAACACCGCCATCAGAGGGGACTGAAGGTCTGTAGGGAATCCCGGATAAACTCTTGTTTCCATAAAAGGAATGGATTTATCCGCCTCTTCTCCATTTAAAAAAACATGATCCTTTTCTATATGGATTTTGGCGCCCATATTCCTTAACATAAGAAACAGGGAATCCATTTGCTCCACCGGGGCATTTTCCAAAAGCACAGCGCCTCTTGTGGCAGCCCCTGCTAACAGATAGGTACCGGCAACAATCCGATCCGGCACTACGGTAAACTCTGTTTCTTCCAAGGATTTCACGCCTTCAATTTCCAATGTTTCTGTACCGATTCCATGAATCCTCGCACCTGCATTTTGTAAAAAACGGCATACCTCCGTCACTTCCGGTTCCTTGGCTGCTCCTTTTATTATGGTGATTCCTTCTGCTAACACAGATGCCAGAATAACATTCTGGGTGGCGCCTACACTGGGAAAAGGAAGAACGATTTCACTGCCTGCAAGCTTTCTGGCACTTGCCCGTATATTCTCCCCTTCTTCCGAAAATTCCACCCCAAGCTTTTCAAGGGCGCCAAGATGCATGTCAATAGGTCTGTTTCCTATGACACAGCCTCCCGGATAATGAATGGACACTTCTTTTTCTCTTGCGAGCATGGCGCCTATAAAGATTATGGAGGAACGCATGACTTTTACATATTCCTCCGGCAGTGCTGTGCTGTTAATATCCTTTGCATCTATTTCTAGGCTATGTCCTGTGAACCTTACCTTGCAGCCTATGCTTTCCAATATTTTAATCATAGAAAAAATATCTGTTATCCTTGGACAATTATGTATCACCGACACACCCTTTATCAGTACGGATGCTGCTAGTAAAGGCAGCGCTGCATTTTTTGAGCCTTGTATGCTCACTTCTCCACATAAGGTATTTCCACCTGTGATATCAATAGATTTCATATTCCACCTTCTAAGCATTTTTTCGTCAAGGAAATCCAAATCTATTTCTATCCTATGCGGTTTTTTTGAAAATGTGTCTTTTTCTTTTATCCTACATCATTCAATCGAATGCCCTTTGATACGCTAAGCACAAGACCGATTTCCGCAAGCAGGAACAATACCGAAGTACCCCCATAGCTGATAAATGGCAGGGAAATACCTGTATTTGGTATGGTATTGGTCACTACGGCAATATTCAAAATAACCTGAATGGCTATATGTCCTAACACTCCCACAACCAAAAGCGCCCCGAACAAATCCGGTGCATTGTTGGCAATTACCATGAACCTCCATATAAGGAGAATAAAAAGCAAAATAATGGACAAGGCTCCAAAAAGCCCCAGCTCCTCACAAATGATGGAAAAAATCATATCATTTTGTGCCTCAGGCAGAAATCCCAGCTTCTGCATAGAACGTCCTAGTCCCTTGCCGAAAAGATTTCCTGAGCCAATGGCATACAATGCCTGCAACGTTTGAAAGCCTTCATCAGAAGCATATTTTTCAGGGTCCAGCCATGCAATAATTCTGTCCCCACGAAAGCCTGCGTCTGATTGGATTCCTCCGTCTGCAGCCGCTTCCGCCTGCCCCTCTGCATTTTTTACAATGACAAATACAATCAGCACTGCAGCAGCACAAACAGCCAGTGCCATAAGGATAAACCTTTTGTAATCCGGCGCTGCTACAAATACCATCAGTACTGCAATTCCTGCAACTATAATAGCAGAGCTTAAGTTATTGGTTATCTTCCAGATCAGAAGACAGATTGGAGCCGCTGCCCCTACTGCTAAGGCAAATCCTTTCCATGTACGGATTCCCTTGCCCATTTTACAAACTAACACTGCCAGAAATAAAATCATGGCAAGCTTTGCAATTTCCGCCGGCTGCAGGGATAAAGGCCCAAGCCGCAGCCATCTTCTTGCTCCTTTTACTTCATGTCCCAAAGGCGAAAGAACCATTAAGATCAGCACCACCGCCGCTATGTAACCGATAACTGCAAATCTTTCCCAGAAATGGTAGTTTATCCTAGATACAATCAGCATACAGAATATTCCAAGAGCAGTAGAAAGCAGCTGCTTTTTTAAATAATATGCCGAATCCCCGTAATCCAGAGCCGCTTCATAAGAGCTGGTGGAATAAAGCATTACCAAACCAAAGCCCAGCAAAAACAGTACGATAAATAACAGCGTATAATCGAAAAAATATTCTTGTTGTTTTCTGTTCTTCCTTCTTCCTGCCACAAGCCTTCCTCTTTTCTCATCATTCTCAAACGCCCATCAACGCCACAAGACACAATATTGCAGTTATAATGGAAAAGACTGCAACCACCTTTGTTTCTTTCCAGCCACAAAGTTCAAAATGATGGTGGATGGGAGCCATCTTAAAAATACGTTTCCCTCCTGTAAGCTTAAAGTAACTTACCTGCAGGATAACGGATACAACCTCTATCAGATAAATAAATCCAACAATTACAATGAACAAAGGCATCTGCATCATATAAGCTGCCGCCGCCACAAAGCCTCCAAGAGCAAGGGAACCGGTATCTCCCATAAATACGCTGGCAGGATGCACATTAAACAATAAAAAGCCTAAAAGCGCCCCAACCGTAGCACAGGTAATAGGCTCGATGCCACTCCCCGTCCCAACTGCAACAACGGTAAAAAAGGTCGCCACTAAAATGGTAACGCTGGTTGCAAGACCGTCCAGCCCATCTGTAAAATTAGTGCCGTTTACAGTTGCAATCATTACAAAAAATAAAAATGGTATATTCAAAAGCCCTAAATCCATATAGGTTCCCTTGAAAAAAGGAATCTTCATGGAAAGGCTGATGCCCGATATATTCACTACGTAATAAGCAAATACTGCCGTTACCACAAACTGGAGCAGCATCTTCTGCCAAGGCCTAAGGCCCATGGAGCGCTTTAATACTACTTTAATATAATCATCTATGAACCCAATCAGCCCAAATCCCAATGTGGAAAACAAAATAGGCAGGATTTTAGGATAATCCTTTACATAAATAAGGGATGTAATGGTAATGGCTGCCAGAATTATAATGCCTCCCATAGTGGGCGTTCCTGTTTTCTTCAAATGGCTTTCCGGTCCTTCTTCCCTAACCGTCTGCCCTGCTTTTACCTTTTTTAAAAAAGGGATCATAACGGGGCCAAGAGCCGCACTGATTACAAATGCTATCAAAACCGGTATTATAATTCTGTTTATCATATTCTTACTTTCCTTTCAACTTTCATCCACGTTTGCGGCATACCCGCCGCACATACTACTTAGTATAATCTATTTTATCCAAATAAGGAAGAATATTTTCAAAAAGCTTTTTTACTACCGGCGCTGCAATCTGACCGCCATAATAAATGCCTTTAGGGTTGTTGATGACTACAAGGGCAAGCACCTGTGGGTCATTTGCCGGATAAAATCCCAGAAATGAAGAAATATATTTTCCGCTTCCTCTTGGAAGCGTCTGGCTGGTAGCTGTTTTCCCTCCTATGGAAAAGCCTTCTATTTTTGCTTTCTGTCCGCCTCCGTTTTCCACTACCTGCTCTAAAATCATCCTCATAGTTTCTGATGTTTCTTTGGAAACTATACCCTTTTTTACAGGATAAGTAAAGGTTTCCACAATATTGCCATCCGCATCTCTTGCTTCCACTCCAAAATGAGGAGTGATGCGGTTTCCTCCATTCACAATTGAGCTTACAGTAGTTGCAAGCTGGATAGGCGTGATTTGAAAAGACTGTCCAAAGGAAACCGTTGCTAACTCCACTAGCCCCATATTTTCTTTTTTATGCATAATTGTCCCTGCTTCTCCGGGAAGATCCACGCCTGTTTTTTCTTTTAATCCGAATTGCTGAAAATAAGAATAATATTTGTCAACTCCCAGTCTCAGCCCCACGTCTACAAAAACAGGATTACAGGAATTCATAGTTGCCTGTATGAAATTTTCTCCACCGTGTCCGCTGGTTTTATGACATCGAATTTTCCGGTCCTCTACTATGATGAAGCCGGGGCAGGAAAAAGTATCGTTTACGGTTACTACTCCTGCTTCCAAGGCTGCCGTCGCAGTTATGATTTTAAAGGTAGAGCCCGGCTCATAGGTATCGTTTATGACTCCGTTCCTCCACATTTGATTTAGTGCATCCTGTGTAGCTTCTCCTTCTGTCAATAAGGTAAAGGGATCGTTCAAATGAAACTCCGGCAAATTTACCATGGCAAGTATTTCCCCATTTTTGGGGTTCATTACAAGCATGGAAACTGCATCTGCTTCCTTCGCCTCCATAACCTGTTCACAAAGCTGCGTGGCATAGGACTGGATATTAAAATCCATGCTGATATACAAATCATTTCCCGGAATGGGTTCTTTCCTGTTTTCCCCTTCCTTATCAATTTCCACGCCTCTTGCATCAGTTATGGTGTAGATGATGCCGTCCTCGCCTTTTAAATAGTCCTCATATTTTACTTCCAGACCTATGATTCCCTGATTGTCACTTCCTGTAAAGCCCAGCACCTTGCTGGCAAGGTCGTCAAAGGGATAGTATCGCTTATAATCCTCATCCACCTTGACGCCGGCAAGATTGTATTCTCTTATAATATCTCCCACTTCTTTGCTTACATTGCTTTTTATTTTTTCAATGGAGGATACCTTTTCCACTTTCTTTCTTGCCGTTTCCTCTGATATGCCAAGCTCTTTCACAAGCATTGCTGCAACCTGCTCCGGCTCTTCTATCTGGCTATGGATTACAGATATGGTACATACTGTTTTATTAGTTGCTAGCACCTGCCCGGTAGAATCAATAATCTTTCCTCTTGCTGCTTTAATGGCTCTTTCCCTTTCATGCAAATCCTCCGCTAATGCGGTATAATATTCCCCCCTGTAAATCATCAGATAAACAAGTCTTCCGCCCAATGCCAGAAGAGCTAGCGTGCAGCATAAAAACAGCACTACGATTTTTTTACGATTATAAGTTTTATATCCCCGCATATAATCCCCGAAAAACATTCTTACTTATAATCTATTGTGATAATTCCTTTCTTATTCCAGTATTCCGTTTCTCTTCTATTGTCCGGGATTTCCTCCCTCACCGGTGCCCGCTTCCGGTTCATTTTCACTTGGGGTTCCGGATATGTCGCCAATTGTGGAAAACAGCGGGTCCACATACTCCATTGTATCCGGGTCTACCTGATAGCCGGTAAGAGGATCGATAATATTTCCGGTGTTATCATCATAGGTGTAATCCGGCTCTTCTTCCTCTTCTTCCTGCTCCGCTTCTTCCTCGCTTCCTTCTTCGCCTTCTTTTTCTGCGGAATTTTCGCTAACGCTTTCCAATATTTGAAGCTTTCTTAACTCTTCCTCCTGTTCCTCCGTTAGCTGCTCCGTGCGGAATATATTCATATATGGAAGAATTTCCGTAAAAATTCCTTTTGCAATTTCCTGTGCAAAGGTAGAATGGGGCTGATCCGCTACATTTGGCCTATCCACTACTACATATACTACCACCTGAGGATCATCTGCAGGTGCATAGCCGATAAAGGATACTACATATTGTCCCTGTTTACGGGGATAGGTTTCTGCCGTTCCTGTTTTCCCGCCAATCAGGTAACCTGCCGGAACTGCCGTCGTTCCTGTTCCTGTAATACAGACCGCATTTAGATAAGTCCGCATTTTTTCCGACGTTTCCATAGACACCACCTGCTTCAATATCCTCGGCGCAATCGTTTCTGCAGTAGAGCCGTCCGGATTCTGAATTTCCGTAGCAATATGTGGCTCATAATAATAGCCTCCGTTAATAATGGAACAGAAAGCGCTTGCTAACTGTACCATTGTTACCTTATAACCCTGTCCAAAGGTGGAAATTGCAAGGTCTGACCTTACCATGGCATCCACATCATATATCAGATTTGCTGTTCTTGCCTCGCCTGCCAAATCAATATTTGTTTTCAGCCCTACATTAAAATTGGAAAGATACTTCATAAACGTTTCTTTTCCAATGGCATCGCCCATATGCATCAGCGCCACATTGCAGGATTGTTCTAAGGCCTCTGATACACTTAAGTTGCCATGTCCCCAAGTTTTATGACAATGAATTTGGTGCCCGCTTACCTCTAGCTGCCCGGAACATTCATAATACTCATTTCCCATTAGCTTTCCAGAGTCCAATCCTGCCGCAACCGTCATTGCTTTTGCAGTGGAGCCGGGTTCATAAGCATCCTGAATACAGAAGTTTCTCCAAAAGCCCTGTAATGTATCAAGGTATGTGTCCTCTTCTTCCATTTTTGCAATTTCCTCTGGAGAATAGTAGTCGGAAATATCTCTCGGATTATTTAAATCATAATTTGGATAGGATGCCATTGCCAGAACATTTCCTGTTTTGGGATTCATGACGATTACGCCTGTATGCTTGCTTCCAAGCTCTCCTTCCCTGTATTCTCCCTGATGCTGCTCATTAAACTGCTTTATGTATTTTTCCACGATTTTCTGAATGTTGGCATCCAGTGAGGTAACTATGTTTTTCCCATCCACTGCCGCCTTGGTAGTACGTTCCAGCTCAGAATCATCATTTAAATATCCGTATTCTCTTCCATTCGTTCCATTTAGTATGTCGCTGTAATATGCCTCCAGCCCGTTGGTTCCAATGTTATCCTTGCTTGTAAAGCCTAATGTATGGCAGGCAAGGCTTCCAAAAGGGTAAATCCTTTTATATTCTTCTTCAAACCAGATGCCCTTTATATTATTTCCCTTTTCCTTATCCTTCTGCAGCTCTAAGAAAGGGGTGATTTCTTCATAGGTAAGCTGCTTTTTTACTACATAATACTTATCCTTGGGCTTTTCTGCCAGATGGTTCCTGATTTCATTTGCATCCACACCAAAGCAGGTATTGAGCGCCGATACGGTAGGCTCCACATATGCCTGCTTGGAATTGATGACACTGGCATCCACTACCAGATTGTACACCTTCTCACTGTATGCAAGCTTGGTTCCCTTGGCATCCAGAATATCTCCTCTTTTATAGGGCAGCACTTTACTGCTATATTCCTGTTGGGATAATACCTGTTTTTTGTAATTTTCACTGTCTTCCTTATTGATTGCATAAAGTCTCATGCTTAAACCTAGGAAAGCTAACAATACTGCAATAAACAGCACTGCTAGCTTCTTCTGCATTCTTATGGTAAATCTCGCACTGGTTCCTTTTGGCGCAGCTTCCTGCTGTCTGGTTCTCGATTCCTGCAAAGCTCTCCTTTCCAAAAATTCCCGATTTTCCAGACTTCTCCTGTTTCTCTGGCTGGTTTTGGTTCCTGCGCTCCTTTGTTCTCTCTGGAGGCGGCTTTCTTGTTCCGGACTCCGGTTGCTGTTTCGGAAATTTCTATTCTCTACATTTCGGCTGCCGCTTCTGGAATTTCTATTTTCCATATTTCGGCTGCCGCTTCTGGAATTTCTATTTTCCGTATTTCGGCTGCCATTTTGGAAATTTTTATTCTCTATATTTCGACTGTTTCTTTGACGATTTCTGTTTTCTGTGCTCATGAACTTTCCTTTCAGATTTACGGCATTTCCGTGTACTGGCGAACATAGTCATCCTCTGCGCCTTCCACCTTGATTACTTGTCCTTCTTCGGCATATTTCATGCCAAGCTCTTCCATGGCGATTCTTTTTACCTCTTCTAAATCCACATCACTGACTGCTCTGCTGTAGTCCTCGTTATTTTTCAAACGCAAATCATTTAATTCGCTTTCCATGGATGCGATTTTCTCCATCGCCATTGTATTGTCGGACTGAAGTCTGATATAGCCAATTAAAACACCTGCTGCCACCATCATTGCCGCTGCAAGGAACAGCACATATCCCAGATTCATTCTGGCTGCCTTTTCCCTGTTTTTTCTAGTAGCATTACTCAGTCCTTTCCTCGGTTCTTCTTCAATTGCTGTAGTAACGTCTAGCTTTCTTACTGTATTTCCATATACATAAGAGCTATTTCCTGCTGCCCTTCTATCGTATGTATTTCTTCTTTGATTTGTTCTTACCTGTCTTGCTGCCATTTTCTTTATTTCCTTTTCTCAAATATTCTAAGCTTTGCGCTTTTTGCCCGTTTATTTTCTTCTATTTCCTCTTCTCCCGGAAGAACAGGCTTTCTTGTTATGACTTTACCCTTCGATTGTTTACCGCATACACAAACCGGGAAGTCCGGAGGACATGTACATGGGTTTTCATTTTTCCGAAATGCATTTTTTACGATTCTGTCCTCTAAGGAGTGAAATGTAATAATGCAAAGCCTTCCGCCCGGATTTAGTAGGTCTGTCATGTCATCTAATGTATCTCTTAATACATCCAATTCTCTGTTGCAGGCAATCCGAATTGCCTGAAAGGTCTTTTTTGACGGGTGTCCGCCGCCTGTTCTCATTTTGGCCGGTATCGCAGCCTTAATGATTTCATTTAGCTGATAGGTAGTAAGGATAGGCTCCTTTTCCCGTTCTTTCACAATATGCTTTGCAATATTTTTTGCAAAATTGTCTTCTCCGTAATCCTTTATGATATGGTATAGCTCTGTTTCTGAATAACCATTGACGATATCCTTTGCCGTCAGGCTCTGCCGCATGTCCATGCGCATATCAAGCTTCGTATCATATTTATAGGAAAAGCCCCTTTCTATCGTATCCAGTTGATAAGAGGATACTCCCAAATCAAGCAGGATTCCGTCAACGGACAAAATTCCCAGTTCCTTTAAAACCTGTCTCATTGCCTCATAATTACTTCTTACAATGGTGACTTTATCGGCAAATTCTTGTAATCGTTCACCTGCTGCCACAATAGCCGCTTCATCTTGGTCGATTCCTATAAGCCTTCCATTTTTCAGCTTCCCTGCCACTTCATAAGCATGTCCGCCGCCGCCTAAGGTACCATCCACATAAATGCCATCCGGCTTTACGTTCAATCCTTCAATTGTTTCTTTTAATAAAACCGATTTATGTGAAAATGTCATAGTTTCCTCTGCTTTATAAGGGTTCTTCCATACGCTAAATGCTAAATCCTAATTCCGCCATATGCTCTGCGATTTCTTCCATATCGTCATAATTACATGTGCCTTCAAATCTTTCTCTGCTCCAGATTTCTATCCGGCTTCCCACGCCAATCAACGTTACATCCTTTTGCAAATCTGCAAATTCCCGGAGCACATTGGGCACAAGAATCCTTCCCTGCTTGTCCACTTCCACGCTTGCCGCTCCTGCAAGGAAGAAACGTACGAATTGTCTGGCGTCTTTATTAGTGATGGGCAGTGATTTCAGCTTTTCTTCAAAGGCGCTCCATTCATTTTGGTCATACACAAAGAGACATCCGTCCAAACCTTTCGTCACCACAAATTCATCACCAAGTGTATCACGAAATTTTGAAGGGATAATGAGTCTGCCTTTTGCATCAATTGTATGACTATACTCTCCCATGAACATAATAATCACCTGTGTAGTGTGGCTTTGATAAATACAAGGGGTATTTACCACTTTCCACCACTTCATACCACTTTTCACCACTTATGTGAACATTTTATACTATTGAGGGTGGTATTACAAGCATTTTTTATAATTTAGGGCAAAAAAAATATGCCGAAATTCGGCATATTCTCCAAAAATTCTATATGTTGTAGGAACATGTTTTCGATACGCAATATACACAAAACTGATGAAAAAGAGTATCTTACAGAAGAGGACGGGTTCAGGACTTGAACCGGGATTGGATGGCAGATACAGTAAATTGGCTGCCACATTTTGAGGGGTTTTGCATCTCCTCAATCAGCTCATGCCGTCTTCTTTTCTTTTTTCTTCATGCAGACCCGTACCACCACATCGGCCGCCACTGCTGCTAGGAACATGGTTATTCCCAGCATTTGGGAAACTGCAATGCTAGTATGGGGGACTAAAAGCTGGTCGGTACGAAGTCCTTCAATCCAAAACCGTCCCAGTCCATACCCGCCAAGGTAAACTAGAGCTAACTCACCGTTGAATTTTTTGTGTTTTCTGTAAAGCATCATAAAAGTAAGAATCCCTACGTTCCATAAGCTTTCATAAAGGAATGTAGGATGAACCTGAATGTAATTGGTCCCTTCTGCTATATGTGCGGTCAGGTCTGCTGATATGTCAGATTTCCTTACCGCTTCTATGGGAAGGCGCATGGCAAGGGGATTATCCGTGTAGCCTCCAAAGCATTCCCGATTCATGAAGTTTGCCCATCGCCCGATAATCTGTCCTAAAATCAATGCCGGCACTCCTGTATCCGCCATTAAGAAGGGAGAAACTTTCTTAATTCCTGCATATACAAACAAGGTAATAAAAGCAGCAATTACCGTTCCATAAATGGCTATGCCACCTTCCCGCAAATTGAAGATGCTTAGTAGATTGTCTTTGTAATTGTCCCATGAAAAAGCTACATAATAAATTCTAGAGCCGCAAATAGAAAAGAAAATGGCATACATGGCAAAATCCCAATACATATCCGGATCCTGCCCTGTTACCTTTACCTCTCTATTCATCATCAGCAGTCCTGCCAATACGGATAATGCCAGAATCATCCCATAAAATGCAATATCAAAACCAAAAATGGTAATTTTCTTTGGCAGGTTTTCAATATATATAGATAAATGTGGAAATGCAATATCCATCTTTCCCATTATATCAGGCATTTTCATCACTCCTGTATCATAAGCTTTCGTCTGTCAGTTCCTGTCTATGTATTATAATTTATACATTGAAGCGGAACAAAATAACATCTCCGTCTTTTACCACATATTCCTTTCCTTCCATTCCAACAAGCCCCTTTTCCCTTGCAGCGGCCAAGGAACCATGTTCTAACAGGTCTTTATAATTGACTACCTCCGCCTTAATAAACCCTCTTTCAAAATCCGTATGGATTTTTCCGGCAGCCTGCGGAGCCTTCGTTCCTCTTTTTATGGTCCATGCCCTTGTTTCATCCTCTCCGGCTGTCAGATAGCTAATCAGCCCAAGCAGCTTATAGGATGCCTTAATCAGTTTTTCCAGACCGGATTCCTTTAATCCCAGCTCGTCCAAGAACATTGCCTTTTCCTCTTCATCCAATTCTGCAATCTCCTGTTCAATCTGGGCACAGATGACAAATACCTCACAATCCTCTTTTTCGGCATATTCCCTTACCTTTTCCACCCATGGATTGTTGGCGCCGTCCTCTGAAAGCTCTTCTTCTGCCACATTTGCCGCAAAAATAACCGGCTTTCTCGTAAGCAGATTATAGCCATTCAGCCATGCTTCCTCATCTTCATCCTGTACTTCAAAGGTTTTTGCCAGCTTTCCTTCTTCTAAATAAGCTTTGATTCGCTGAAGCAGCGCAAGTTCCTTGGCAAGAGTTTTGTCATTATTAGCTCCCCTTGTAGTTTTTGCAATTCTTCTGTCCAATATTTCTATATCTGAAAAAATCAGTTCCAGATTGATTGTTTCAATATCCCGGATTGGGTCTACGCTGCCATCCACATGGACTACGTTTGGATCCTCAAAGCATCTTACCACATGAACGATAGCATCTACTTCCCGAATATTGCTCAAAAACTGGTTACCCAGCCCTTCCCCTTTGGAAGCGCCTTTTACAAGCCCTGCAATATCCACAAATTCGATTACCGCATTGGTAACCTTTTTGGAATGATACATATCTCCCAACAGCTTCAGCCTTTCATCCGGCACAAGTACCACACCCACATTGGGGTCTATGGTACAAAATGGGTAATTGGCGGATTCTGCTCCTGCCTTGGTTAATGAATTAAATAGTGTACTTTTTCCTACGTTGGGAAGTCCTACGATGCCTAGTTTCATAATTTATCATACCTGTCCGAAAATCCTTTATTTTCAAGGGTTTTCGCCTTTCTCTGTATTTTTACTACACAATCTGCTACACAATTTTTAAGGCACTTTCGATTTTTTCTACCTCTTTGAACTTCTCATCTTCCGTCACATGGACGTACCGATTCATCGTAATGCCCGCATTTGCATGACCTAAAATCACCTGTAAAGTCTTAGGGCGCATACCACCTTCAATACATCTGGTCGCCATCGTATGTCTTAGAACGTGCATTGAGAAACGCTCAATACCAGCTTTGTCACAGAGTTTAAATAAAGAAGTATCATAGGCTGAATTTTTTGTCGGTTCTCCTTTTCTGCACAGGAACACAAATTCTTTAAACTGCATATTGATTACCTTAATCTCTTTAATCTTCTCTTTCTGCCTTTTCAGAATTGCAACTGCTTCTTCTGTTAAAGGCACATCACGATAGCCGGACTTGCTTTTAGGTTCTCCAATTCGCCATTCGCCAACACTATACCGATATTCCATAGTCCTCTGTATATGTATGACACGTTTCTCCCAGTCAATGTCAGACCATTTTAAGCCTATCATCTCGCCTGTCCGAAGTCCAGTCTGTAGAACAAATGCAAACTGATTGTAGTTGCTGCTATTTTGGGCGGTTTCAAGAAACTTCTTTTGTTCCTCAACCGTCAATGCCCTCATTTTCTTAGGCTCTTTCCCGATATTATATTTAATTCCCTTTGTTACTGGATTTTTGTAGATTACATCATTTTCAACCGCATCAGTAAACATACAATACAAAGTAATCCTTGTCTGGTATATGGTAGACGATTTATAATCATCCTTCATCTGGTTTAGAACATTCTGACAGTGCATCGGTTTTACATCAGACAATATCATATTGCCGATACACTTCTTTATATTATGTTCAAACCGTTCTTTATAATTTCTGATTGTATTGGGTCTTATGCTGTCGCCTTTAATGTTTTCAATCCAGTAATTAAACCATGCCGTTACTGTCATATCTCCGGATGCATTAATTCCTCCATGTTCATCTTCAAATTTTGCATCCGCATACCACTTGCGGCACTCTTGTAATTTAGGAAAATACTTTTGAACTGATTTTCCAGTTCTCTTACTCACAAATCGGGCTGTGTATAAACCATCCTTTCTTTGACAGATACCGACTCCAAGCTCTTTGCCTTTTAAGTCTTTACCCATAATATCAACTCCTTTCTGTTAGTTCCTAACAAAAAGAGTTTGATACAAGCAAACATTATACCATATCATCTATCATTTTGGAATATTCAAATTGAATTTTCGTCTCAAATCCCTCATTAAATCTCTATACTTTTTGATATGTACTGCTCAAACTCTTTTCTTTTTACCAATTTTTTATTACCGACATATAATACAAAATCACATTTAGGTTGTTTTAAAAGTTCTTCTATTCGATTAATTCCTATGTTTGAATAGGCTGCTGCTTCTTTAATTGTTAATGTCAATTTTAGCCAAAAAGGAATTTCTAACAATTTTGATTCTGTCATCCTTATAAAATCACTCTCCACTTCGTAAAAATATTCTTATATAAAAGATACTGACTTTTGCCAATATCACAATATTCACTTTTCAAATTATCATCAAAATATATGTAAGGATATAGTATCGTTACCATATCCTTACATCGACTAATTAACAGGTTACTCTACTATAATTACTTCTCCATATTGTCATGCCGACACTTCCTCTTGCAAACATTAAACCACCTTCTTATTTTCTATATTTTCTTATTTCTGCCTTTACAAGATTGTCAAGAACGTTTTTATGCTCTTGTTCTAATTTGGAAACATCATCCAGCTTTTGCCTATATTCAGCTCTTAATTGGTTCATTTCTCCAATCAGGGTAACATATTCTTTCCTATAATCCTCAAGATTTTCAAGTGTTTCCCTCAGTCTTTGGTTTTCCCTTTTGAGTCGTTTGTTTTCTTTTAGTAAGATCTCATTGGTTTCCTGTATGAGAGTTTTTGTTTTAGTAAATCTATTTAAAAACATTTTTTGCTCCTTTTTTGTTTTACAATATTTTCTATATATAAAAGAGCCTACAAGATAACTACTTGTAAACCCCTTCCTACTATGTTTAACTTAGCCAGCACTATATTTTATTTGCTGACAATCAACTTTTTCAAATCTTCAATTTGTTTCTTTAAATCCTTTATTTGTTCATTACTTTTCTTTACCTGCTCATCACATTCCTTTATTTGTTCATCACATTGCCTTATTTTCGCATCATAAATCCCTTGGAACTCATCATATCTAAGCGAGTATATCTCCGTATTCCCTACTTTGTCCTTACATAATCCTGCAAATCCGAGGCTATCTATTCCAAGTTCTTTCATAGCTTCTTCCACATCCTGCGCTATGTAGCCGATATGCCTTCTATTTGAATTGCCGTCTATATAGATGAAGCTGCATGGCTTTAGTTTATCAAAGAGAGAAACATATTTATCCATATCGTAATCAATCTTGCATTTTTGCTTCCTGTCTGAAATAACAATAGTGGGGGATGCAGCATAGACAGTGTTCCATTTCTTGTAAGGACTTCCTAAATTGTATTCACCATTCAAGTGTGGAATCAGGGAACAATCTATATTGCTGATTCGTGATGTGCCTGTAATAATATCAAATGAAGCGGCTTCTCCCATGGATATTCTGTTTTGGTCTATATATAGGGAGTTTTTGTCACTGTAAGTTCCTTCTTCCGTATTCATGGATGCCACGATTTCTTTAATGATTTCTTCTACTGGGATATCGAGGGAATTTGTGCTTGGAATATTCTTGTTATATAAATAAAAACTATCCCCAGAGCCATCAAGTCTTGTATTAAATTCATAACACCATATTATTCCACTGTCTGAACCTCCTATAACATCATCATCCGTGGACGTATCGGTCAAATTATCAGAATTTATTCTACTTGTTTTTAAATGGTAATATTTTATATTCGTTCCATATCCAAATACAAAATTCAACTCATTTAAGTTAAAATATCTTTGCAGGGTATATTTTTCACCCGTAATTGAATTTAGATGTCCAGTATATAAATTATCAGTTAATTCCAAACCGTTACTATCATCCAAAATATGGCATTGGAATGCCGCCACATCTTCTTCATAATAAGACCTGACAATTACTGTATTTTCAATCCCGTTAATTGCTGTGTAAGTATAGGGATAATCATAATAATGTTTTTTGCTTCTATTATCAAAAGGTAGTTTTGTATAGTCAATCCTAAGCTTACAACTGATAGAATTCTGGCTGACATGAAGCCCTCCGATATTGCCGCCAGAAGCAAATACATTTCCTTTTAATGTCAAATTCCCTTCTTCATCAGCAAAGAACACTTTATTTTCATCTTCTGTGCCTTTTCCGTCATAAATAGTGATACCGCTTTTATCAATGACAGTAGAGCCATTGATATTTTTGATAACCAACTGGTTTCCCAAAATTAACTGCCCAATTATCGCCTGAGCGATTATGCCATACATATCTTCCCCGTTGACATTTATTTCACCTAATGCCATAGATACGGTCTGCCAAGCATCTTCCGTCATATAAATACCGTTCCCACAGAACCTTACCTGCTTACCACCATAACTCCCTTCATCATCCATCCGCTTGCAAAGAATCCCAGCGGAAGTAATCGTGACTTCGTTATTGTCATTATTGGCAAGCATGGTCTTAGCTGCATTCAACCCATTGCTGTACATATCAGAAATCTCGCTTTTCGCATCTGCGCCCTGCTTTGCCTGTAAAGTAGTGGAAGGGTAGCTTGTAGCCATGGATGCAGCCTGTTTAATGACATTCCTCAAGTATTCTGTTTTCCCATCCAATGATTCTATCTGCTCAGAAAAAGTAACACGTATCTCTTCCACGGAATCACCACTGAACTCTATGCCGATGAGCCGTAACTTTAGGATTTCATCTTCCGTTCCTATCCTGATATAATTGTACAATGCAAACTTATCCCATAATGTCTCAAATTCCGGAAGAGCAAATAAATTGTTAAGGGAAGTAGTGACGGTTCTTTGCAGCATACATGACTTCTTAGCTTCCTTGGTAGCGACTTCCACTAATTCTTTTGCTTTTGCAAGACATTCGGCAGTTGATAAGCCATCTGAAACATAGTTGTTATTTGTATATGTATCTTCCCGGCGATATGCACAGAATTCATGGTACAGTTCTTTTCCAAGTTCCGTCTGGAAGTCATGGTCTGTCTGGAACTTCCTCTGTTCTTTTTGGATGTCTGAAATCCTTGAATTGATTTCATCAACCTGCCCCTGTCTTTTCTTCCTGATTTCTTCCACGATACGGTATTTCTGCTCATATTCCCGGTATAGTGCTTTCTGTACGTCTGAAGCCGTTTCCTGTCCCATATCGGCAAGGATGCTCAGGCAGGAGTTGTAACCGTCTGAAAAGGATTTTAAACGGTTCAATGCGTATTGGTTGAAATAGCTCCTTATTTCTGTTTCAGACATTTTGGCAACATTGAAGTCTATATCAGCCATTGTGGATTTGGAAAGTGCCTTGTATACTTTCTGTCTTGCAAATTCCAGTTCATCATCGTTTACCGTGATTTCCAGTTCAGAAACCATAGCGACATCTACTGGATAGATGTTCTTTTCATCCGTATGCTGTGTAATCCGTATTTTGCCTTTCCATGTGCCTGTTTTGTCTCCTTTATTATAGGAATAGGAAGCCGTACCACCAATGATTTCCAAATCGAACCTTGAGTCAAGGAATACCTGTGCATAGGCTTCTATGTTGTTTGTGACTCCAACGAACAGATTGTTGTCATAATTATTCATGGATGAGACAGCTACAGTGGATTTATTCAGTTCTGCAAATATTTTGTCGTACTGTTCCCTTGCAGTCCCTATGTCTGTTACCATGCCCGTGTTAGGCATCATAGAAGATTTGTAATATGACAAATCATCATATGCCTTACAGAGCCTTGTATAAATTCCATTCTCACCGTAATACAAATCCTGTGTTTCTTTGGATGACATCAAATCCTGATACTCTTTTAATTTAACCCTTAATCCCTCCGACATGTCCTCAAGCTGAAAGCCTGCAAACTGGTAAATATAATTAGAACCATTCATATTTACCGCACGTACCATGTCTGTGATTACTTCGTCCCCACCCTCGATACGGAAACAGTTTTTCACGTTGTCCTTGTTGGATGATATGGTGATTTCATTTGCAAGCTTGTTTTTTGATACGAATACGAAGGTGTCCTCACCAATCCCTTTACACAGGACTTTACCTGTTTTTTGATCGATACAGTCACAAAGGCTGTAGCAGTTGATTTTCCTGTTTACCGTGTCGAAAGTAAAAACCACGTTGCTTTCTTCCGCAACTGTGCCTGTCAGAAAGTCATAAATGGAATCCCCGTCAGATGTATAAGTCCTTTGAAACTTACATGATTCTTCCGGCTGGCTTTCTTCGTCAAGCGTAATGTATGGTGTAACATATCCAATGCTCCAGTGAGGCGCCTTGTCTGCAAGGACACGGTGCAGGAGGGAATGTTTTTTATCGTCAGGATTGTAAAATGTAGTAGGCATGAAATTCCCATCAGAGTCATAATTGTCTTTGCTATATTCCGTGATTTTCATGTCAGCAGCTTCTTCATCGTTCACATGGAATTCATAAAGCCCGATTTGTGCAAGCTCCGCCTCTAATGAGAAGCCGTGTATGGATTTCACGGTTTCTGTGTTGTCGGTATAATTGACAGATATTTCAAATCTTCCAAAGCCGCTGACATCCACAATTTTTAAGTCTATTAAGTCATCCCAGACAGGGCACAGTCGTCCATTGGTATATTTATGTACGTTGAACACTATTTCATCCATACCGTTTCCGACAAGTGACACATTCCAGTTATCATATTTGTTTATCTTACCGATAATATTAAAAGAACGGTTCATAAGCAGAAGAGTAGGCATTTCTATCCTTCTTGTATATGTATCTAATCTAATTACTTCACATGGGTTCATTTAATATTTTTTCTCCTTATATAGTTCTTATATTTATTCTTCACATAACAACTCTTTTAAACTTCTTTGTAATATTTCAACAGAATAATCCATTGCCGTTTTAAAACTAGCAAAATCCGCTATTATACTATCCCGCTTAGTTATATCTCCCATAGATTCATCAAGGAGGGATTTATATTTATCAAAGCTTGACCAGAAATCATTTAAGAAGTTTTCACTTACATCTTTAAAATTCCGGCTGATAATTTCATCAATTTTTTCACTTGTAATATTTTTCATAATCCGTTTTCCTCCAATAAAACATATTCCCTATTTTGTCTGGCATTATAGGGAATATGTCTTTAATCTTTACTTACAATATGTTTTTATGTGACAGTTGTTTTACATTTTCTAAATTTTCAATTGTTAAGTTACGCATACATTTTTGTACTGCCTTACTATTCTGCATTGTTTTTATAAAACTTTTCTCGTCTACAACATTTGGAAGTTCAAAATTGCAATATATACTTCCAACTTTTGTGTTATTACCTACATTTCTAACAGGCTCAATATCAGGAAGCTTAGGCAGTTCAACCAGATTCTGCGTTATGCCATTTAAAATTGGCACACTGTCCACCAGTTCCATGATTGGCTTAACGTGCTCAGGCGCAATGAATCCTTCTCCGTTGCGGGCAAGAGTGATTCCATCCTCACCTTTCCCTTTTATGAGCCTTGCAATGCCGCCTTTCCTGAATCCCATAAGATTTTTCCAAATATTGTCTGATTTGAGAATAGAAAATATTGAATCCGTTTCCGATTTATCCACACGGCTTATCGTTGCCCGTCCTTCATCAGAAATCGTGGAAACCTTTGTCTGTCCAACTATTACATATTTGTTGGAGCCTGTGGATTGCTTTGTGGAATTGGATTTCTTTGCTTCTGCCTCGGCTTTTGCTTTCTCAGCTTCTAACTGTAATCCGATTTGTTCCGCATAAGCATTCTTTGTCTTGTCCGCATCGCTTGCTGCAATGGCATTGGCGCTGGATTCTGTATTTCCTTTACTTCCATTTGCGTTTGTGACAGTAGACTGCGGTGGTTTTGCGGTATCTGCCACCAAATCGCCCTGTCCGTCTGATTTCGTTCCGCTGTCTGCTTCCGCTTTCTTTTCGATTGCAGAAATAATCCTGTCTGCATTTTCTTTGATTCCGCCTGTGACTCCATTAAACAAGCCTTTGGTTTCTTCAGTATAGCCGTTATCTGTTGCGACTTGTGACAGGTACGCATTGATTCCGCTTAAGTTGTTGTTGGCAGTTTTAAGACCTTCCTGTACCAGTCCCATAAAGTCCTCAAGTTTCTTAGTGATGAGTTCTTCATATTCCTCATACAGTTTATCGAGCATGTCCTGCTGATCGGAAATGTAACGGTCATATTCGGTTTCTGCAAGGTCTTCCTGTTTGTCGGAAAGTTTTTTTTGGAGCTTTTGGAGTTTCGCAAGCCCTTCCTGTGAGGAGTCCCCGGAGTAAGCGGCTATCTGTTTCTGGATGGTTGCGATGTTGTCTGTTTTCTCGTTGATGCTTTTCTGATAGTCGTGTAAATCTTTCTCAGCACTAAGTGCTTCCTTTTTCCGGTCTATCTGTTCTTTTAATAAATCAAGTTCTGCCTGATATTTCTCCTTCATGACATCTGCTAAATTTGATTCAAGACTGTAGGTTTCCTTGATGTCGTTCTGCCATGTGGTGTACATTTCCTGTAATTTCGCTTCCAAATCGTCAACAGAGTTGAATGTAAGACCGAAACCTGACAACTGTTCATTATTCAGCATAGATTGGAGTTTATCAACCATTTCCTTATCATTAGCTGCTTTTTCTTTGGAAGCATAGTAACTTGCCGCTAACGAGCCGAGCTTTGCAATGCCGGCTTCAGTTAAATTACCAGTTTCATCATCAGCATTCTTTTCATGTGCGAACAATCCCTGTAGGAATTCCTGTTCCGTAATGATACGGTCAATGGAATCAGCAACATCATCAAACAAATCAAAATGCAATTGATTGATAGCATTATTCAGGTTGTAGGTTTCCTTAACGCAATCGGAAATGGAATCCGATACCTGTTGAATTGCATCAAATGCATCATACCATTCGTCCGTCCCCTGCTTAATTCCTTTCAGGCTTTCTTCCAATGCAGCCTTTTCCTGCTTGTATTCCGCAAGCTTTTTAGCCATGATTTCCTTCTGTGTGTCATAGTAAGAACGATTGGTGTTCTTTCCGGCTGTCTCGATTTCAGAAATGCGGTTGTCGATTGCCTTCACCTGATGGTCTAGCATTTGTACTTTCTTTTCATAGTCGTCCGCTATGTTGTCGAATTTAATCTTGCTTGCTTCCACCAGCCATGAGTTGTATTCTTCCTGTGCAGTGGCAAGGTCATAGGTTGCCTGCGTGTTTGCCTTTAATGCTTCATTATACTTCACTGCTGCATTGTAGCCAGTGGAGCCCACCTTGAAATAGGAAAGGCTGATTTCCTTGCCGGCTTTTAAAGCGGCTTGGATGGCTTTCTTTTCTTTTGCAGTAACACCAGAGTTTTTTAGGGTACTGGACTTGCCCAGAGTGCTTTTCGCCGTTTTTAGGTTCTTTGCTGCTTCCTTGCTGGCGGTTTTATAAGCTTCTAAGGTCTTTTTCTCTTCTTTAGTCTGTTTGTCTACCAGTTTATTTTTGCTTTTTGAACCGATTGCATTGTCAATCTTCTTGTTAAGCAAGTCGATCGCATCACTGAATTTCTCTATCTTTGTTGCTGCTTTATCCAGTGGGAGGTTATATAATTTTTCGGCTGTTTCCATGAAAGAAGTGGTGCTGTCGGTTGCTTTATCATACCATTCCTGATATTTTGATATCTTGTCCGCTAATTCTTCATCCTTAATCGTCTGGATGTCGATTTCACCGGCACGTACCTTCTTGGCATATGTTTCGTCCAGCCCTACTGCATTTGCTTCCTGCATGTAGCGGTTGTATGCTTTGCCCTGCGTATTTAAAAGCTGGGACATTGCATTTGCGGCTTTTTTGTAATACTTTGTTATGAATCCGCTTGTAAGGGCAGTTTCCGCCTGTTTGAGCCATTTATCGAATGCCGCTTGTAACCTCTTTATCCTTCGTTCTATCCAGTCAAAGATTTCTTCGTTGGCTTCCTTTTCTTCCTTCTCTTTTTCTTCTGCAGCTTTCTTTTCAGCCTTCCTATTCTTTGGGTTAGCAGGGCTGTATGTCCAGTCCTGTAAGACTTTATCCTTGTTATATGTTGTGTATGTTTTTGTTCCGTCAACAAAGGCATCAACTGTTCCATTGACATGTGCGCTTGAAATCAATTTTCCTCTGCCAGCAGTATATCCATTTTTCTTTAGCTGTTCCATCTGCTTGTGGTTAAAAATGATATCACCACGTCTTAAATTTAAAAACTGTGCACCGCCTTTGATTGGTATGAGTTTACCGTTTCTGACTAATCCTTCCTCACCTAATTCATTAACAAGTGCCTTTTCATTTTTCTGAATGGAAATATTAGATGGTGTTCCACCTGCAAACGAGCTTACTGTTCCGTCTGCTTCAGCTACTGGTATTCCACCAAGGGTAGGAGTAGAGCTGCCGCCACCTGTTCCCACATAACTGCCTGTAATCTTAAAATTCTTATCGGCAATCATCTTACTGTTGATTGCGTCAATGACAGGTGTTGCGTTGTCATTGACAGACACACTGAATGTTTTATCTTCTATTTGGAAGGAGGCTAGTGCTTCCATTTTCCCTTTTGCTTCGTCATCCTCTACTATGACTTTCAATGTCTTTTCAAGGTCTGCCTTATTAGCCGTATCTTTCTCAAGCTGGGCATTATAGCTGTTCATCTGGCTGGAATAGAACATAGTATTTTCTAATCCAGAATTACTTTTCGCAAACTGATTTTTTGCCTCTGTTACCCGTTGGATTCTTGCTTCCAGTTCTGCTATGTTCGCATTGATTTCAATGGTGATCGGCTCACGGAGCGCATCCATCTGTGACTTTAATTCTGTCAGTTGCATTGACATGGCTGAAAATGCTTCGCTTTTTGGATCTGTATTGGATAGCACCCTTTGGCATGTCTCGGCTTCTTTTTGAAGTTCTTTATATTGCTCAATCTGATTTTTTAAAGTATCAGAAGATGATTTTTTATCTTTCGTCTGTATAGCTGCTTCAAAGTTTGCTTTATTGTCAACAGTTTTTTCATATTGGACTCCTAAAGCGGATAATACGGAGATAATGGACTGTAACTGGTCATATTCACTAAATTGCTTTTGCACTGCTTCTGTTGTAGATATGGAATCCAGTCTTTGTTTCAGGGTGTCCGCCTTGTCGATCATGGCAAGTATGGAACCGTCTATGTCTGTATCTTCATAATCGAACTGCGCTTTTATGTATTCTGCAAATGTCTGTCCGCTTGCATTTCCGGGTATCACGTATTTGTCATAAGCCTTTGTCATGGAATCGGTTGTCATGTTTACGAAACTGTCAAGCTTTCCTTGTGCTTCTTCCAACGCCTTTCCCTGCTGCATGTATTCATGGCTTGATTTATCCGTGACAGCATTAAGGGTTTCCTGTGCCTGTGCTGCATTGGAAAGTAGCGACTGGTATTCGTCAAGCCTGTCTGTGAAGCTAGAGCTGAAATATTCCCCGCCGTTATACTCGAATAAATTTGAGTATTGCTTTAATGCCTGAAATCCTTCTATGCTTGTTTCTAATCTGTCAGCCCATTCTTTATCATTTTTTGGGATTTCTCCACTGTCTATAATTGCGTCTGCACGTTTAAATAGTTCGTCTACTTCGTTGCCATTGCCATCGAAAAGAGGTTTTAGTGTTTTGACAACTTCACGTGAAAGCTTTACATATTCATCAAGGTTTTCAGCATTCAGGAGTTTTTGATATGATTCATCACTTGCAATCAGTGAAATTGCTTCCTGATAATTGTCTGTATTGAATTTGGCAAAATTTTCACTTTTTGGATCATTCAGAGTATCATTTACTAAATCAAACGCATCCTTGGCGGTATCGTACATATCCTGATCATCGGTCTGTTGCGCCGCTTTGAATCTCTCGAATGCGGAGGAAGCGTTGTCAAGGCTGTTTACTAAGAGTTCATACTGTGTGATTTCTGCCTGCAATGCGTCAATGTCGCCATATTTTATTTCAATGGAATCAAGCAGGGTGCCGTTATAGTTTTCTATTCTGTTTTTCCACTGAATCCATTCCTGTTTCTTTAATGCAAGTGTCTGGCGGATGGCTTCCTTGGTGTCAAGCTGGCGTGATTTTGCAACCTGCTTGAGCTTGGTCGTGTTTACTGTGATGCGTCCGTTTTCTGTTTTGATTGCTGTTGCATATTTGGAAGAGCAGGAGATGAATTTTTCGTAGGTTTCCTGTTGGATGTTGCCTGTGTCGGAGAGGACTTCTTGAAGGAGTTCGTACTCTTCAGTTAGAGATGTAATATTAGATTTTGCTGTTTCCAAATCAATCTCATTGTCCATCTCCCCCTGTGCTTCACCTTGGACATATCCAAGCTGTACAAGGAGGTCGATTAGCTTTTGAACTTCATCAGAAGTATGCTCCACGCATATGTCATATTCTGCGGCCTTATCAATCAGTTTGTCGAAGGCATCCTCATTATGCCCATCATCAAACATCGACTGCAATTCAACGCTGTTAAAATTTTTCAGTTCAGAAATCAGGTCTTTCATTCCATCCTGATTTGTTGAAATTGCATGGCTGAAATCAAGACATGAAGTATCAGCCTGTCCAAACACGTCTTTTATTACAGAACTGTAGCTTCCCCATTCTGATTCATTGTCTTGTATGTAGGTTTTTATCTTTTGTAAATTCTGATAAGCATTCTCTACATTTTTATCATCATAGAGATTTTCGCTTTTTAAAACCGCTTCATTATATTCTTCAACCTTTTTGATCGCATCATTATAGGTTTTCAACAAACTATCGTTCGTGTTAATTTCCGCTATCAGTGCTTTTTTGTAATTATCCCCAAACTTTTCTATCGTGTCGTTTGCCCGGTTCAATTCTGAGGAAAGCAGGTTGAATGTCTCTGAAAATAAGTTTTCATCTTTGAACTTTTCTGATTTCCTTCTCAAATCAGACATAAAAGAATCAATAATATCATAGGCATCTTCTGCATTTGCGTCTAAGTGTATTGAGAAAAGACCGTCTGTATCCCGCTGTAGTTTCACGCCAGCCTTTTCATATTTTTCTGCAAGCTCCTGAAGGATCTTACCTTCTTCGCTAAATTCGGAAATTCCGGTGTAGCTAAGGTTATAATGGTCTTTATATTCCATTTTTCTCTTAGCCTGTTTGATTCCTTTTTCGTTCTCATTTAAGAAGGAGTTGGAAAGTTCCTTGTTATAGTTCTGTAACGCTGCTGTTTGGTCTTTATAGGCATCCGTTACAAGGTTGATCTTCCCGTATTCGTCCCCATATGTAGCGTTCAGTTCTGTTTGCAGGTCTAGGAGTTGTTTTTTAACGTTGTATGTTTCCTGTTCGTTGCCTTTAGCGGCTAACAGGGCTTTTTGGAGTTCTTGGTATTTTTCTGTATAATCGGCAATTGTTTTGGATGATGAATCGTATGCTTTTGCAGCTTCTTGTGTCTTTTGGGCTAATTCGTTTTCTGCTTGTATTAGTTTGGTGATTCCCGTTACAACTGCTTGGATTGCAAGACCTAATCCTAAACTTATAACTGAATTTAATAGTATTGTCTTAAGACGTAAAGAATCTGTACTAACACCGGCTGCATGGAGATAAGATTTGTAGCCATTTAAACTAGCTGGTGCTTCTTGGGATGTCGTTGCAAGATAAGCTTTTAGCTGTTCGTTATTCTGGACGGTCGCATTATTAAAATTATTAATATCAGTTACACCTTGTAATAGTTTACTATTCCAACTTGCTATAGCAGTTTCCGCTTCACCAAAATGTTTCTTCTGTGCTTTAAATGCCGTTATATCAATTCCCATAAAATTACCCTGAATATCCATTTTATGAGTTTCTCTATTAAACAACTGCGTAATCCCATAGTTTTTATTGAGTGCAGTCATGGAAGTATTTACTGTTGCAAGAATGGTTGGTATTGCCCCTAATGTATCTGTTAATTTCTCGAATGCCTGAATTGTATTATCAAGAAATGATATACCACCCTTAACTGTATTTTTATCTATCAGGGAATTTATAAAGCTGTCCCATGTATTCTGCAACTGTGCTAAACGCCCCTCCCACGAATCAGCTGTCTTATTTGCTTCTTCTAGTGCTGAACCCGTACCTTGTGAAAACTCACCAAGCATCTTTTCATACATATCCCAACGGCTTAATAATGCGCTCAGAGCGTTAGCATGGTATTTTCCTCCAATATCACTAATCAATCCTTGCTTATCTGCACTATTGTCTGGAAGGGAATTATAAACCTCGCTAAGTTCCTTCAATATCTCCATTGGATTTCTAAGGGTAGCAACTCCGTCTTTCATATATTCCAATTCTACACCCAACGAGTGACATCTTTCTTCCACTTTTTTCAGCGATTCTTCGTCAATTACTTCCCCGTCAAACTCTCCTGATACCTGTTGTAAATTAAGAATGATGGAACGAAAAGCCCGTCCCATTTCGGAGCCGCTCCTTTTCGTAGTAGCGATCATAGTAGCCTCTGCCGCTGTCAGTTCATCAACAGCCACTCCTGCATTTGCAGCAAAGGAAGCTGATACACGTGTTGCATCTGCAATATCCGTAAGGCTGGCAGAATTTTTGTTGCTGACATAATTTGCCCCGTCAAGAGCCGCATTTAATTTTTCTACGCTTCCTCCGTATTTATATGCAGCATCAGTAGCAAGCAAATAATTATTTGCCATTTCTGACGTCATATTACCTGCTGACTGTGCAAGTAGCGACAATTCACCCAGTTCATTAGATAAAGCTTCATATCCAGACCTTGCCATTTCCTGAACCGCCGTGAGATAATTTCCAGATACCTGCCCATACTTGCTTGCAACTTTAAATGCTTCATCACCTAATTCTTGCAGTTGCTTTTTCGTCATCTCACTGGTCTTAGAAATTTCAGTAAGTATCGTGTCATTCGTTTTCAATGTGTTTAAAGACTGACGGAATTTATTAACAGCCACAAATGCCAAACCAAAGTAATTGCCCACTTTTACGATGTTTCCCAACATTCCCTTGATTCTGTCTGTCGTGGAAACTGTGGCATATCCCGTTGCCCTCACACCTGATGTAAATACCTGCAACTGGTCTGTAGCATTTCTGAGTTCATCTCTGTTAGTAACGGAACTGATTACTCCACGTAGCCTTTCAGCTTCCCCAAGCCAATAGGATGATTCATTTATCTTTGTATACTTATTGGTAAAGGCTGCAAGCTGGTTTAATAATTTCTCTTTCTTTAAGTCAATATTTATGTTTAATGGATTTCTGTTCACATATTCCCTTGCCTGTGAAACAACCCTTCTTACCTGTGCATTCAGCCTTTCACCGTTGCTATTAAGATTAAGGTTGATATCTCTTGCAGATACATTCCTTAAAGCATTGTTGATTTCCCTGTTTAACTGACGGTTATCTATCTTAGCCTGTACTTTTATCTGTCTTAATTGGGCTTCCATCTGCCTTATCGTCTGATTTAACTCAGTTTTTGTATTTCCTTTTGACAGGGTAGCAACTATTTTAATCTTTCTGATTGTTTGTTCCAAATTATTGATATCAGAATTAATTTGGCTTTTGCTTTTCTGTTTGTCCAATAAAGCAAGCAATTTTATTACAAATTCATTATTTCCATTACTCAATCTTTCTGTTTCCTCCTTAATTTTGACATAATAAAAGAGAGACTACAATGTAACCTCTCTCACTTATCTTTTAATTATTTAATTGTTAAAAATTCTAAAATTTCCTTTGGCATCTAACACAAACACGGTTATAGCTGTTTGTTGCAAATCCTGTTAATAAGCTAAATTTCTTTGGTACAAGCTGTACTTCTTTGCTGAAACAATAAGGGCATTGCACTTTTGGTACAGTTTTTGATTCCGTAAATGCATCCGGTACATACTTTCTAAGCTCTTGTTTTGCAGCATCGCTATTACCATTTGCATCTCTTGGCGGGGCTTTAAACTCTTTTACAAGTTCCAGTTTATCTGGTTTAAGTGGTTGCTTATCAAACAAACAACAATCTCCATATAATATGTCTTTATAATAATACCAAGTAATCCAGTCCGGATGTTCTTCACTCGCAACCATATCAGCACCACACATTGGACAGATATTAGCATTTCCTTGTTTTCCTAATAAAAACATTTTATCATAGCTGCTTCCACATTCAACACACTTAATATCTCCCATAATTATTACCCACTTTTTATGATTTTCTCTTGATACAATAGAACTTTTCTTTCAATTATTATACCATTCTTATGCAGTTGACACAAGCAAAAACAACCATTTTACCAGATTAGTTTTCTTCATGGAATAACCTAATACAAAATAAGCAGAAAGCTATATTCAAGTAGTTTATCTTTTGCATAAAATCCATTTCCCGTTTTATCACTTTTGTGATTTTTGATGTAGTTTTCTTCCTTGAATATAACTTTCCTTTAATAGTATAGCATTTTAATAATACTTTTTCAATTAAAAAGTGCCTTTTTCTTACATTTTTCTCGGTTTATTTCATCAGTCCCCGCCCTCTTTATCCATCATAGTTTTCACCCCGCTTTTGTCTTTACTATATTCAGTTTTTACAATTTGATTTTTTGTAGCTTTGATTATCCTGCTACTAAGATTTTAATTTTAGATATAATTTGAATTTAATATATGTTTGCTTGGTTAACGAGTTGCTCAATTGTTTAAAAGATATGCTTCTAATTTTTTAAAAAGATAATCATATAGATCGATATGTCCATTTTTAAACTGACTCAGTACAGCAGCATTAATACCTGTCTGTTCTGCTATGTAACACTGCTTTTCACATTTAAGACGATTACAATACAATTCTCTTAATTCTGTTTGACTCAATTTTTCACCTTCTTTCCTACTGTTTTATATACAAGAATTTCTTTACAAAAAAATTTTTTTCATTGTCATATTTTTTATACTCCACCGCATGATGCTTGTGGAGAACACCATGCGGTTTCATACCATTCAGAAATTTGTGCGAGTACATTTCCAAATGACCTATGTTGTAGAACATATAGGATTTTTCGTATCACGTAACCTTCTTCCAAAAAGCTATGTGATACGAGCACTATTATTTGTTGTGTTCTATATGCCTAGTGGAGTCAGCATACATATACTCCGCTGTGGATACGGAGCAAATAGCTGATATGGCTATGACACACATACCAGTCTGGATGATTTTCTGCTATTTATAAAAACTGCATATTGCAGCAATTACCGTGGCACAAAGGTCTTATGCTGGCAGTATCTTCCACAATTCTATCCAGCCCCTTTATACCTTCATAGTATGATATTCAAACTTTCTTTGAATATTTTTATAATATCCGCATGATGCGGTTATTACCTAAACTTATATTACTACCTTGTCAAGATATTCTTCCAACTTAGCATAATCTTTTGGGGCCAGATATAATCTTCCCTGTTTGAATTTTGCAAGTATATCATATGTAATATTTATCTTTTTTGCTATTGCCCTTGCATTCAGTCCTAAGTCAATTATATTGATTAGTTTTAATTTTAATCCTTCTTGATCCATACTTCCTCCTAGCCTATGGTTTGAATCCATAATTCATTTTATTGGGATTGTATCCATTCCCCTCCCTACTAAATATTGACATTTTCATTTCATATGTCCGCAACCCCTGATAAACACTGGATTTGCAGACTCTACAAACGGTTTTTAAAAATGCGAAATTTTTAAGCACTGCATTTATTCGCATTTCTCTTTCGGTATTCACTACGGCATACTACATTGCTGCAAGTTGCCATATTTTTTATCTTAACAAATTTCTTACCACATATCACGCACCGTTCAACTTTTCTTTCTTCATTATATTCATAAAATTCTGGTATCGGATTCCATTGCGTAACCGAAAAAACTCTATCCTGCTTTTCAACTTCCGGCACAAATACTTCTATCTCATAATACTTTCTCGCAACAGTTTGAAGTGATATAACACCCATCTTCTGTAATCGTGTCAAACCTTTTTTGCAAATACATATGCCATCACCAAGCCACTTATCTATCGTATTACAAGTAAGCTGTTTCTTCTGGTTTATATATATTCTCACTTTATCTTTGTAGCGTTTTTGTAACACTAATAATATATACAGCAATTCCCTGTCCAAGTTACATCCACGTTTAAATTGTATATTATCAATCCATTCTATTTCTTCTTTAAATATATCTACTGAATTATCAGGAACACTTTTTAGAATCTCTACCGCTTTTTCTTCTATCTTTTGTATCATGCTTCCACTTGTCTTATAATGTTTTCTACGTTGTCTGACATTCACACAGCATAAATTATTACATATATTCTTGTAAATCAGATCACCAAAACAATTCCATAAAATATTTTTACTCTTAAGCTCATTTTCTCTTTGCAAGTATTCCATATCTAACAGATATTCAGCGGCTTCTTCCCTACTATCAAAAATATTTATAATCAGTTTCTCGCACATATGATAAAACACATCATATTGACTGTCTTTTTCTTCCCACCCTTCTGACCTTCCCATTTCTTTTGCTGCTTCATTTATACTGGAAACCAATTTTCTCTCTTTCATTTTGAGCATGAACATCACTTTTTCTAAATTCTGATATTTTTCAGCATTTATAACAACAGGATTTTCATTATTAAATAGAATTGACGGATTGAATTTCTTTTCTATATTCTTCCATGCATAGTTCTTATTTCCTGTCCGTTTATGGATATAAGCACAAACCCTATCTGCATTACTTTTACTTAAGGCTTTACATGCATTTTTGCTTTTCCCCTTTGCATATCTGAAAAAATGAGGATTCTTTTCAGCTTTTAAAGCATTATATCTTTCTTCATATCGTCCAAGTTTAACGATATCTTGTGTCTTAGGATAATCAATTGACAAATTATTATAACAGCACATAACCTTATTAAATTCCATATCTGTATCAGGGTTATTGTAATTTTTAGTCATCACATTAGAAATATCTCCTATCCGAGTGTTTTCCATACATGAAGTAATCGCTTTATAAATTGCTTCATTATTAATTTCTGACTTTACAGGTTCAAAAGGGACATAATACAAAGGTACAATATCATCTGGTACACACCCTATAATTGTCCTATTTGGAGTCAGTAAAATTTCATCACCGTCAACATCGAACATCAACAGCCTGCATAATAAGTCACGACTGCTCACAACCGTATCATAATCATTAAACCACTCCTTACACTTCTCTAATATATCATCCTTTACCAGATTACGGATTCCATGTTCTACATACAAATGTGGGCTTCTAAGGCAATCCACAACCTCATATGATGTATCATTATAAAAGCTGTTATATACATAATTACGTGGGATAATGCCTTTAGGGTTTTCTATACCGCAAAACAACCATGTGCAGAACGCATACAAATCAGGGCAAATATAACTATATAACGAGTCTCTCAAAATCAACTTATTACCTCTTGCATCGTTTCTCTCGCTCTTAAATTTACTTTCTAATCTGCTTTGGATATATTCATCATAAACCAAATCCTTATGTATTTCTAATGCCAATGATATGTAATCATCATCTTTACCAGCAATTCTTATCATAGTATCAAGATTTGTTTTTATTTTATCCAGATATTCTATTGTATCAGCACATAATTCTTCTATTTTTTCATTCGTAAGTTTTTCAGATGATAATGTCTGTATAAACTGATAGCTTGTTTTTGCATACCCTTTAGGTTCTATATCCGCAAATTTATTAATTGAAATTCTCATTCCGTTTTCATGGAATGCCTTTTTATAGTCTTCCCAAGAACTATAATATTTCCACATTTTCAGTTGGGATGCAGTAAAAATAACCTGTATACCTTCTTTTATTACGTCATGTACATTTCCCCACGCATCCTTAATTATAGAATTAGGTTTTACACCTTCCACATCCCTTTGCTCTAGGAATTTACGGAAATCAAATGGAAATATTGCACCCTTAAGATGGCTGCATCTGATTTGTGCCGATGCAGGTAATACCCCCGGAAGAAACATACCTGCACCATCTGTCTGAGGAATTTCAACCTCTTCATTTCTTCGTTCTATATCAATAAACTCTCGTTTCTTATGGTCTATATCTATACATTCAACATTTTCCTTGAGCATAGTGTTAAAATCAGGAACTAAAAGGCATTTATCAATATCAATTTTATATTCCTCCGGTATTATGGAAGACGATAATGAAAGTCCTTTATATGCCAGATATTTGCCACTATTACATCCGCCTTTTTGATTAATAATATCATTTGTCAGTCCACACATGAATTTATTTTGATTCTTATTATAAAAATCTTCCTGTACTAAAACAAATTCACCATTCTTCATCTGGTTTGTTGTAGATGTAAAGAACACATATTTCTTATCATCAATCAGCAACCCTCTTTCTAATATCTGATTAAAAATCAATGTCTGGTATGCTATTTTCATATATACGATTTCCATGACAAGCGGAAAATCATTTAAGGGATTCTTTGTATAACGAATCATTTCGCTTTCAAATAATGCTATCTGATTATTTATATTTTCTGATTCTTCAATCAAATTTCCGTCTTTATCATATTCATATGTATATAATTTTTTTCTGTCAATTTTCCTGATACCCTCATAGGCCGCTATCTTATTATCCCTTAATTTCTTCAAAACAGCTTTTTCTTTTACACTTGCTTTTTTATATGCTTCATTTAATGCACGTTCTTCTTCTGTAAAAGTATCAAATGCATTTAATTTGTAAATTCTGACTCTTCTTGGTTTATTCAATATTTTCCCTCCACAATTTAATAATCAAATATCCACAACAACAATGCTCCACTTACATATTCTCTTTTTAAAATCAAATCCACTACAAAATTTTAACCCCTAATAATTACAATTTGAAAAAAGAGTATACAAAAATAAACTTAAAGCAATCCAACATGTTTTAGACTGTCCTAAATATATAATTCTTTTTTAACCACTATTAAATTTTCACATAATGAAATTTCTGAATCTGTGTGTTTGTATGTAACTACTTCAAATTTTGTGAATCACCATACTGCCAGTATGATAAATCACCATTATAAAATGCTTGGTTGTTAGATAAAATATTCACTTATTAAAATACCCATTTCATAGCCATTTAAGCGTGAAATATAGGTGCTTCATCTTTATAAATAATAAGAATCACACATAATAGTCCACGCTGATTTGAAAATTATTTTACAATATGTAAATGGCTTGCTTTTTTCGGCTTCATAATATCGCCTGTCTGATTGTTCTTCATAATGCCGGTATCTTTATATACCGTATATGTGGGGATTTCCATATCTTCACACCACGTTTCAGCTATGCCTTTTCCAGTCTGCGCCCTATAAATTGCGCTCATAGCCGTTGTAAATTCTACATAGGCATGTCTTAAATCTGAATTATCGTAATCCCATAGCAATTCCAATAATTCATCTTTACCTATTGGCTTATCCCAATCCATCTTAGATAAAACTTCCATTGTGGAAAAGTAATCTTTACATTCCCATTTCGCACCATCATAAGTTTTATCTATCGGAAATGTTGTCACAAAATTTCTTAATGTTAAACAACCACAAACTGTAAATATTGCATCTATTAGCTGGAATGTAGCCTGTGATTCCTCTAAAATATGCTGTTCTTCAATTCCTAACTTGCTATTCTCTCTTTTTACGTCACGCCATGAGCAAATATATTTAATGCCACTTAACGCAATCTTCATAATATCTGCCTGTGGATAGTCGGCTATTGACTTTATATCCTTATTCTTTTGCGCTGCTTGTAAAAGTGAATTACGATATTGCCTTTGCCATATCTCATTTAACTTTACAACTTTTTTGATGCGATCCATTTCTTGAAGTTTGTCTTCGTTTGCTGATTCAATCACTGTAAACTTACTGCTCATATATATTATTTCTCCATTTGAATACTTAACATTTTCAAATTCCTGTGCAACAAGTTCCACTTCTTTTAAGAAATGTTAAGTTTTTGTTCTATTTCTTTCTCATATCGTTCAATCAATCGTTCCTCAATATCTGGAATTTCTTCTTTTGCCATGTCAACCGTATACTTACCCTTATATGCTGATAAATCAATGGGAACATGAATCTTGTCCAGTTGTTCCCTATATTTCTCTGCCATGATACGCATAAATGCTGTTTCCCTAATTGCCCTATGGTCTACATTCAACGATTCTTCTAAATTAATAGTAGGAAGATTATTTATTACTGATAATTTATTATCCAAAATTTCAAGTATCTGTGCAGTTGTAAAAGCATTTAATTCCACACGCCTATAAGATGTACCAGCATCAAAAAATTTCCTATATTCATATGACAAATTCTTCAGCTTTTTCTTATCCTCTTGCTTTATCTCCACTTTTTCAGGCTCTATATGATATTTCTCCACATCTTCTAATGTCACACCTAAATTTTCCATATAGATACATTCTTTAAATTTCTTATTGGGAGTGCCAAAAGAATCCAAGATATAAATTCCTGATATATCCAGATCATGTAAGCAATACAGCTTTAATCCCATTTGCTGAAATTTATACAATAATGTTTTAGCTGCTCTGGTAGAGAATCCTTGACCAGAAACAATAATCATATTATATTTTTCGCCAACTTTTTCAGCTTTAAAGATTGCATCAAATCCTGTTTTTTCAATATATAGAACTTTGTCATACTTATAAATCAAGTCAAAATCCGGCTCTATATGAATATTGCTACTAATCCCACCATAACATTTAAAGATATTCTGTGAAGTGCCTATTGTATTGATGAAATTCCTGACATTTGCAGTCCCTAATCCATTTTGTGAACCATCTACAAAGAAATTGCCCCTATCACTGAAATTAACTTTGTCTTCATATTCTGGATTATCGTCTATCCATTCCGTTAAAATCTCTTGTGTAAAATCGGCATAAGTATGTTTCTTTTCTTCAATCCCCGAAAGTTCACGCATTTTATACCATATCTGACGGGCTGTAATCGCATATTTACCATTATCGCTTGCCATATTAAAAGCATCTGTAACATAATCCCTCATTATTGCTCTGTTATTGGTTTTCTTATTTTCGGAACTAAATGCACGATTTTCTTTTGCAATAACCTTATTCAGCTTTTCCAACAATTCATTGAAAAAGCTACTAATATCAATTTCTGTTTTACCAGCGTCCAAAAATTTCAAGTATGGGGATATGATATGGAATACAAAAGAGAAATTATTATAATTTCTAAGTAATTCAGCTAAGTTACAAGCACTTATAGAAGAGTGTCCTATTTTATAATAGTCATTCCTAAAGCTGATACTTCTCCCATCATTATATGTAATTGTATTGTTCACATAGCATTGTATATTTGTAGTCTTGTCCTTTTTAGAATCAGTTTTAAACATTTCCTTATGTACAGAAAATTCAACTATACATGGGATAATCCTATCATTCAATCCGATACTGCTATCAGAATCTTCAACAATCATATTTGTATTGATAATATTATCCAGTCCGATTGTCTGATTTCTTAATAAGGTATATTTCTTTGATTGTTGGAAATTTTTCAATTCCAAAAAATCTGTTATAAATTCTTTGCTGTTAAAATCAATATCTTCTATTTTTCCTTTAATTCTGCTTGCATTTTTTATTCTCGTACCAAAATATTCACCTAAAAAATGCTTATATGTTGTATTGCCATCCTGAGTATCATGAATAAATCTCTTATAGGTATCATAGTCGTAAAAAGCTAATGATATATTTTTAGACTTATCTACTGGCTCTTTTGTTGGCTCTCTATAATAACTGTTTCCTAAATAATCAAGCGTAAATAGTACATCCGGATTACAAATACCATAATAATAAAGGTAAGTCGTGTAATAATTTTCATATGGTTCATTAAATCCAACAATTTCTACACCATGTTTATCGGTTTCTCCAATTTCTTTAAAATCTACGTTTATGACACCATCTTTCACAAGATCAGCGTCAATATCTGCTTCCAATATCACACCATCATTTGTATGCCATAATAACCGCCACTTTCTTATGAAGCAGATACTTATAATAGTTTTTAATCCATTGCCTTGTTTTCCTCTTGAAGCTGTTACAAAGTGTCTGTTTTTGCTTATATAATAATTAAAATCATATATCTTCTTGACTGTATCGCAGGATATTCCTTCGCCATTATCAAAGATACACAAATTATATGCTCTACGAATAATATCTACACGCTTTTCTAATAATGGCTCTATTGAATCAAGTGCATTATCAACCAGTTCTTTCATAATAACATCATTCCAATAATATTTTGGTAGACCTATCTTTTTTACAAGTTCATCTTCTATAAAATAATCTGCCATAATAGCAGTTTTATAAGTTCTATCCATCCATTCACCATCCTCACGCAATCTTCTTGTTCCTACTACTATAAATAACGGCTTCTTCCGTCCTGTTAATCACACCAGAAGTCACAACTACCTTTTTTACATCTTCCATATCAGGAACAGAATACATAACATTTTGCATTGCTTTTTCAATGATGCTTCTCAGCCCTCGTGCGCCGATTTCCTTTTTAATCGCCAATTCTGCAATCCTTTTTAATGCATCCTCTTTAAACTCCAACTTTACACCATCCATAGCAAGTAATTCCTGATACTGCTTTGTAAGTGCATTTTTCGGCTCAGTCAATATCTTAATCAAATCTTCTTCACTTAATGGATTCAATGTTGTTATTATAGGCAGTCTTCCAATCAATTCAGGCATAAGACCATACTTCACTAAATCATGTTGCTGTACACCAGATAAATCTAATACATGATTATCATTCACGCCCTTAATATCTGCATTAAATCCAATAGGCTTACCGTCTGATTCCTTATGTACAATCTTCTCCAATCCGTCAAATGCGCCGCCACAAATAAACAAAATATTGGAAGTATCAATATTCACGCATTCCCCCTGTGGATGTTTTCGCCCACCACTAATAGGAACCCTTGCAACTGTACCCTCTATTATCTTTAAAAGTGCCTGTTGAACACCCTCGCCAGAAACATCCCTTGTAATCGACACATTATCGCCTTTGCGTGAAATTTTATCTATTTCATCTATGTAGATAATCCCCTGTTCGGCTAACTTATTATCGTAATCAGCGTTCTGCAGCAATGTGAGAAGAATGTTTTCCACGTCCTCACCCACATAACCGGCTTCCGTCAGTGATGTAGCATCAGCAATAGCAAATGGAACTCCCAAAAATTTTGCTAATGATTGTGCTAAGTACGTCTTACCGCTTCCCGTAGAACCAATCATAAGGATATTGGATTTTTGAATTTCAACATCTGACTTTTCCTTCTGTCTTAATCTTTTATAGTGATTATATACTGCAACTGCTAATGTCCTTTTCGCTTCATCCTGACCAATAACATATTGATCTAAATGTGCTTTAATCTGTGATGGTGTAGCTAGTTTTATATTTTGAGCAATTTCTTCATCGTCTTCATTATTCAGTAATTTATATGCCTCTTGGACACATTCATCACAGATACACCCATAAATGCCTTTTATCAATTTCTCTACTTCAAAATCTTTCTTTCCACATATGTAACAAAACTCTTGCTTTCTGTTTGCCATAAATAATACTTCTCCTCCATCCTGATTATTTTGTTTGCATCAACCACTCCAAAATTCACTGGCAGAGATAAGGATTCCCCTTGTAATTCTCTTTATCTATCTGACTGATAGGCCGTGTTCTCCAATCATTATTTATGTGTTATCCTATTCATTCTTTCTATAAATCTTTTTCTGTCAGCAACCAGAAATTCATTAGCATCTTTATATTTACCATACAAATCACTAATCGCAATATACTTCTGATCCAACTCAGCTTCCGCAAGTTCTTCAATGAACTTCCCCGTTGCACGTCTGCCAGCATTATCATTATCCAATGCCAGAACAATTATTTTCTCTGTTGGCATCTGCTTTAATAGTTCAACAAGTTTTTTAGTCTCATTCACGCCACCCAAACCAACTGCGCTTAGTTCTACTTCTTCAAATGACATTGCATCAATCTGTCCTTCCGTAACAAATACATAATCGTCTCTGCCAAAAAGAAGTTTCTCTACGCTTTCCGAATACAATGCTTCTATATTGAATATCTCATTGCCAAATTTACAGTATTTATTATCGCTTTCCCATAGGATACGATGTACATACCCTTTACAGTTAGTATTATAGGGAATAGTTATCACATTCTTTTCTGCATCATATCCCAATTTGAACCTGTCAATAGTTTCTCTACTCAATCCACGATTCACAAAATAATCTGTCTGTCCCACATTTTCATGACATTTCTGTAAGTAGTCTGTATAGTCTATTTGCTTCAAAAACTCAGGTATATATTCTTCTCTGCTCTTTTTGGGCTTTCCACCATTCAGATAAGGACGCATAATTTTCAATGTGCGGTTATAATGTTTCTTCCAATCATCTGGTAAATTCTCCATGTTGGCTACCAGATCATAAATATCTCCATGTGCATCACACGAAAAACATTGAAATTTTGTACCGATTATATGAAAAGCAGCAGATCTGTTTTCTTTATTACCAGAATCACAGAATGGACACGTCCAGTAATCATTACCTCTATTTTCTGTTTTACCCTGTTCTTCTAATAATTCCATATAATCAGGTAGTAGTTCTTTTAATTGATCTTTATATTCAAATCCCATTTATGTATATTTCTCCTTCAGTATTGGTATTGTGCTAC
>JAMPFB010000139.1 GCA_023664735.1 Robinsoniella sp. | reverse complement strand
TTATCGTGAGTTCGTAAGAATCCGTGAAGAGGCAGAGGATTGGCAGATACAGTGAGCTTGCTTGTCGGTACAGGATGCATATAAAGAATTGTTAAAGTATTTCATGGAATAATAAGGTAAAAGCCCTTTTTTATTGACAGAATGGTTTAAAAGATGTAAACTTAATATAGGTTTAAAAAAAATAAACCCCACATCAAAGAAAGAGACAGGAAGAATAAATGATTATATACATAATGACGGAAGCGGAAATGCAGCTTGCGGACATCATATGGGAGCACGAGCCTGTAGGGAGTGGTGAGCTGGTTCGGCTTGCTGCAGAAAGGCTGAACTGGAAAAAGTCAACTACCTATACGGTGCTCCGGAAAATCTGTAAAAATGATATTTTTCAAAATGAAAATGCCTGTGTGGTTTCCAAAATGAGCAGAGAAGAGTATGCAAGAAGAAAAGGGGAACGGTATCTGGCTGAAAATTATAATAATTCCCTGCCCGGTTTCGTGGCTGCCTTTTTGAAGCAAAAGAAGCTGGACAAAGAGGAAATCGAAGAACTGGCAAGGATGATTGAAGAATACAGGGACAATTAGGGGGAGCAGAAGATATGGATGGAGTTTTATTTGGCAGGATTCTGGAAATGAGCCTGATTGGAAGCTATTGTATTTTTCTTGTTCTTCCTGTTAGGCTGCTTCTGCTAAAATGTGAAAGAAAATATGCTTATTATTTATGGCTTGCAGTGTTCTTGAATCTTTCGGTGCCGTTTGCATTGCAGGGAAAAGTCAGTCTTATTCCAAGACAGGTAGCAGAATTTTCCATTGTGCAGAAGGAAGATGTGGAAAGAAGGGCAGTAGCAGGAACGCTGGAAGAATTTCAAAAGACCTCTGGCAACGGAAAGGAAAACAGGAAAGAAGCCAGTAAGCCTCCGGTAACGGAAGGGAAAACAGGACAGGAGCCAGTTAGCCTTGTGCAGATGCAGGAACAAGGAAATTCACCACAGTGGAGCTTTTTGTTACAGATTATCTGGCTGTCAGGGCTGCTTGGAATTGTGGCGTTCAATCTGGCGCATATGTTTCGCATAAATAAGGGAATATCCAAAGAGAAATGGGTATTTTGGGACGATGAAAAGAGGATTGCGGAGGTAAAAGGTCTTGCTTCCCCCTTTTTGTGGGGAATCTTGCGTCCGATTATCTTCCTGCCTGCAGGACTGAAAGGTGAAGAGAGGACATATATTATTGCCCATGAATGTATTCACCGTAAAAGAAGGGATTCTATTTTAAAAATAGTGGTTTTCCTGATAACAGCAGTGCACTGGTTTAATCCGGTTGTGTGGGTGGCATGGATATTATTTTGCATGGATATGGAAATTTCCTGTGATGAGGCAGTACTTGCAGAAGCAGAGGAGAATAGGAAAAAACAGTATGCACAGAGTCTTTTGAAATTTGCGGCAGCGCAAAATGGGTATTTGATGGTGCCCCTGACTTTTGGAGAACCTTCTGCAAAAACAAGGATTAAAAATGTACTGCGCTTTCAAAAGAAAAATGCCCTGCTAACCGGAATGGCAGGAGTGGTTGTTGCAGTAATGGCGCTGGGACTGGCAGTACATCCTGTAGAGGCAGAAGGTATTTTCAGGGGAGGTGTGTATGGGGGAATACTGGGAAAGAATGAGACGAAAGAAAGCCTATTTTCATGGGCAGGCATTTCCGTGGAAACAAATATAAAAAATATCGAAAGCATGAAAATGTGGGAAAATGCATATACAGTGAGGCATAGGGAAGGATATGTGGAGGCAGCAGTCACGCATGTGCCAGATGTGTATGAACAATATTTTATATCCAAGCAGTATAAAGAAGAGGAACTGGATACGCTGGCTCAAAGAGCATTGCAGGAATTATATGATTTAACCGGATTCAAGGTGGAGGCTTGTGTATATGACTGTACGGAGCTGGGAGACTTTTACTTTGCCAAAACCAGAGAGGATTTGGAGTGTGGCAGGTATTTTTATTGCAGGGGCTTTGAGGAAGTTTCATCCATGGACATAGCCAATAGCAGATGGTTTTGGTTTTCTGATGTGGAGCAGCTAGATGTTCCTGAAAATATAGAGAGTATGGAAAATGGAGAGCTGGCAGCATGGTTTTTAAAGCGCAGCGCCGTTTATCAGGGCGAAGAGCTTTCCGGTGAAATAGATTCTTTTCCGTATGGAGAGGAAGGCATCCGGGTCATGACCGTGGATGGAAGCTATTATAAGATAACACTGGACAGAAGAGTGAATGGAGTAAGCAGTATTTATGGGCCTTATCCGGAAGAGTTTGGTTATTAGGGCTGAGTAAAGGAGGAGGGCAGGAAAAGAGTAACTGTTATATGCCGGAATGCTGAGAATAAAGTAAAAGGAAGTTTAAAGACTGAAAAGGAGAAAATATGAGAAAAAAACAATTTGCAGCAATTGTACTGGCGGCAGGAATGCTGCTGAGCGCAGGATGTGGTGGAAAAACAGAAGGTACGGAATCCGGACAGAAGGAACCGGAAATGCAGGAAGCAGAGGAAGGGGCTGAGGAAGAGAACGGAGGAACAAAGGAAAATCAGGAGGAATCAGAGGGGATAGAAGAAGAGGAAAATCTGGGACAGTTAGACGATGATAATTTATTTGCTTCCGGTAATACATTTAGCTGGCAGGAAATTACCATATCCATACCGGATTCATGGGAAGGCAAATATCAGGTTGAGCAGGTAGAAGATGGATTTGCCCTGATACAGACGGCATCACAGGAAAAGCTGGAAGGAATGGGATTTATCTGTGGATTTTACCGGGCAGATGGAATGATGCCTGATATGGCAGGAGCTACTCAGTTGGCATATACGGATACACAGACTTACTACATGTCGGAGCCTACGGACGTGTCCTTTTATTATGAAGATGAAAAAATCAGTCAGGAATATATTGACATGGCTGGACTGACAGGAGCGGTTGCAGCAACCTTAGAAATTGATAAAGAGGGAGTGAAATATAATCCGGATGAGTTTATACTGCCTTTGAGCAGCACTGTATTAGCAAAAGACGAAGATTTATTCAACTATTCCGATAATGAACTGACAATTGCCAGAAATGAAATATATGCAAGGCATGGAAGGCAGTTTGATTCTGCTTATCTTCAAAGCTATTTTGAAACCTGTAGCTGGTATGAGGGAACCATACCGGCAAAGGAATTTGATGAGTCGGTGCTCAGCCAGATAGAGAAGGATAACCTGCAGATGATTAAAAAGGCGGAAGAAGAGTATAAAGCAGAGCATCCCTACCCGAAGGAATATAGCATTGGCAGTAAGGTGAAAGAGGATTTGGATGGAGACAAAGTGGCGGAAGAAATTCAATACAGCTTAAAGGAAGGTGGACAGGAAAAGTTCAGCGGCATGTTCAACATTAACGGGCAGGAATATAAGCTGGAGGATTATGATGTCCATTTGGAAGATCCGGTAAAGGATGTATTTTACGTGACGAATATTATTGAGTCATGGTCTGAGGAAGAGGCGGAAAAGCTGGAGCTTGCCGTTTTGGATAACGGCGCCGGAAACGGTGCAGTCACTCATTTTTTCGCTTATAATGGAGAGCTTTTCTATATAGGAAACATACAGGGATTTCCTTTTAAGCAGAAATCCGGTTATAACGGCTTTGTCAATTATGGGGATGTAACTGGGGAAATACACCTGAATCTGCCCCATACCTGTTATGGCTATGGAAGCTGGTGGTATAACGAGGATGAGCAGAAGCTTGCAGGAACGGAAACCGGCTATTTCCGTCTGGTGCCGGAAGGCTCCCATCAATTATACGAGGATTTAACTGTTCACATGTATGCAGACGAAAACAGCACCAAGAAAATCGTCCCGGCTCAGGAGAAGGTATTCTTTATGGAAGTATGGACGGAAGATGGGAAAGATGGATGGGTTTTAGTAAAGGGAAAGGATGGCAGCAAAGGTTATATCCATATTGTAGATGGTAAAATAGAAGGACTTTCCAAAACACCGGCAGAAGTATTTTCCGATTTGAATGTTTCTAACCAATAAGGAGCAATTTGTAACAGTTCAGCCCATAGGCATAGAACGGGTTTCCCATAGAGCATGTTTTCTACGTCGCCACGCTTTCGTTCTATAAAAACGCAACAGTGCTAAGCTCGAAAATACCTCGCTAAGCGCTGGCGT
>JAMPFB010000138.1 GCA_023664735.1 Robinsoniella sp. | reverse complement strand
GCACTGTTGCGTTTTTATAGAGCGAGAGCGTGGCGACGTAGAAAACATGCTCTGTATGGTCCTTCCTCTGCGCCTGTGGGCTGAACTGTTACCAGATATGTTTTTCTGCACAAAAAAAGAACCCTGCCCATGCCAAAATTTCGCACAGACAGGATTCCATCTTTCACTTATTATACTTGCTATTAGTCAAGCACTGACAAATCAATATTCAATGCCGCTGCTGTTTCTTCATTTGTGGATAATTCACACTGCTCCGCTGCTAAATATCCAATAGGAGTTTCAGAAACCTGTGCTTCTCCTTTTAGGATTGCAACTGCCTGCTGGCCTGCCAGATAACCTAACTGGTAGTAGTCAATGCCGTAGGTTGCAAGACCGCCTGCTTCTACCATACCTACTTCGCCGCAGATTGTAGGAAGGTTGTTATCGTTGGCAACCATTGCTACCGTGGACATACCTGCTGCAATAGTATTATCTGTTGGTGCATAGATTACGTCTACCTTACCTACCATAGATTCTACAACAGTCTGGATTTCGTTAGAGCTTGCTACAGTAAATATTTCATAAGCAAGTCCTGCATCATCACATGCGGATTTTGCCAGTTCAGCCTGAAATTCAGAATTGGACTCTGCTGAACAATATAAGATACCAACTGTCTTTGCTTCTGGAAGAAGCTTTTGCAGTAATTCAATCTGCTCTTTTACAGGAGTTAAATCGGATGTACCTGTTACATTTGTTCCCGGTGCTGCATTGTCATTTACCAGACCTGCATCTGCAAAATCTGTAATTGCAGTACCAATAATAGGAATTTCTGTTGTTTCTGCTGCTGCGGCCTGTGCTGCCGGAGTTGCGATTGCTAAAATCAAGTCATCGCCATCTGCTACTAACTTGGAAGCAATTGTCTGACATGCAGACTGGTCATTCTGTGCATTTTGCTGATCGATTTCATACTGAATGCCAGAATCATTTAATGCAGCTACAAAGCCTTCATTAGCAGCATCCAATGCAGCATGCTCTGTTAACTGGATAACACCAATTTTGTAAACAGTGCCGTCGCCTTCTGCTGTCTCCGTGTCTGCGTCCTCTGCTGCATCTTCCTCAGCATCAGCATCTTCACTTTCAGCATCTTCTGCTGTTTCGTCTTCTGCTTCATCGGTTGTTTCCACATCAACGTTTACATCTGTTGTTTCATCAGCGCCGCATCCTACCAAAAGAGTGGTAGTCATAGCAAGCACTAATGCTAAAACTGTTAATTTTTTCATAATATCTCCTCCATTTTTTTGTGACTTCTTTTTCCATGGCAGATTGCCATGATATATCGTTTGTCAACAACTGAAAATATACACTATAATCAAAAAAATGTCAATGCTGTTCCTTTTCCAGAATTTCCATATTTTTTCCATTTGTCTTGTAAATGGTATTTTCTTTTACAAAACCTCTTATGGAGCTTAATGGATAAACGCTTACATTCCTGCCAAGCACCGTACCCGGATTGAGCACGCTGTTACAGCCTACCTGCGTAAAGTCCCCTATCATAGCGCCAAATTTCCTAAGGCCGGTTTCCAGCCTGTCATCCCCTAATCTTACCGTTACGTTGGTCTTATCGTTTTTCACATTGGAGGTAATGGCTCCGGCTCCCAAATGCGCCTTAAAGCCAAGTATGCTGTCACCTACATAGTTATAATGGGGAACCTCCACCTTATCAAACAATACTACATTTTTCAGCTCTGTGGAATTTCCTACTGTTGCGCCCTTTCCTACAATGGCATTTCCCCGAATAAAAGCACAATGGCGTATTTCCGCCTCTTCATCAATAATACAGGGGCCGTTTATATATGCGCTGGGCGCTACTTTTGCAGATTTCGCTATCCAAATGTTTTCTCCTTTTTTTTCAAACTTCTCTTCCGGCAAGGTGTTTCCAAGCTCTACAATAAACTCACTGATTTTGGGCAGCACCTCCCAAATATCTTCCACATTGCTAAAAAGCTCTGCCGCAATGGTTTTTTTCAAATCCACCAGATTTTCCGGCGCTGTTTCCCTCATAATTTTTTCCTTCCTTTCATGAATCCTATATTTTATGCCTGCCTATTTTTCGTAAGCCTTTGCTACCTGATCGAATTGTCGGTACAGCATTCCTTGATTGGACAATCCCTTTACATAATTTGTACGCCTTCGCACAAAATCATCCAGCTTGCCCATATATTCCCCTTCTGTAATAGTGCCTTCCGCTACCATGGTAAGCCCTTTTTCCCAGCTTGCAGTAAGCTTTGGGTCCAAAAGAGGCCGGATTGCCGCATTTACCACTTCATAAATCATTTCTCCCAGCTTTGTGGGAGTAATAATCTGGGTCTTTTTTGCCAGCTTTAAATACTGATTGTTTACCAGCTTCTTTAAAATCTCCGCTCTTGTGGCTGATGTTCCGATTCCGCTTCCCTTAATCTGCGCCCGAAGCTCCTCATCCTCTATAAGCTGCCCGGCATTTTCCATGGCAAGAATCAGGGAACCGGAATTATATCTTTTTGGTGGGGAGGTTTCTCCCTCCTTCACAAAATATTCATTGACTTCTACAGTCATTCTTTTTTTTAATTTTGATAAGGCTTCTAAAAAAGAGGCATCACATTTTACATCCTCTTCTTCTCCATCTTTATTTTTCTCTGTGCCTTCTTTCTCTCCTTCCTTTTTCTTTCCAAAGGAAAATTCCATCACCTTTAAATACCCTTCCTCTGCCAATACCTTAAAGGAAGTAAAAAACTTTTCCGGCGCCTGCTTTGTATGGTTTACGGTGGCAAGACTGACCTTTTGATAAATTGCCGGTTTATAGAAAATGCCTAAAAACCTTCTGGCGATGATTTCATAAACCTTTACAGCAGTAGGCGCAAGCCCGTTTAAATTATTTAGCCCCTGCCCGGTAGGAATAATGGCATAATGGTCTGTAATCTGCTTATCATTTACATAACGGGTCTTTGCAATGGCCTTATAGCTTTCCCCATCCAGCACCTCCTTTGCAAAGCTGCCTACTAATGGATGGTTTTTCAAGCCGTTTATATTTTTGTAAATTTCCTTGCTGACTGCTGTGGACAACACTCTTGCATCCGTTCTAGGATAGGTAACCATCTTTTTTTCATATAATTCCTGCACGATTCTAAGCGTCTCATCCGGGCTGATTTTAAAATATTTGGAACAGTCATTCTGCAGCTCCGCCAAATTATATAAAAGGGGAGGATTTTTTGTTTCCTTTTTCTTTTCCACAGAGAATATCTCCATAGCCCCTTCCTGACATCGCTCTATCAGCTCTTTGGCATCCTTTTCCTCTTTAAAGCCGTTTTCCTTATAAAGCATGGGGGATTGGAAACAGGCAGAGCCTTCCACGCTTTTCCACTCGGCTTCAAAGTCCTTTCCTTCCACGGAAAGTCTCGCCATTACCCGGTAAAAAGGCGTCTTTACAAAGCTTCGGATTTCCCGCTCCCTGTTCACTACCATTCCAAGCACGCAGGTCATCACCCTGCCCACCGAAACTACTACATTTTTCTCCTGTTTCAAATAATTTTTAATAGAAAAACCGTATTTTAAAGTCAGTGCCCTAGAAAAATTGATTCCCATTAAATAATCTTCTTTGGCTCTTAGGTATGCAGAGGCACAGAGATTATCATAACAGGACAAATCCTTTGCTTCCTTGATTCCTCTCCGAATTTCCTCTTCTGTCTGGGAATCAATCCACACTCGTTTTCGTTCCTTTCCAGTCACATGTGCCTGTGTTTCCACCAAACGATAGATATATTCCCCTTCCCGTCCTGAGTCGGTGCACACATAAATGGTGGAAACATCTTCTCTTGTAAGCAGGCTGCTTACAATGGCAAACTGCTTTTTCACGCTTTCAATCACTTCATATTTAAAGGTTTCCGGAATAAAGGGAATGGTATCTAGGGACCAGCGTTTTAAGCTGTCATCATAGGCATCCGGATAGCTCATGGTAACCAGATGTCCTACACACCATGTAATAATCGTATTTTCCCCTTCTATATATCCGTCCTTATTTTTTGCATTTAACTTCAAGGCTTTTGCAAATTCTCTTGCCACACTGGGCTTTTCCGCAATAAAAATACTTTTACTCATACTGTTTCCTTTATATGTTTGCAACGGTTCAGCCCACAGGCGAGGCGCTAAGCGGGGTTCCCCAGAGCATATTTTCTGCGTCGCCACGCTTTCGCTCTATAAAAACGCAACAGTGCT
>JAMPFB010000137.1 GCA_023664735.1 Robinsoniella sp. | reverse complement strand
GCCAAGGCCCGGAAGACTATCCTATGCCCTGCCAGCTCCCACTGTGTATCGGCAAGCCTTATACATGAAAAGCTTTGTATATTGGAAAGCTTCGTATGCTCGGAAAGCCTTATATATAGGAAAGCTATGGCAGGCTTTTGGAATAAGATGTTAGAGACGTTTTGGAAATAAACACTCTCTTTTCAAAAGTACAGCCTGCGAAAAACAGCAACAGCGGGAGGAGAGTTGATTGGCTTCGGTGTAGCAGTTCAGCCCATAAGCGCAAAGCAGGCTTCCCACAGAGCATGTTTTCTTAAGGAGCCCTTATAAAAACGCCAGCGCTTAGCGAGGTGTTTTCGAGCTTAGCACTGCTGCGTTTTTATAGAGCGAAAGCGTGGCGACGTAGAAAACATGCTCTGTGGGAAGCCTGCTTTGCGCCTATGGGCTGAACTGCTACACCGAAGCCAATCCGCTCTCCTTACGCTGTTGCGTCCTCTTAGCCACTCCCCCAAAAAATCAAGCTAAACTATTACATAAAAGAAACCTTACGCTCCTGCCACCACTCTATTCCTTCCAAGCGCCTTCCCTTTATACAAGCTATCATCAGCACGCTTTACCAGACGGTCTATGGTTTCGTTCTTTCTATACTCTGTCACTCCCAGAGTCATAGTAACGGAAACCTCCTTGCTCCCATATGTAACCTTCATATTTTGAATGCCACTTAATATTTTTTCCGCTTCCGAAAATGTCTTTTTTTCATCCAGACCCATAAAAATCAAAAGGAACTCTTCCCCACCCCAACGGATGGCATAATCCTCATAGTCTGCCATATGCTGCCGTAAGCATTCTGCCACCTTTTTCAGCACCACATCCCCACATTCATGACCGAAATCATCATTGAATTTCTTAAAGAAATCAATATCTCCCAATGCTATGGAAAATACAGCATCCGATTCTTTTGCTTTCTTTTCCAGCTCTTTTAATTTTCTTTCACCGCTTCTCCTATTGTACAGATTGGTAAGTCCATCTCTTTCAATAAGCGTTCTCAGGGATTGCTGTACGGATAATGCAAGCCTTCCCATTTCTCCAATTTCATCATTACGGGCAAACAGCTTTTCATCCTGCTTTGCCGATAAATCGCCGGTTGCTACTTTTCTCAGGAACTCCATCATTTTATTGATAGCATTTATAATATTTTTCGTATAAACTATGCTGAAAACCACTGCTAAAATTAAAGCAGCCAAACCAATAATTAGAATTTGGCTAATCATACGATTGACCTTTCCGTTTACCTCCTTCTGCTGCTTTCCTACAAACAGCATACCAGTCACCTCACCATCGCTATTTATAAGAGGCAGATAATATCCATAATATTTTTCACCTGAAATAGACAAATCCTTGGAAAAAAACTCTTCTCCTTTATCAAGCACATGCTCTAACACCATATCGGAAACCGCTGTTCCTCCGATACGTTTGTTTTCTTTGTTTCTGATTGTTGTAAGCATCCTTGTATCCTCATAAATCAGACTGACTTCTACCCCGGTTTCTTCTTTTATGTGATCAATCAACGAATACTCGCCATATAAAACATGCTCGCCCTTTACCACATGCCCTTCCTGATCGATTCCATAATCACCCGGATATGCTGTTTCATAAGTCTCCACAACAGAAATTCCAAGGTTTCTAAGCGCTTCTTCCACTTCCTCTTCCATACCTGCCTTTAACATGCTTGTAGCATATCCCAGCATGATTATGGCAAATCCCATTAGCGGAATCGACGTCATTAGAATAAGCGAAAAATATAAGCTTCCCTGTACCTTTTTCATATGCTGCTCCTTTTACACTATATGTATAGTCATAGTATAACATTTCAACTCTTATTTTTCAATGAAAACTACAGATGCCTGCCATAGCCCTGCAACAATTCAGCCAAAGACACAGAGAAAGGGGTACGCAGAGCATATTTTCTTAAGGAGCCCTTATAAAAACGCCAGCGCTTAGCGAGGTATTTTCGAGCTTAGCGCTGCTGCGTTTTTATAGAGCGAAAGCGTGGCGACGTAGAAAACATGCTCTGCGTGCCCCTTTCTCTGTGCCTGTGGCTGAACTGTCATATAGCTTGGAAATGAACAATTTCTTTTTTATGCAAGACAAAGCCCCAAGCGCCAAAAGCACTCGGGGCATGCCGGCAGTTTCCCGCCTATGTTTATACCAACTAAGGAATTTAGATAAACACTAATTTATTGTTTATAGTTTGCTGCCTGAAAATCAGGATATGCGGACTCCAGACCATGCTCGGTAGAATCCAGTCCTTCTATTTCTTCCTCAGCAGACACTCTAAGACCTATTGTATGCTTCAGGACAGTAAATAATAATAGCATCCATATAGCTGCCCAAGCCCCTACGCATAAAACGCCAATTGCCTGTAAGCCTAATTGTGTGAATCCGCCGCCATAAAAGAGTCCGTTATCATAATGGAACAGTCCTACAGCCAAGGTTCCCCAAAGACCGCAGCCACCGTGAACAGCTACTGCACCTACCGGATCATCAATCCTGAATTTGTTTTCCACAAGCAATACTACTACACAACACCAGATACCTGCTACCGCACCAATGATAAATGCTCCTACCGCATCTACACAATGGCATCCGGCTGTGATGGCAACCAGACCTGCCAGCGCTCCATTTAAGGACATAGATACATCCGGCTTGCCGTTTTTAATCCAGGTAAAGACCATGGCTGTTACAGTTGCTGCTGCCGGAGCAATGGTGGTAGTTGCAAATATTTGTGACAACTGGGCGGTATCGGCTGCAGCGGCACCATTAAATCCATACCAGCCAAACCAGAGGATGAATACGCCAAGAGCTCCCAATGCAATATTATGTCCCAAAATCGGTTTTGACTTTCCTTTTTCATCATATTTACCAATACGAGGACCTAAGAAGGCAGCGCCTATCAGTCCTGAAATTCCGCCTACCATATGAATGGCACAGGAGCCTGCAAAATCAACGAAGCCCATATCGGTAAGCCATGCGCTTCCGGCAGGTCCCCAAATCCAGTGTGCTTCAATGGGATAAATAAACAAACTGATCACAAAACTATAAATGCAATATGTAATAAATTTAGTACGCTCAGCCATGGCGCCGGAAACAATCGTTGCTGCCGTTGCACAGAACACTAAGTTAAATACAAAGGATGACCAGTCTGTATTTCCAAAATCACTGAAGGGATTCAGCCCCCATCCAAAAATTCCTCCTTCTCCGCAAAGAAGGTTAAAGCCTATTAAATAAAATGCTATCGTCCCAAGACAAAAGTCCATTGTATTTTTCATAATAATATTGCCTGCATTTTTTGCTCTGGTAAAGCCTGCCTCTACCATAGCAAAGCCTGCCTGCATAAAGAATACCAAAGCCGCTCCAATAAGGAACCATACACTCATATCCATAATTTTTCTCCTCCTTTTCATTTTGTGGGCGGCTCCTCATTCCGCTCACAAAAAAAGGCAATAACAAAAAGGACTTTCTCCTTTTTCTTATCACCTTTGATAATCAATAAATTTTTTCATTTTTCTTTTCCTTTTGTAAGAACTATAATGCGCTTTGTCCGCGTTCACCGGTACGAATTCTTACGGCATCTTCCACATCATATACAAAAATCTTACCATCGCCATAATTCCCTGTATTGATTTCTTTTACGATCTTATCAATCAGCTCTTCTGCGATATCTTTCGCTACGACTGTTTCCACTTTAATCTTGGGCAGCAGGTTCACCTTATACTCGGCGCCACGGTATTTTTTTACAATACCTTTTTGATTTCCATATCCCATAGTGTTCACAATGTTAAGACCGTTTACTTCGCAATCGTCTAGAATTGCTTTTAAGTCCTCCAGCTTTTCAGGCTTAATAATAATCTCTAATTTTTTCATTGGGCTTCCCTCCTTAGCAAAATAATAAAAAAGGCGCTTCTGCAATATGCTTATTGCAAAAAACGCCTTTGTTTGGTTTTCATTATACTCCATATTTTTCTTTTGTCAAATATTTTTTTGAAAACAATTTTGGAAACAATTTTGGAAAAACAATTTTGGAAAGCAATTTTCCAAACAGTTTTCAAAACTATAACTGTTCGACCTTTTCTAGTAAAGATGGATGAACGGACGTGGGAGACGGCAGGGCATAGAATAGTTTTCCGGACACGCTCTCGCTCTGCAAAGACGCAGCGGTACTAACGCACCAAAATACGGTGCATAAGTGCCGGCGACTTTGCCAAGGTCCTGAAA
>JAMPFB010000136.1 GCA_023664735.1 Robinsoniella sp. | reverse complement strand
ACACGAAAAGCCAATCCACTCTCATCCCTCTGTTGCGTCCGTTTAGCCACTACCTTCAAAAAAACATGCTGAACTGTTACATAACTTTGGTCTTTTATGAAGAATCTTGTTGAAAAAAAAATTCATTACTAGTATATTATAACTAAACTTTAGCATTCGGGAGGCTCTCATGAATATTTATCGCAAACTTTTTTGGATTCTTTGTACGGTCACGATATTTCTATTTCCACCATCTTTCATATTTTATCACGCTTCGGATATTTCCGTTACAGAAGCTACGGCAAAGCCTTCCTTAAACTACACTGAAAAAGCGCTTTTAAAGGGAGAGACCTTAAAGCTGAAATTAAAAAATGCAAAAGGCTCCGTGAAATTCTCCAGTAAAAATAAAAAGGTGGCTTCCGTTTCTCCTTCAGGGCAGGTAAAAGCAAAAGCAGCCGGAACTACCTCTATTATTGTTTCCTGTGGCCGAAATACATACCGCTGCCGCATTACCGTAAGGGATACTGTGGATTTAATTATTTTTGCCGGGCAAAGCAATATGACAGGTCGTGGCAATGCTGCCAATGCCCCCGAATTACCAGACGGCGCTGGCTACGAAAGCAAAACAGTCACAAAAGCAGGCAGCCTCTCCGTGTTGAAGGAGCCTTTTGGCATGGGACAGGACAGAAACAGCTTAGACGACAGTGAACTCCGTACTGGGTCAATGGTTACTTCCTTTGTGCAGGCTTACTATCAAAAGACGCAGACTCCGGTTGTTGCAGTCAGCGCTACCATTGCCGGTTCCGGCTGTGTCAGTTGGAGCACCATTCATTATAAAGAAGTTGCCGCCAGAGCAAAACAGGCGCAAAAGGCTCTGAAAAAAAGAGGGCTAAAGGTGGAAAACTGCTATATGGTCTTTATGCAGGGAGAAAATGACGGATTTGCCGGCACAAGCCAAAGTTTCTACAAAAAACGAATTTCACAGATGTTTCGTAATCTGCAAAAATCCTGTTCTGTGGAAAAATGTCTTTTAATCCGTATAGGCAGCTATACAGAAGACCCTGATTTGTATGCAGATATTGTAAAAGCCCAGACGGATTTATGTAGGAACAATAAGGATTTTGTTCTTGTATCCTTAAAAGCAGCGTCCTTAAAGAGCAGCTACTATCAGGAGGACGGCATCCACCTAACACAGAAGGGGCTGAATATCCTTGGAAAAGAAGCCGGTTCCAATGCCGCTTCCTATAAATTGACAGGAAAAGAGCCCAGTTTAAAAGACCCTAAATATAAGAATACTTACAAACCAAAAAAATAGCAGGAGGATAATCAATTGAAATCAAAAAAAGGTTTTGGAATCATCATCTTTGCACTGCTTTTGTCACTGTCACCTTTCACAGCGGCAATGCCCTTTGTACCGGGAACCGTTCAAGCGGCTCCTTCCAAGCTCAATTACACAACTAAAAACATTCTGGTAGGTGAAACCTTTTCCCTGAAACCCAAGAACGGGAAAGCCATTTCTTTTTTATCAAGCGACCCTTCCGTTGCCACTGTGAGCAAGAACGGAAACGTCAAAGGAAAAAAAGCTGGTACTGCCCGCATTACAGTTACAGCCACCACTGGCAAGAAATTTAACTGTAAAGTTACGGTAAGGGATGAGGTTGATATTATTATTTTTGCCGGACAAAGCAATATGACCAATGTAGGAAAAGCTTCCTTAGCTCCTGCCATAAAGGATGGAGCCGGCTACGAGATACTATTTACCAAAAAGAAGTTAAGCCCCCTACGGGAGCCCTTTGGAGTACAGCAAAAGGGAAAGGTAACAAAAGACAGCGGTGGAACACTGGCTTCCGCTTTTGCCAATGCCTACTTCTCCCAGACCAAGACCCCCATTGTTGCTACTAATACGGCAAGAGGCGCCACCGGCTTAGGACAATGGAGCGGTTCTTATTATAAAAAGGTCATAACCTCTGCAAATAAGACAAAACGCATTTTAAAAAAACAGGGATTGAAAATCCGCCACTGCTACATGGTGTTTTTCCAAGGGGAAAATGATGCAACTTATGATATTTCCACTGCTGCTTATCAGCAGCACCTTATGCTCATGCTAGGGCGCATCCGTCAAAAATCCGATGTGGAAAAATGCCTGATAATCCGGATTGGAAACAATCTGAACGATCCTACATCCTTCAATCGGATTGCAGCCGCCCAGACAGCTATCTGCATGGATAACAGAGACTTTGTATTGATTTCCACTATTGCATCCGGCTTTGATAAAACATATTATCAAGGGGATGGACTGCATTTTACTCAGGAAGGATTAAATAAAATCGGAAAACAGGCTGGGACTATGGCTGGAAAGTATGCAAAGACGGGGAAGGAGCCGGCTATGAAGGATCCTCGTTATAAGAATACTTATCGTTCCAATTGTAATTAGCATGGAGATTTTGATATAGGACGTAAGAATGGAGAGAGGAAGCCTTCCTCTCTCCATTCTTACATCCCTCCATTAGGCACTACTCTGAAAACAAATACATCCCATTCCCCTCATAAACCGCATAATATTCATCCTCATACACCTTCACCCCATCCTCCATTACCGTAAAATCACCATTTAACATCCCTGCCTCTTCCGTTCTTGCCAAAAGCAGGAAGGTTTTGCCTTCATGATAGCCCGGCTGGTAATAGGCCTTTTTGCTAAGCCATTCATAGGGGGCTGCCACTCCGTTTTCTCCTCCTAAATTTCCCACTTCAATGGCGCCATTGCTTAAATATTCCGTTACACTGGAATTCCAGAAGGTGGCATAGCCAAATGTATAGCCCTGCTCCTGTAAAAATGCCATATAGCCGTATCGTTTTTCACAGTCGTTATATTTTACGTCCTGCCACAGCTCTCCGTAAAGCGAGCTAAGGGCTATGACTGCCGCAGCAAGAAGCAGAACTGGTCTTTTCAACTGATTTGCCGGACGGTACACTTGAAAGAAAATAGCAAGAAGCAATACTCCCACCACATAAACAGGCAGCCAGTAGCGGTACTGCATTAGCACTTCGGTAAATATCAGCATATACCAGTTAATAAAAAAGCAGGCAAGGAAATAATATAATAACAATCGTTGTCTTTCACTTAGGAGAGCCTTGCGATTTCTAAACAAATAAACAATCACCGCCGCAAAAAATAGGAAAAACAAGCATTTTAAAGCATTGACGATTCCCCTGCCGCTGACTACTTCCACAGGATAATAACCGAAAAATTCCACCATAAGCTTTATGGAATTCATAAACCGCTCTGGCACTTTAGACAGTTCCACAAACACCACTTCCGAAGTAGTGTCAAAGGAATAGTTTTTTGCCAGATACAGCTTGTTTCCCAAAAAACCAAGAAAAGCTCCAATAGAAGAAAGCATTACGGGCACAAACCCCATAAGCTCTTCTTTTTTTATCTCTCTTATGTCTTCCTTTTCAAAAAACCTGATTATAAATGCGATTATAAAGGGCATAAAAAGGCTTGCCAGATACCGAAGTCCGGACAATCCAAGGAAAAAGCCCAGTCCCGTCAAAAAAATCAGGCTGGCATAGCTTGTTTTTTTCCCGCTTTTCTTTACAAACATGCCCAAAACCAAAAAAGTACAGATTACCTGACTGGTATAAAAGCATCCTATAAACATCATATCTAAATATTCATTGGATAAAGGAGTAAACAAAAACGCCAGTCCCAGAAGCAGGCAAGGTCTGTTCAGCTCGTACTTCTTTCCCACATATACATATGCCGCTGTCAAAAGTATATAAAAGATAAAAATAGACAAGGTTTTTACGAAACGATAATTGGAAAAAACCTTAAATAAAGGCATCATAATCAACTGGGAATAGATGATTCTTATTTCCGTAGAGTAATACCAGCTTTTCGTAATCAGCTTATTTTCATCTGCCAGAAGCTTTGACAAAATCACCTCTGCCGTAGTATCAGAATGCATCAGATTATCCGGCTTCAACAGAAAAAAGAGACACAATGCACCAATTAAAAGAAGATTTACAAACAAGAATGTAACAGTTGTTATGTTTTCTTTTTCCTTACAGTATTTTTTTAACAATTCCATTTGTTTTTTTCCTTTTTTCTCCATAATCCTATCATACCTACCAGCTATTTATTTGTCAAATCCCTATTGCATTTTATTTCATGACTTATCCTTTATTTTCCTGCCGCATTTTTACGGAAATCAATATTTAGTCAGGGGCTCTTGCCATAAACGCCAGACTGGATTCCGTGTCAGGAATGTTTTCTAAAGGAGCCCTTATAAAAACGCCAGCGCTTAGCGAGGTATTTTC
>JAMPFB010000135.1 GCA_023664735.1 Robinsoniella sp. | reverse complement strand
GCCCTTATAAAAACGCCAGCGCTTAGCGAGGTATTTTCGAGCTTAGCACTGTTGTATTTTTATAGATCGAAAGCGTGGCGACGTAGAAAACATGCTCTATGGGAAACCTGTTCTGCGCCTGTGGGCTGCACTGTTATATTTTCCAAAAGTATAGTAACAGTTCAGCTTGTTTTTTGAAGGTAGTGGCTAAGCGGACACAACAAGGGGAGATGGTTCAGCCAAAAGCCTGAACCATCTCCCGGTCTTTGTTTCACTTATTGAATCTTAATCTTCACTTTTGCTTTCTTTCCACTTCCATCGGTAGCTGCCGCCGTAATGGTAACTGTCTTGCCTTTTCCTGCTTTTTTGGCCGTTACCTTGCCGGACTTGACCGTGGCGTATTTGGTGTTGGAGCTTGTCCACTTCAATGTCTTATTGGCATTGCTTCCGGTAGTCTTCACGGTTGCTTTAATGGTCATGCTCTTCCCGGTCTTCAGGGTCCTTTTAGGAGCCTTCAGCTTTATGCTCTTTACTGCATGCTTCATGATTTTCAGCTTCACAGTGGCTTTCTTTCCGCTGCCGTCATTTGCCGTTGCCGTGATAGTGATGCTCTTTCCTGCGCCTTTCTCTTTTAAAGTGACCTTTCCGTCTTTGTCCACGGTGGCATATTTGGTGTTGCTGCTCTTCCATGTAACGGTTTTATTGGCTGCATTTTCCGGCTCTGCTTTTACGACAAGCCTTATCTTTTTGCCTACAGCCAGCTTCCCAGACGGAGCCGTTATGGTAAGCCTTGTGACTTTTACGGGCTGGTTCTGCGTATTGTCGCCCTGCTGCGGCTTACTTCCTTCAGGCGGTTGCGTACTACTACTGTCCGGCTGCTGCGTGCTTCCGCCGCTTTTTTCCTTTACCGTTATGGTGATTTCCGCTTTTTTCGTAATGCCTTTTTCGGTATAGAATATCTCTAAAGCATATTTTCCCGGAGTGTTCATAGGGATGCTTCCTGCGTTTGTCGTATAGTAACCTGCCAAAAGAGCCTCCCTTGACTCTCCATAGACTGCCGTTACTGTCAGGTCATCCAGATTCAATTGCTCGCCCTGTATATACTCTGTCTTTGTTTTTGTTGCCTGTAAACCAGTCAGGATTTTTTCTTCTTCGCTTCCGTCGCCATTTCCTCCTTCGCTACTGTTTCCATCATCCACCATGAACCAAATATCAGATGAAAGATTGATATGCAAAGCTGGGCAGACACCGCCATCAGGCTTGTTGACTCTACAGCCATTCCGATCAACCAAGCCAGTGTTATAGACATATGCGGCATATTTACCACTACCGCCGGGCGAACGCAGCCACCACCAGCAACTCCCTCCATAACTGCTGCTTCTCAATGTACCTCTTGCATTGGCATAATCACTTGCTTTCACCCTCCGACTCATGGATTTATTATCGCAATCACTACAAAATCCATATGTCTCATCTGCTACATCGCCAGCAGAAAGCAGATAAATCTTATCACTTGTACTGTTTCCGCCTTCTATACCATAATCCGGGTTGTCTTCATTCACCACATCTTGTGCTACGATAGCGCCCTGTTCATCACTGCTAAAGGCTATGCCATAAAAGCTATCATTCAGCCACTCCCTTATGGTGCTGGTTTGCCATGGGGCGCTTGCATATTCATCATTATAATCTTTACAATCAATTGCCTTATCCGCTATTACAAACAACGTATTTCCGTCATTTTGCAGCACCTTCCACTTAATCGGCTCCCATTTGAAATAACGGTAGCTATTATTGGACACATCATCAAAATTATCACCATTTGTATCGTTTTTACCAATCCTCCGATACTTTATCCCATTTAACCAGACATCCATGCCTACATCCACTGAATTATCGGAAACACTAATTGCCTTGTCTATGGCTGCTACGATTTCACTGTCCGTCACTTCGCTTTGGGGATAGCTTCCGAAATATACATAGCTAAAATCTGTACTATCTTCTTTATATGCGCAACAGAAATGGACAGGATTCGTAGGTGCATATTCTCCACCATTTCCTCCCTCGCTGCCGGCTCCAGCATCCACCATAGACCAGATACCAGATGAAAGACTTATATGTAAAGCTGGACAAACACCGTTACTGTAATAGCAGACACTAAAGCCGCTTCGAGAGACCCACCCATAGTCATCGACAGTCGCCGCACTATAACTCTCATAGCCAGACGAGCGCAGCCACCATCGGCAATTGCCTTCATAAGCGCTACTGCGTTCTCTTTCTACACCTCTTGCATTGGCATAGTCACTTGTTTTCACTCCCCGGCTCATGGAATAAATACCATCGTCACTGCAAAATCCATATACTTCATTTTTTACTTCCCTGATGGAAAGCAGATAAACTTTATCATTGGTATCATTCCCACCTTCTGTACCATACTCCGGGTTGTCCTCATTCACTACAATTTGTTCTACAATAGCACCCTGCTCACTACTACTGAAGGCTGCATGATAAAAGCTATTATTCAGCCAGTTCCTTATGGTACTGGTTTCCCATGTGGCACTTACCTCTTCATCGTTATAATCTTTACAATCAATTGCCTTATCCGCTATTACAAACAATGTACTTCCATCATTTTGCAGCACCTTCCACTTAATCGGTTCCCATTTAAAATAACGATAGCCATTATTTTCCACTTCATCAAAATATTCGCTGTTATTTGTATCGTTTCCACTAATCCTGCGATACTTTGTCCCATTTACCTCTACGTCTGTGTCTGCATCCGTTGTGGTTCCAGCTTTTTCAATTGCATCATCAATGGCTGCCATGATTGAACTGTCCGTCACTTCACTTTGGGGATAGCTTCCGAAGTATACGTAGTTCCATGTGGTCTTATCACGGATGCCACTATTACAACTAGCATGCATCGGATTTGCCGGATTTCCCCTTTCTCCATTCCCACTTACTGAAACGGAAACTTCCTCTTCCGGAATGCCCGCTTCATCCTGCAGCACATCTGATGAATCCAGATATGTTGCATCCCCATTTAGTCCGGCTTCCACTTCAGCTTCCATTGCCATCCCGTTTTCACTGACTGCTTTCGCAAATACAGTAATCCCATTTCCGGACAGTAGCATTATCAGGGCGAGCAGCATGGAAAGCAGCTTTCCGCCTTTTCTCTTCCTGCATTCATTCATTTCCTCGTTTTCCTCCCTTTCTTTGACGTTTTGTTTATCCAAATCTGTAGCTTCTACCATTTTTAACACGCAAGAATCCTGCCAAAGCTGCGGAATGGAATCCACATCCAGTAGGACTTATATGTATAATATCATTTTCAGGGATACCCAATAAAACGAAGAATATCAAAAACTAGCAGAGAATTTCTGCTCTGCTCAAATCATCCCTTGTTTAAATTTTATGTTTTTCCTATAACTGCAAATTTGCTACATTATATCACTTTCATTTAAAAAATGATAGGTCTTTTGGGCAATATAGTGGGGAATAGTAAAGTTCAGCCTTTTCTAGTAAAGATGGATAAACGGATGCGACATAGGGGTCTTGTGGAATAGCTATGCTCTGCTCTCTCCCATTGTGTATCGGTAAGCTCTATGTACGGAAACTCATATATATTATCCCATGTATGTATATCCATATACATGAGAAAGCCCTATATATAATTTCTAATCCTACATATGCCTATGCATAAAAGCAAAATCACTCTGTTTTGAGATAATGTTAAAGACACTCTAAAAATAAACAAACTTTTTTCTAGTACAGCCTGCCACAAAACAGCAACAGAGGGAAAAGAGTGGATTAGCTTCCTTTTAGCCACTGCCTCTCCCTCAAAAAATCAGGCTGAACTATTATAAGAAACATATTGCAATAGAAAGTAATCTGTAATTTAATATTTACTGTTCCATACTTAAATAGATAGATAGTTTTCCCTATACCCTTTTCTAAACTGTTAATTGCGAATCGTTTACGAACTGTATTCCGACTGGTGCGGCCTCAGACCGCACCACTAGAATGTATTGATGCTACATTTAGATTTTTATGTAAACTCTTTATGCAAGTTCTTGCATTTCTTTCTCGAACTGCTCCATAGAATCGGCTTTGGCTGCAAGCTTATGCCATCTTTTCAGCACTTCCAAATCCTTTTGCGCCAAAACAGTTTCCCGGACATGCTCTGGAATGACTCCATATTCCTCTAAAAGCTCAAAGACAGCTTCTTGCTTTGCTTCTTGCATGCCTTTTTGCACACCTTCTTGCATACCTTTCTGCATGCCTTCCTGTATACCTTCCTGCATGCTTTCTTGCCTTATTTCCTCAGCTCTGGCAGCCTCCCTGATATCCAGCTGGTCATTTAACCATTCCTCAAGGGTCAT
>JAMPFB010000134.1 GCA_023664735.1 Robinsoniella sp. | reverse complement strand
GTAGAAAACATGCTCTGCATAAAGCCTGCTTTGCGCCTATGGGCTGAACTGTTACAAGAATTTTACTGTGGTTTTTGTGAATTATTTGTGAAAAAAAGACGTAGTATTTTTTCCATGCAATATTGCCATGTAAATGCCTCTGTAGCTCCCTTTGTCACAATAGGTATTTCTGTCCATTTCTGCCCATTTACATAATAGGTCTCATATCCAATGACAGTTCCTTCCTTTACGGGAGCTTCCAGCTTTTCCGGAAATGTCTGCTTCATTTCCACCTGATCATAGGGAGATAATAACAGGGAAATTTCTCTTTGCTCCGCACCTATTTCCACCTGCTCTTCCACACCGTTTAATACTTCCATTTTTTTATAACTTGTTTTTTCATAAATATTCTTTACATCAAAATTTTTCAAGCCAAACTTCATCAAAATTTTCGTATCATGCCATTTCCATGTTTTATTGGGTGGCCATCCAGCTCCTAATACTACTGATATAAATGTTTTTCCATTTTGCTTTAGCGCTCCTACAAAGCAGTATCCCGCATCACAGGTAAAACCGGTTTTAATTCCTATAGCGCCTTCCATCATATCCAAAAACCGGTTCTTATTGCTTACCTGAAAATTCCTTTTTCCCTGCAGCTCTGAAAAAGCATAGCTTCTTGTTCCGATTACCTCTAAAAAAGCCGGATTCTTAATAGCATATGCCGCAATGACTGCTAAGTCCCTTGCAGTAGTAGAGTGGGTTTTTCCATCCTTTTTTGCATCCAGACCGTTTGGTGTAATGAAATATGTATCCTTGCAGCCAAGCTCTGCTGCTTTTGCATTCATCAAATCCGCAAAGCCTTCCACACTTCCCCCCAAATGTTCCGCAATGGCAACTGCAGTATCATTATGGGATTCCAGCATAAGAGAATACAGTAAATCTTTTAATTTGTATGTTTCCCCAGCACGCATACCAAGATGCACCTTTGGCATCCTCTGAGCATTTTGTGACACCTCTACCGTTTCTTCCAGCTTTCCGGATTCTATAGCAAGAATACAGGTCATAATTTTGGTGGTGGATGCCATTGCCATGACCTGATAGCCGTTTTCCTCATACAATACCCGATTATTAGAAGCATCCAGCAAAAGGGCGGATCTGGCATATAAAGACAGCTCCGGCATTTCCTCCTTTGCGTATACGCATGCCATGGGAATACCGGGAAGCATAGGAACTGCTCCTATTTCAAAAAAAACCACAAGTATTGCCACAAGCAGCGCTTTTATCCGCATTCCGTAATTTTCTTTTTTTGATTTTCTTTCTTCTGCTTCCTCTATTTTTTCTACTGCCCCATCTACTTTCTTGAACTTTCTTTTTTCATGGTTTTTTCTTTCTGATTCCCTATTCAAATTTACCGTCTCCGAAGTCTACAGTATTCTTTCCAATATATGAAAAAAGCAGACAAAATATACTCTGTCTGCTTTCGCTTATATGTTTAATTTTACCTGCACTCCCTACTCCTGCCTGCATATCCAGTATTTTCTGCACCTTCTATTTCGCCTATATATCCAATGTCATCTGCACCCTCTGTTCCTGCCTATATATCCAATGTCATCTGCACTTCCTGTTCTGCCTGCTCTTTGAATTCTGCCATCCTGTCAGGATTCAACTCTGGAAGCTCCTCTAGGCTCTTTACTCCAAAGCTTCTTAAAAACTGTTCCGTAGTGCCAAATAACAAAGGCCGCCCCGGAGCATCCAACCTTCCCACTTCCATGATTAAATCATACTCTATCAGCTTATTTACTGCATGATCGCAGCTAACGCCTCTGATTTTTTCAATTTCCAGCCTAGTTACCGGCTGCTTATATGCCACAATGGAAAGCGTCTCTAGCACCGTATCCGTCAACACGAATTTCTTTGGTGTTTTTGCAATTTTCACCAAATACTCATACATTTCTGGTTTGGTGCACATCTGATATGAGTTTTCCAGTTCCATCAAGGTAATCCCCCGCTCTCCCTGCTCATATTCTTCCTTTAACTGCCCCAATAATTCCCTTGTTGTTTTTTTATCCTCTTCAATTACCTCTGCCAATTGGGAAATCTCCACAGAACCTCCCATCGTAAACAGAATGGATTCTAATATTGCCTTTTTCTTTTCCACTTAAGTTCCTGCCTTTATGCTGCTTCATTTGCCGTAATGATAATATCATCAAAAATATGTTCCTGCTCTATATGAATCTTACCAACCTTCATAAGCTCTAAAATTACTAAAAAAGTAACTATCATTTCCATTTTGGAAACCTGTCCCTCAAAAAGCCGTTGAAAGCTGCAGCGTCTCTGATTTCTTACAAATTCTTCCACATAGAGCATTTTGGCATCCATATCCACTTCATCCTTTTCAATTTTTCCAAAAGTAGAACGAATCGGATCGATTTTATCTCCCTGTTTCTTTACAATGGACTTAAATACCTCATGAAGCTTGGACAAATTCATATCTCCAATCAACTGTTCATAGTCCACTGGCTGTCTGTATTCTTCCACTTCCTTAGGAAGCGTAGGCACCTTAAAGAGAACTCTCTGGGCATCTACCTGCCTATCCTTTAACTCATAAGACATGTATTTATACATCTTGTATTCCAACAGCTTCTGTACCAGCTCTGCTCTTGGATCTTCCTCTTCTCCCTCTTCGTTTACTTCTTTTGGAAGGAGCATTTTACATTTTATATCAATAAGAGTAGCTGCCATTACCAAAAATTCACTCATCACATTCATATCCGACCTCTGCATTTGCCGGATATAGTCTAAGTACTGTTCAGTAATTTCTACAATAGGGATATCATATATGTCAATTTTATTTTTTTCAATCAGATGAAGAAGAAGGTCGAGAGGTCCTTCAAACACTTGCAATTTTACTTTTAATGCCATAGTCTATTCCTTACTCTTCCTATAAAATAATAATTCCTAAGTTCTGTCCGCTCATTATTTTAATATAAAAAATGGCTCTTTTCAAGTAATTTTTCTTTTTTCATACAATATTTTGTGTCTCATTCTCTTGCAGGCACATTTTATTGTGTATTTCTTCTCTTGCAGACACATCTTCTGTAACGGCAGCTACCGGGGCTAAAAAGCAGTATGTATGGATTTCTTCTCTTACAAACACATCTTCTGTAACCTTTCCGTATCAATTCAACAAGACTTTCTTCGTTTCCCATCTAACTTCATATACAAAAAATACATAAATATATATCAAGTTATCAAAGCTTCTTGCATCTAGGAGAAATCTTAATTTCAATTAGTTCTCCCGGATTGCAAAAACGCACTGGTATGGTATGCGTACCAAGACCCCTGCTTAAAACCATAACCGTATTTTCTCCCGACTTATTTCTTTCCTGAAACACACCTCCATCGTATTTTGGAAATATGTGAAGCGACGGCGAAATAACGCCTCCCAGAGCAGGGATTCTTGCCACTCCGCCATGCACATGTCCAGACAGCACAAAATCTACACCATATTCTACATACTGTTGAAAATATTCTGGATTATGTGCAAGTAAAATATTACATGCCCGATCATCCAGAGGCCCCAGCAAGGAAGGAATATAATCCGGCTTCATGTTTCTTTTTTGAAATCTCTTATAATACTCCCTTTCTATTTCCAATCCGTAAATAACTATATTTTTATTCAAAATTACTCTTTTTTGGTTTATTAAAGGCTCAATTCCAGCCTTTTTTAGTTCCTGCTCATATTGCTCTGCCATATTGCCATATGCTTCCGGGTACAATTTCAATCGATATTCGTGGTTCCCATTTCCATAATATATAGGATATTTTTCTGCAAGAGCACTCATAAGCTCTACTGCTACATGAAAATCCCTTCCGGGCTTTGCTGTTAACATATCTCCTGCACATAAAACTGCATCCGGATTTAACTTCTCGATTGCTTTTAATAACCTTTCATTTTTTTTCCCATAGGACTTATTATGCAAATCAGACACTAACACAAACCGAAAGTCATCCTTAAGCTTACCACTGTCAAATTGATATTTCCGGACAACAAATCGATTTGTATCATATACTACAATACAAATGCACAAAAGTAACACAAAAAAAACAATGCCTATGAAAATTTGCATAATTCACCTTCTTCTTATTTCCATCTTCTTTATATGTAACAGCTATTGTGGACTGAACTGTTACGCATAAAAAAAGTACTTTACCCAAAAGTACTTTTACCATAATCTCATTGTATATTTTTCTTTTCTAAATTTGTACCAAATACTTTGCTTCCTCCGTACCTTCAAAACCGAACAATGCCTTCCTCTTCCTATCTTTCTCTCTTTCCATCCGCTTCCCTTCCTGTCTTCCTTAAGGATAAGCCCTCGACCGATTAGTAGCTGTCTGCT
>JAMPFB010000133.1 GCA_023664735.1 Robinsoniella sp. | reverse complement strand
TTTTCTCTTGGAATTTCAGGGTTGCATTGCTGTTTGTTTGTCAAGGTACTTTGTCTGATTTCCTTATAAGAAATCACCTATTTTGCTGCTCACTCATCACAAGCAGCTTGTATATATTACCATCTGATTTTTAAATTGTCAACACCTTTTTTTAACTTTTTCCGAACTTTTTCCAAACTTTTTCCAGAACTTTTGTAATAGTTCAGTCTTTTCTAGTAGAGTTGGACATGCGGACGTGGGAGCAGGCAGGGCATAGGATAGTCTGATGGACACGCTCTCGCTCTGCAAAGACGCAGCGGTACTAATGCCCCAAAGTACGGGGCATTAGTGCCGGCGACTTTGCCAAGGTCCTTCAGACTATCCTATGCCCTGCCTGCTCCCACTGTGTATTGGTAAGTTCTACATATGAAAAAGCTCTACGTATGAAAAAGCCCTATATTGGAAAGCTTCACATGTTTGGGAAGCCTTATGTATGGGAACACTATAACAATTTTTTTAGCAAGATGTCAGAGACATTTTGAAAATAAACAAGCTCTTTTTAAAGGTACAGCCCGCTGTTGCGTCCCTTCCTCCACCTCCTTCCGTTATCCCCCTTCCACCGAATCCAGCCATTAACCCCCATCTTTCTCAGCGAAAAGCACCCGCACTCTGAAACAAGTCCGTCATAACATGCGTAACCAAATTGTTTTCATAAACAAAGGCAAGAAAAGCATTTTCCATTACCCTTTCTTCCACCCACATTCCCAAAGGCGTGGATGATAAAGCAAAAGCTACGGCAAAAACAATCCACAATACTAATATTCCTTCTGCAAGTCCCGCCATAAAACCGCATATCCGATTCATGCTTTTTAAAATAGGAAGTTTTGCAAGCACATTCAAAGAGGCAAGCAGGACTTTGAGTAAAATGATTGCCAACACATATAATACTGCAAATACAGTAACATGATTTACCAGTTTCCCATTTCCGCTTGTAATATCCTTAAACAAAAAACTGCTAATATACGGCGTCAGCATAACACCAATAATCAAAGTAACTATTTTTAATATCAATGTAAAAACTGTTTTGACAAATCCCGCATATAATCCATGTATAGCAAATCCCAACAGTAATATCGCCGTAAAAATAAGCAGTTCGTTCATACCTTCATCCTATTCCGCCGTTCGTTAACAGAGCTTCTTATCGCAATCTGATAGTTTCTATCGTATTTTCTTTTACTACTATAAATTTTCCTCTGCTTTCTAATGGCATAATCGCACTTATATTTTCCCCAAAGGAGCCTCTATATTTTTCATCTCCCTTTGTATTATACATTTCAACAGAGCTTTCATTGTATACAATCAAGTCATTTTCCGTAATAAGAATTTCCTTATATTCTATATCCGTTAAAAAAGAACATTCCTGTTTTCCGTTTAAATCATATACCTCTACCCGGTACTTTTCATCCGAAGAAGTATTATGGAAAACTAAAGCCACATGCTTCTCATTATAATAAATGCTTTGAACCTCTTCTTCAATGGTAACCTCATTGGAAAGCTCTGGAATTTGTTTGCCTTTAAAAAATAGTAATTTTTGATTTCCCAATGCTACTGCCGTAGTGCTGTTCACATATTGCAAAAAGGGAATTACTTCTTCTTCCACATTATAACCGCTTACTAAATTCTCGCTTTTGTTCTGACCCACATCGCCAAAATTGTAAAAGGCAATGCTGGTGTTTATCTGAGCATTTTTTGCCTGCAGATAAGACACTCCCAATTTTAGATTATCCTGTGAGAGACTGACCGCTAAAGGATAGCCATTATCCGCCATGGATGTTCTCATGTCTATAATGGTTGTTCCATCAGCCGAAATCAATCTTATCAGGGTAGAATCATTTTTATCTAAAACTGCTGTCACCACACCTTTTTCCGAAATGGTAAAATCCTGAATAATCATATCCGTATTCACTTGGCTCTTTAATCCATTCATATCCATTATGTAAATAATACTACCTCTATAATCCCCTACTGCGGCATATTGTCCCGCTATCCGTACAATGGGATTCTGCATTTCATAAGGCTGATTCCAAAGCTTCACTCCTTTTTTGTCAAAAGCTGTAATGCCATCCTTACTATACACTAGCAGATTTCCGTAATAGCTTTTATAAATACTATTTTCCGCACCTTCTCTGCTATTTTCTGCAACTACCTCATATTCTGAATATACCCGACTGTTGACCTGTATTTTCACAGCCAGAAAAATCACCAGAACCAAAATAATAATCAAAGCACCTCTATACAGCATATGCAAACGATGCTTTAGTATTTTATCCCTATATGTGATTTCAGAGCTTCCGGAAAAAATTTCCCGAAAAATTTCTGTTATGCTTTTCATTTGCATTTGACCCTTCTTATTTTCTATACCGGTACTCTCAAGCTTAGCATTGTTGCGTTTTTATAGAGCGAAAGCATAGCGGCGCAGAAAACACGTTTCATGGGAAACCCGCTTTGCGCCTGTGGCTAAACTGCTACCATTATACCATCTTTTGGTTTAAGGGAGAAGTATTTTTTCTCCGTATAGAATATTGTCCATGTCCTGAATATGATTTAGCTCACAGATTTTTTTAACCATCTTTTCCGAACCATAAAATTTCCGGCTTATTTTAGCAAGGGTGTCTCCCTTCTGGATGATGTATTCTTTTGGTGTGGCTGAAGCCGTTTCTACCGCCTGTCCATTTTCAGAAGCCTCTGTGGGATTTTCCATATTTGTGCCGCTCTTTTCTTCTGCCTGAGCTGCATTTTCTGCTCCTTCCCCGTTTTTCGTATTAGCCGCCTCATCTGCCTTTTCTCCATTTTTATTGCCATCGGGCTTAGCTTGTGTTTCTGCATTAGCTCCAGCATTCTGGTTAGCGGCAGTTTTTTCATTTGCGGCAGCATTTTGGTCTGGGGTAGCTTCTCCATTTGCGGCAGCATTCTGGTTAGTCGCAGCTCCCTCATTTGCGGCAGCATTCTGGTTAGTCGCAGCTCCCTCATTTGCGGCAGCATTTTGGTTAGTCGCAGCTCCCTCATTTGCGGCAGCATTTTGGTTAGCAGGAGCTTCCCCATTTGCGGCACCATTCTGGTTAGCTGTAGCTTCACCATTCTGATTCATGTTGCCAGCAGCATCCTTGGAATTATCCGGTTGTGTATCCGGCGCTTTTGTGATGGCTACCGCTGTGGTTTCCACCACATCATCTCCTGCGGTCAGCTCTGTGCCATCCGTTGTTTTTAGATTTACAACCCCCTCTCCTGTTTCTACTACCTGTACCTCTTCCATCTGCCCGGATATTTCATAGAGAACCTTTTCCATATTCTGCATTTTTTCGTAATTATTCAGCATGGTGATTCCAATGACCATAATTACCATAACCAGAATAGCGCTTGTCCCATATAGCAGCCCCATTGTATGCCGCCTGCGCATTTGTTCCTTTTTCTCCTGCACAATGGCACGAAATTGCTTGGTCGCCTGATCTCCTGTAAATTCTTCCGGCTGCTCTGTTTCTTCTTCTTTGTAAGCAAGCATATAGTTCTGCATTGCTTCATTTCTATCATAATAAATGTAAAAACCGGACTGCCTGTCCATTTTTCCATTTTCAAATAAATACATATTTTCTATGCGTTCATTCATAATATATTCAAAGAAGATTTTTTGGTCCGGACGGAAAAATTTCTTATGAGTGCTTAAAATCATTTCATCCCAATAGCTGTCTCCGCTTTTTTTGAGGAATGCCCAGCCGAGAATTGCCAAACCATTAAAAAAACGATTTGCAGTCTCATTAATTTGCACCCAAAGCTTTTCATCAAATACAATTTTGTCCATAAACGAATCAATAGCTTCTGCCTGCACAGCACCACTTATAAACCAAAAGAGCTGGCTATCTATAATCTCTCTTTTTCCATATAAAATGAGCACCTTTGGCTTTTCATCTCCATAAGCCGCCAGTTGTTTCATATGGGTCATGACATAATCCTCTATGTAGATTTTCTCAATTCCGCTGCTGTCGCCTATCTGTCTGATATTTTTTGGAATACTACTACTTTCTGTCTGCTTTTCCTCTGTCTTCTGCTTTTCCTTATTTGACTCTCTTTTCCTCCTTTCTTCCCGTTCCTTTAAAGTTTCTTCTCTTATAATTTCAATCATATTTTCGCCGCCTTTGTTTTTCTATGTTTTTCCTGATATTTACATATATAACACAGGCAGCCTGATACTTTTTAGCATATTTTGTCTTTGCTATAAAAAAACTTTTCGACCTTTTAAGCATAAAAAAGACAGCACCTTAGATACTGTCTTTTATGCCCTGATTCAAAATAGTGTAACAATTCAGCCCACAGGCGCAGGGCGGGTTTTATGCGGAGCATGTTTTCTACGTCGCCACGCTTTCGCTCTATAAAAACGCAACAGTGCTA
>JAMPFB010000132.1 GCA_023664735.1 Robinsoniella sp. | reverse complement strand
TTAGCACTGTTGCGTTTTTATAGAGCGAAAGCGTGGCGACGCAGAAAACATGCTCCGCAGAAAACCCGCTCTGTGCCTGTGGGCTGATTTGTTATCTATTTATTGATATACCGCCCGGCAATCTCCCGCAGCTCTTCCGGATGCCTTTCATACCAGACTTCATAAACAGGAGTATCGGAAGCCGCAATGGTTTTTCCCAGCTCCACAAGAAATTCCGGAATATCCTCAGCAAGCATGGAGCCTAGGCTTTCCCCAAACCGCTCCTCTTTCCTTTCGGCATTTCCTCCTACGAACAGATTGAATGCAGGCTGAGGCTTGTCATCCACCCGTTTTACAAAACCATGGAATCCCATGCTTCCTATCTGGTGGGTACCACAGGAGGATATACAGCCTGAAATATGCAGCTTTGGCAATACGCCGTCTGCAAACCCTTCCTTTCCTGCTGCCTCCACAATTGCCTTCAAAAGTCCCTGCGAGTCCTGCAGGCCTATCTGACAAATAGCGCTGCCGATACATGCAACGGAAGCTTCCAGCCTGTTTTTGGCGCTGTCCTTTGTAATATCCAGTATCGTTTCCACTTCTTCCCCATTCAGATTCAGAATATATATGCTTTCATCCGGAGAAAGAGCCAGCTCCACCTGCTCCATATCCTTTACAGCCAGATACAGCGCCTGTAATGTTTCCGGCGGGATGCAGCCGCCTATGGGGTGGTAATGAACGGCGCAGAGCCCCGTTTGCTTCTGCCTGGTAACACGTCCTGCTCCAGCCTCCGGTATGGTGTTTTCCTGCCCGGCTTTCGTGATGGTTTTCTCTTCTACTTTTATATTCAGATTTTCTGTTTCAAAAGCTCTTTGCAGCTTTTCTTCGTATGCTTTTTTATACTGCTTAGGTCCTCCCAGCGCTTCCTGCATATAACGGGTTCTTGCTTTGTTCCTCTGCTGATAGTTGCCATATTCCGTAAACGTATCTACCATGGCTTTTATATAATAAAGCACCTTTTGAGGTTCTACATCCTGTGCTACAAGAACACCCATTTTATAATTGTTTCCAAGCCCGCCTGCGCTGTACACGTCAAAGGTTTGATTTTCAGTTGCCACAAAGCCTAAATCCCGAAAGGTAGCATGCACTATGTTATCCTTTGAATTGGAAAATGCCACCTTCAATTTTCTTGGCAGCTTTACCGTCTTAATCAGGGACAGCAGATAATCCGCTGCTTTTTGGGCAAAAGGAAGCACATCAAATGGCTCTCCTTCTTCCACGCCGGATAAAGGCGATACCATAACATTCCTTGGAAAATCTCCGCCACCTCCTCTTGTAATAATTCCAACTTCAAATGCCTGCTCCATAATCCTGCAGACTGCTTCTTCATTCAGATTGTGAAGCTGAATGGTCTGGCAGGTAGTAAAATGAATCTTATCAATCTGATATTCCTTCACTGCCTCTGCAATGAATTTAAGCTGCTCCTGATTGATTCTTCCACCAGCGAGCCTGAGCCTGAGCATACTGTTTTTGCCCCCTCTTTGGGCATAGCTGCCAAAGCCTCCGGAAATTCCTTTATACTCTGCAGTAGTCACTTCGCCCTTATAAAACCCGGCTGTTACTTTTTGAAACTGCTCTAAATCCTCTTTAAATTCCTGATATAACTGCTCTGTCATTTCATTCTCCTTTCTTTTCGCCAATTCTCTTTTCGATTTCTTTCATTTCACCTGTTCATCCTGCTCTTTTATGCTCTCTATCTGTTCTTTTACTTCTTCCGTAAGGGAATCCAAAAGATACTGCCTGTTTCCCTGTTGATTTTGGACATATTCCCTGCATATGCCTTCATTTGCCTGCCTGATTTCTTCCTGCAGCTCTCTTGCGGAAATCAGGCTGCAGCCCTGCCCTCTTATGATAATCTGTTCCAGTCCGTCAGAGGTTGCCACGGTAACCCGGTATTTCCGTCCATTTTCATGGGCAAATTTTTCTATATATTGGTCGGCAGTTTCCGCTTCTTTTGTATAAACCACATGGATATTGTGATAATCTGTGATTTCCGTCCGGTGTCCTTTTACCCGGTAAGCATCAAATACTGCAATCAGGCTGCACTTTTTGATTGCCTGATAATTGCATAAAATATCTAACAGCCTTCCCCTTGCCCCGTCAATACTTACTTCTGCCAGCTCTGCCAGCTCCTTCCATGCAAAAATCACATTGTAGCCGTCTACCAGCAGGTATTCTTCTTTTGGCTCCTGTTTTTTGGGAGGACTGCTTTTTAAAACTACTGCCTCTTTCCTTCCTGTGGGCTTTCCCTTCTCCTTTTTATTGGCGTGATAGGTTCGTTCCAAAATCGCATCGATTTCTTCCGTTCCAATCCATTTTTCTTCAACCGGCTCCTGTTTTGGCAATTTTGTTATTTCATCCTCAATATGCGCTTCCCTTTCAAGCTGGCTTTCCACATGCCTGTAATCCTTTACCTTGTCCCATTTTACAGAAAAACCGGCGCCATGGGCACAGAATATAGAATCCGTAGGATTTTCCATATCCCTTTCCGGGTCATAGTTCATTGCTTCTATGATTTCTTCCTGATTGTGGCACGGTTCATATCCCTTTAAAGTACAGGATAATCTTCCCTGCCCTTTTGTATAAGTATTCACTTCTTTTTGATAACCATTCATGGATGCTGCCGGCGCAAAACCAGTTAAGACCGCCATTTCTCCATCTGATTGGAATGGCAAAAAGCTTCCATGCATTCTTTCAATATCCGACATTGCCCTGCCAATAGCTTTTTCCGGCACTTCCAGCCGAAACTCATAGTAAGGCTCTAGCAATACGGACTTTGCTTCCTTTAGTCCCTGTCTTACCGCCCGGTAGGAAGCCTGCCTGAAATCCCCGCCCTCTGTATGCTTTTGATGGGCTCTGCCTCCTATCAGAGTAATCTTCATATCCGTAATGGGGGAGCCGGTAAGCACTCCCTTATGCTCTTTTTCTTCCAGATGGGTCAAAACAAGCCTCTGCCAGTTTCTTCCAAGCAGCTCTTCACTGCACTGCGCAGCAAACTGCAGCCCGCTTCCGGACTCTCCTGCCTCCAGCAAAAGATGGACTTCCGCATAATGCCGCAAAGGTTCATAATGTCCCACGCCCTCTGCCCATTCCTCTATAGTCTCCTTATAAACAATATTTCCGGCTCCAAATTCCACTTCCACTCCGAACCGCTCTAAAATCAGCCTCTTTACTATTTCAATCTGCACTTCCCCCATAAGCCGCAGTTGAATCTCTTTTAACTGTTCATCCCACAGTATATGAAGCTCCGGCTGTTCTTCCTCTAGCTGCTCCAGCTTGGAAAGCATAACGTTTTCATCACAATCCGGCGGCAGTTTCATCTGATAGGTCAGCACCGGCTCCAGTATAGGACAGAAAACTGCCGCTTCCATTCCAAGCCCCTTCCCCGGTCTAGTTTCGGAAAGTCCGGTTACCGCACAAACTGTTCCCGCCTCTGCTTCATCCACCACCGTATATTTTTCTCCGGAATAAATGCGGATTTGTGTTACTTTTTCCAAATTCTCTGCTGGCACGCTCCTTACCTTCAGCCTTCCTCCCGTAATTTTCATAAAGGTAAGCCTGTTTCCACGGTCATCTCTTGCAATCTTAAAGACTCTTGCGCCAAATTCCTCCGGATAGGCAGGCGGCTTCATGTAAGCCTCTATATCATCAAGCAGCTCCCTGACTCCTTCCAGCTTCAATGCAGAGCCAAAAAAACAGGGGAATAGCTTCCTTTCCCCAATCAGCCTTTTGATAATTTCCGTTTCCAGCTTTTCCGTCTCTAAAAACTGTTCCAGCGCTTCTTCATCGCACATGGCAATATTCTCATAAAAAGACGGCTCTGTTTTTCCCCTAAAATCCATGCAGCCTTCGTCCAGCTTTTCCTTTAACTGCTTAAGCAGCGCTTCCTGCTGTGTCCCCCTCTGATCCATCTTATTTACAAAAAGAAATACCGGAATACGGTATCTCTTTAAAAGCTGCCATAAGGTTCTTGTATGCGCCTGTATGCCATCCGCCCCATTAATGACCAGTATGGCATAATCAAGCACGCTGAGCGTCCGCTCCATTTCCGCTGAAAAATCCACATGTCCAGGAGTATCCAGCAACGTAATCTGCATATCCTTAAGGGAAAACACTGCCTGTTTGGAAAAAATCGTAATTCCCCGTTCCTTTTCCAAAGCATGGGTATCCAGAAAGGCATTTTTCTTATCTACCCTGCCCATGCTGTGTATGCTGCCGCTTTCATATAATATGGCTTCCGATAAAGTTGTTTTTCCGGCATCCACATGAGCCAGTATTCCAATTGTTAATTGTTTCATTTTCTATCCTGCATTTTCCGGAACATATTTTGCTTGCTATTCCTTATTTTCTTATTCCATTATTTTCTTATTATCTTATACAAAAGCTTGTTTATATTGGATAAATTTTACTATATTTGGTGGGGTTTTTCAAGTGGGGAAGGAGAGGCTAAGCTGGGGGAGGTTGGAATGAGGACGTAGGAGCTGGCAGTTCAGCCCACAGGCGCAGGGCAGGCTTTATGCAGAGCATGTTTTCTACGTCGCCACGCTTTCGCTCTATAAAAA
>JAMPFB010000131.1 GCA_023664735.1 Robinsoniella sp. | reverse complement strand
ACAGTACCGCTGCGTCTTTGCAGAGCGAGAGCGTGTCCGGAAGACTATCCTATGCTCTGCCATCTCCCACGTCCGGTCTCCCAAAGCCCCTATGCCGCATCCGTTTATCCATTTTCACTAGAAAGGGCTGAACTGTTACACAATTATCTTGCTATAAAAAAACAGTTGACAAACCGACAAAATGTATATATCATATATATACAATATAAAGGATAAATAAAAAATGGATATTATAATAACAAACAATTCAGAAACCCCAATCTATGAGCAGATAAAAGAACAAATAAAAGCCATGATCCTAAGCGGTGACTTAAAAGAAGGAGATGGGCTTCCATCCATGCGCCTTTTGGCTAAGGAACTGCGGATTAGCATTATTACGACAAAGCGTGCCTATGAAGAGCTGGAAAGGGAGGGTTACATTGAATCCTATACCGGAAAGGGCAGCTTTGTAAAAGGAATCAACATGGAAATGGTTAAGGAGACAGTTGTTTATGAGATTGAAGGCATGTTTGATGAGATTTTGGATAAAGCAAAAATAGCGGGCATATCCCGTAAGGAATTATTTGAAATTCTGCAACTACTTTGTGAAGAAAGGGAGAAATAACGATGGATTATGTACTAGAGCTGTGTGATGTGACAAAATGCTATGAGGATTTTAAACTGGATCAAGTAAGCTTTATGGTTCCAAAGGGCTGTATTTGTGGCTTTATCGGTCAAAACGGGGCAGGTAAGACGACTACCATCCAACTGATACTGGATATTATAAAAAAAGATGAGGGAACTATCCGTGTTTTTGGAAAAGATATGGAAAAGGATGGACCTGCCCTAAAGGAAAAAATTGGCGTAGTATTTGACGAAATGGGGTTCCATGAATTTCTTACCCCAAAAGAAATCAACAGCATTATGAAAAACATTTATAGCAATTGGAAAGAAGACATTTTTTTCAATTATCTGAAACGTTTTTCCCTTCCCAGCAAAAAACGCTGCGGCTCTTTTTCCAGAGGAATGCGCATGAAGCTGCAGATTGCAGTGGCATTATCCCATGAGGCGGAGCTTTTAATTATGGATGAGCCAACCAGCGGGCTTGATCCGATTGTGAGAAATGAAATGCTGCAGATTTTTCAAGAATTTGTATTGGAAGAAAATCATACGATTCTACTGTCCTCCCACATTACCGGGGACTTGGAAAGAATTGCAGATATGGTAACATTCATCAATGGCGGTAAGATTATTTTGTCCGGAGATAAAGAGGAAATTCTGGAAAAACACGGACTGATGAAATGCAAGAAGGAAGATTTAGAAAAGATTGATAAGGAAGATATTGTTTCGGTAAGGCAATCCGCCTTTTGTACCGAGGCGCTCGTTTACGATAGGAATAAATGTAAGCAAAAATATGCCCATATGGTAATGGAACAGACGACCCTTGAGGAAATCATGATTTTTTATGTGAATCGTTTTATGGAAGAGGCAAAGACTGACAGTAACGTCTGAGCAAAATAAATCGAAAAACTGCAGCAAGGCGAAATATTAGTAAGGAAGGTGTAATCGATATGGTGGGCTTAATCCGAAAGGACATGTACTGTTTAAGAAGAAATCTGAAAACATTTCTTATGGTATCCATAGGCGTAATTATAATATCCGTGTTATTCATCCTTAGCGCCAGATATGGAAATGTTGCAAAGGGAATTGAGGAAATGAAAGTAGAAAATCATATGGGGGAAGAAGATTTTTATGCCTTTTTTCAAGTAGCCATCTGGTGTGTGCTTCTTTTGCCCATGTCCTTTCTGGGCATTATAGCAGAATGCTTTAAAGAGGATAAAAAGGCTGGATTTTCCAAACAAATGCTCATCCTGCCCTTAAGTGACGGGAAAATTGTGGGAAGCAGATATATTTCCTGTCTGCTGCTGTCCGTAATCAGTCTGGCGGATTCTCTTTTAGCGGGATTTTTTGTGTCTCTGGTTTCTGAAGCATTCCCCTTGCAGAAAATGCTCGGATGCATATTGTGCTTTAATGGGGCATTGTTAGCCTATATGAGCTTGCAGATGTTTCTGATTTATGTTTTTGGCGCAGAAAAGTCAGATTTGATGCAATGTGTTCCGCTTGTGCTTTTACTGATTGCTGTTGAAATCTATATATATCGGACCAGTATTTCCGGTGCACAGGCTGCTGCTGATGTGACAGGGATAATAAATCAGGCAGCAGATTTTATGATGGAAAAATACGGCTTGATTTTATTGGCGGCAATGGGCTGCATGGCACTATCCTTTTTGGGCTCATGGAAAATATTTCAGAAGAGAAGGGGGGTTATCTGATGGTGGGATTATTATACAAGGATTTCGTGGCAATCAAGGGCAGGATATATTTGATATTTCTGTCATTGGGAATGGCGTTGACTGTTCTGCTGCGGATGGCACTACATTTTGAAGGAATTGATTTGATTATATTTACTCTGTATTTCTTTTTTACCATGATTCTATTTTTATTTCTTGTAAATAAGATTGAAACTGCCATCATTGCCACAGATGAAGGGAGAAAACGGAAAAATTATTGTTTAGGGCTTCCCATATCCAAACAAACCTATGTGGCATCCAAATATATATTCCTGCTGATTGGTTTTTTTACGGTTACGTCTGCGCTTATACTGCTGGGTTCTTTTTGTCAGATTGGCTGTGTGGATGAAGCCATGGAGGGAATGATAACTCAGATTATAAGTTTGGTTCCTATCTTTGCGTGCCTTATGCTTTTCCTCCCCTCCATAGAGCTTCCATTCTTTATCTTTTTTGGCTCTAAAAAAGGCGCTTATCTAAAGACCGGGCTTTTGATAGCATGTTTTTTCCTGATAATCGTGTATCTGATGTTTGGTAATCTGGATATTTTCGACCAGATATCTATTATAAATTTTTTTAACTATTTGGAGAAGCATACGGAGATAGTTTTGATTTTGCAGGTGCTCGTGCCCTATTGCAGCCTTGGCTTATATTATGTGTCCTACCGGATTTCCTGTCTGCTTTTTCTAAGAAGGGAGTGGGAGAATGACTAAAAAAAGAATTGGAATATATTTGTTGATTACGTTTGGCATCGTATGGGGAATGACTATTGGCTATCTGCTTTTAGGCGGAAGCTATCAGGATGCGGCAATGGGGCTTATTTTAACTTTAAGTATGCTTTCTCCTGCAATTGCAGTAATCATTACCAGAAAAATCACCAAGGAAGGGCTTCCCGTTACCGGGGAAAATTCCCTTATGCTGGGAATAGACCTTAAAAATAAAAAATGGATTTGGTTCCTTCTTGCTTTTCTAATACCTATTCTGTATTGGGACTTGGGAGAATTGCTTTATTATGCCATTTTTCCTCAGGCATTTGACCCTGCAGAAATAAATAGAACACTAGAAGCCAGTGGCATTCCGGGAAGGCTGTTTATGTTGGTTCCTTTGGCTGGGCTGGCCAGTTCATTTATGGTTTCTTTTGGCGCATTGGGGGAAGAAATCGGCTGGAGGACTTATCTGTATCCAAAGCTGGAGGAGCTATACGGGACAACGAAAGCAGTTATTTTTGGCGGCATTATATGGGGTGTATGGCATTTTCCGGCAATTTATGCAGGGCATAATTTTGGACACGGCTACTTTTTAGAACCATGGAGCGGTTTTTTTGTCTTTACCATCGATTGCATTGCAACGGGAATTATGTTGTTTTACATTACCAAAAAGACTGGCTCGGTGTGGGCGCCTGCATTTATGCATGCGGCATTTAATAGCTTTTCCGGAGCAACCATAATTGGCATGGCATATTCAGAGGAAAAGCTGACCGGCATTGCAGCGCAAAGCCCTGTTCGGCTGCTGATTATCATTGTACCCGGAGTTATTTTTAGTATTTTTCTTTGTAGGCTGAACTGCTACAAGGATAGAAAAGGAAAGCAAAAAAGTCTCGGTTGATTTAGTAGGGTTTTCAGGGTATAATGATATTGAGGTCATATGCCTTTTGGGAATGGTTTTTGTGTTTCCTATCAATGCACGAAGGAGGTTTATGGCTGTGGACACAGAAATAAAAAATGCAATAAATGCAGCTGATGATGATGCCCAATATGACGATAAGGCAAAACGCCTGTTAGGGAACAAGATCATTCTGGCACATATACTGATAAAGACTGTTGATGAGTTTAAGGGCATGAATCCGAAAGATGTGGCATCCTATATCGAGGGAGAACCTTTTGTTAGCGTAGTTCCGGTAGAGCCGGGGCTGACTAATGTGGAAAAGGAAAAAAATGGGCAGCGGATTATCGGCCTGAACACAGAAAATGCGGAGATCAATGAAGGACTGCTCCGGTTTGACATTATTTTTTATGTACGCATGAAAGACGGTATCTCGCAGGTTATTGTCAATGTTGAAGCACAAAAGGACGAACCGATAAGCTACCATATCCTGAATAGGGCAGTTTTTTATGTAAGCCGCCTTATTTCTTCGCAGAAGGAAAGAGATTTCGTTAAGACAAATTATAATGACATAAAACGTGTTTTCTCGATTTGGGTTTGTATGAACATGGACGAGAACAGTATGGCTTATGTTCATCTGAAAAAGGACGATTTACTCGGCTCTTATCCATGGAAAGGCGGGCTTGACCTGTTAAATATCGTCCTGATCGGTATAGCAAATGAACTTCCGGAGCATGATGATAAATATGAACTGCATCGTCTGCTGAGTGCGCTTCTGTCAATGGAACTGACCGCCAGTGAGAAATTAGGGATTATTGAAAAAGAGTACAATATTGCGATAGACGATAGAATAAGAGAGGATGTGA
>JAMPFB010000130.1 GCA_023664735.1 Robinsoniella sp. | reverse complement strand
AAGACTATCCTATGCTCTGCCCTCTCCCACGTCCGTCTCCCAAAGCCCCTATGCCACGTCCGTTTATCCATCTTCATTAGAAAGGGCTGAACTGTTACTTTTTTATGCAAACAGATTGATATTATCATTGACAATAATCTGCTCTGCTGCCTGTTCTCTTTTATCTTTCGGGATTCCTGCTTTTTCCATAAAGTTGCTTTTTATCTGGTCTGCATGTATCAGTCGTCTGACGGAATGCCCCGGACTATACTTTGGGTCATAATTGTAAATGATAAGAGCCTTATATTTTGATGAAAGAAGCCATTTTCCTATATATTCCCACCACATTTTATCCGTATCGCCTATGGACATTCCATAAATACAGATAACTCCACTGTTATCAATAATATTTTTTGCCTTTCTAATTTTATTTTGCCCTATTTCCTCATTCAAAAAAGGTTTTATCAGTGCCCGCCTTACATTTAGAAGCTGGTTCATTTTGGCATTTCTTATCTGCTTTTCATCATTGACTCCCAAAATCATTTCTCCATCTTCTAAGGTTCCATGTATATGAAAAACGCCTCCTATTGTTTCGGTATATTTATCATATGCCCTTGTATAGCTTCTTAATATTCCTGCTTTTTCTCCTATGGCAAAATATTGATCCAGACAGTTTGTATAGTTAAAGCTGATTGCCCGACATGTACGATCCTCCGGAATATAATATTCAAATACTCCTTTTATAAAATCCTTCTTTTTCTCATTGGGATTTTGCCGAATTTCCTCGATGAGCCTTAGCATTTTCTTTTTCACTTTTCCTTCGTCCAGCACAAATTTCGCCTGCTCCCCCTTTAAATAATCTACTAACAGATCATCCATCTCAATCTTATCCAAAACAAACTTCTCATAATCTACTTCAAAAATTTCTTCGGTAAAAACCCCTAGAGCGCCTTCTAAATCAGCCCAATCCACGTATGCTTTATCACCTAAATCCGCAAGTTTTTTTCTCAACAGATTCTCAGCATCTGCATTTGCGAGAAAGTAGGGATAAAAATCTGAATATTTCGTCTTCAAGCCTAAGCTGATATCAAATCCATTTCCAATCATAAATGTTATGTTCATATGCTTTCCATCCTTTTTATCGTATTAAAATTGAAAACCATAAAAATGCATCCTATTTAACATGTCTTTTTATGGTTTCTATTTGTCTACAAAATTTTAGCATATTTAACATATAATTACAATTTCTTGCAATAAAAAAATACATTCTGCGTAACAGTTCAACCCATAGGAACAAAGGAAGGGTCACACAGAACATATTTTCTTAAGGAGCCTTTATAAAAACGCACTGCGCCTGTGGGCTAACAGATTGATTTTCACATCCGGCTAATATTTTATATTACCATGCCAATTTAATTACCACATTCTACACTGATTTGATTAAATATCTTCATGATTTCTTCCGTATCCATCTTTTCCTTTTCTGCACCGGCTTTATCTATAATCGCCTTCCCTTCATGCATCATAATCAGTCGGTTGCCATACTCTACCGCATATCTGAGATTATGGGTCACCATAATGGTAGTCATCTTTTTTTCCCGGACGATTTTATCTGTAAGCTCCATGATAATTTCTGCTGTTTTAGGGTCAAGAGCCGCCGTATGCTCATCTAAAATCAGAAAGTCAATGGGCGTCATAGTTGCCATTAAAAGGGAAACCGCCTGTCTTTGCCCGCCTGACAAAGAGCCTACCTGCGTATGCAGCTTATCCTCAAGCCCCAAGTTTAATTGCGCTAACAGCTCTTTATAGTAGGCAATCCGGTTTTTTCGGACTCCTCTTCCAAGTCCATAGGCTTTCCCTTTATTATCCGCAATAGACATATTTTCCAAAATAGTCATGCCGGGACAGGTTCCCTTAGACGGGTCCTGATAAACCCTTCCGATTCTGCGGTGCCTTAAATAATCCTTTTTTCCCGTAATGTCCGTATCATTTACAAGTATCTTCCCATCGTCCACATCAATGCTCCCACAGATAATATTCAATAAAGAGGTCTTTCCTGAGCCATTGCTTCCTACTACCGAAACGAACTGTCCCTTTTCAATGGTCAGATTGAAATCCTGAAAAAGACAAAGTTCATTAACAGAGCCGGGATTATAATATTTGTTTATATGCTTAAGCTCTAACATCTGTCTTCACCTTCCTCTTTCTGTCCATTCCTGCCACTAAAATCAAAAGGAACAGGATAGCTGTTACTAACTTCAAATCACTGGATTGCAAGCCCATACGAATAGCTAACGCTACACAAGCCTTATATAAAACGGAACCAATGACCACACTGGAGGTTACCCGTAAAACAGTTACCTTTTGAAACAAACTGGTGCCGATAATCACACTGGCAAGACCGATTACTACCGTACCTGTACCAAAGGAGGCATCATAATATCTTTGCTGCTGCGCAAACAGACAGCCGCTTAAGGACACAAGGCCGTTAGCAATAGATAACCCCACGATTTTCACAAATCCCTTATCGATTCCAAGGCTTGTCACTATCGTCTCATTGTCTCCTACCGCCCTGAGCATATAGCCGGATTTGGTATGAAGATACCAGTCTAACAAATACTTGGTTATCATGGTAATAATGAAAATCAGTATGACAGTAGAAAAAGCGGACAACGTTTCTGGAAATATGGTATTTACTAATTCATTGTCAAAAATATTGGGCTTATTGTAAATAGGCAGATTGGCTTTTCCTACAATCCTTAAATTCACCGTATAGAGAGCCGTCATCATGATAATACCAGATAACAAATCCCGAACCTTCAGCTTTACATGAATGATTCCAGTCAACATTCCGATAAATGCTCCTGCCAGAAAGCTGATTGGCAATGTAATCAACGGATTAAAATCCTTGCTGATTAAAACTGCTGTAATGGCGGCTCCCATAGGGAAGCTGCCATCTACAGTCAAATCAGGAAAATCCAGTATCTTATAGGTAATATAAACACCCAATGCCATAACAGCATAGATCATGCCCTGCTCAAACACACTTAATAATAAAATCAAAACATTTCCTCCATGTAACCTGACTTATTCTACCACAATCGTATCAAATACCTGATAAGCGCTTTTTACAAAATCCTCTGACAAAGCAAGGCCAATTTTATCTGCAGCTTCAGTATTTACATAAAGGCTGGCTTCGGTAATAGTTTCAAAGTGCATATCAGATGCTTTTTCTTCTCCCTTTAATACCTTTGCAGCCATATGCCCCGTCTGCTTTCCAAGCTCATAATATTCCAGTCCCATAGAAGCTACACAGCCGCTTTTTACCTGTTCGATTTCGGAACCAAATACAGGAATGTTCTTTGCGTTTGCTGCTGCTAATTCCGTCTGTAATGCAGATACTACTGTATTATCTGTTAAATTTGTAATGCAATCCACCTTATCCACTAAATTAGCTGCTGCTAATTCTACATCCGCAATGGTATTGATACCCGTATCCACAATTTCAAAGCCGTATTCTCCTGCATGTTTCTTATATTCTGCAATGGTGCTTTCGGAATTTGTTTCACTTGTTGTATAAATAATGCCAATGGTTGTTGCTTCCGGCAAAATGTCACGAATCATCTGAAGCTGTTCTGTAACTGCCAGATAGTCTGAGGTACCTGTAATATTTCCCACCGGAGTTCCGTCTTCCTCTGCAAGACCTGCTGCTACCGGGTCAGATACTGCTGTATAAATAACCGGAATTTCTGTATTTAATGTGGAGTTATATGCGCTCATGGCTGAAGGAGTCGCAATGCCGCAGATTAAATCCACATTTTGAGATACATAGTTATCAGCAATCGTGCTGGTAGTTCCGGTGTCTGCCTGAGCATTATCAAATAATACGGTCAGGTTTTCACCTTCTACAAAACCTTCCTCCGCAAGACCTGCAAGAAATCCTTCTTTACAGTTATCTAATGAACCATGCTCCGCAAACTGGGAAATGCCGATTGTATAACTGCCTTCCACTAACTGCACATTGGTAGTTTCTGCCGGATTGTCGGTATCTTCCTCTTGCTCGGATGCACCTTCTTCCATTTTACCTTCGGCTCCTGCCGCCTCTTCCTCCTGTGATTCTGTCAATTCCTGTGGATTGGTAGTTTCCTCTGCGGTGTTAGAGCATGCCATTAGATTAGCTGCTACCACCATAGACAATAATAATGCGATTACTTTCTTTTTCATAATTTTCCTCTCCTATCTTTTCTTCTTCCCGTTTTCCTATCGGGATCTTTCCTTTGTTTGTTCCTTTCAAGAATTTTGTTCCTATGGACTTTTGGCATATAAAAACCGCCTCAAGCAAAAGCTTGAGACGGTAATAAATTTATAATTTATTATCGCGGTACCACTCAAATTGACGTAATGTCCACTCACATCATGTACTAGCATACATGTCACCTTGATAACGGGCGTGCCTCCCGCCGGCGCCTACTGTCATTCCATTTCCTGAATCCATATGAAAGAAAAAAGCTCTTTTTTCTCCACCATATGTTCCGGAAGCTTCTGCTTCAGACCGGCCTCAAAAGTCCATTCATCAAAAATCCGTTTACCGCAATTCCAGCGCCTGCGGCTCTCTTTAAAACTTCCTAATGATTACTTCTCTTTCTCAAAGGTTTGTTGATATGTTACTTTCTTTTTGTAACTGTGCTTACTTTAGCGCATAATTGGAGATTTGTCAATAGGGGATTTATTGGCAAGGGCAACCTGAGTAACAGTTCAGCCCACAGGCGCAGAGGAAGGAGCACACAGAGCATGTTTTCTAAAGGAGCCCTTATAAAAACGCCAGCGC
>JAMPFB010000012.1 GCA_023664735.1 Robinsoniella sp. | reverse complement strand
TGGCTTTCTTGTTTTTGATGGCGCTTTTCCTTAACAGCCTTTTCGGTACCTAGGGAAAAATTGCCATGGACGGCAATTTTAGTCATATTGCGCCATGGAGGGCGCTATATGACGACCCGTTCGGCATCCGTAGCCTTCCAAGGCTGTTTAGGAAAAGCGCCATCAAAAACACGAAAAGCCAATCCACTCTCCTCCCTCTGTTGCGTCCAGCTTAGCCGTTACCCTCTATCCTCCAGCACTTCTCTAACCGTCTGCTCCAATACAGCCATATCCACTGGTTTTGCCACATGCGCATTCATCCCGGCTTCCAATGCATCCCGCACATCCTCGCTAAACGCATTTGCCGTCATAGCAATAATAGGAATCTTCTTTGCCAGCGGATGAGCCAGCTTTCGGATTGCTTTTGTTGCCTCATATCCGTTCATGACAGGCATCTGTACATCCATCAAAATAATCTGATATTGTCCGGGCTTTGATTGCTCAAATTCTTCGACTACAAGCTGCCCGTTTTCGCAAATCTGACAGGTAGCGCCTACGATACTCAGTATTTCCTTGAGAATTTCTGCATTTATCTCGTTATCCTCTGCTGCCAGAATGTGCATTCCATGGAGAATACTCTGTTTTTCGTCGGATTCCTCTGCCGCAGCAGCCTGCACCTCACCGTTTAGAAGCCCATCTACCTTCTGCCGGAAGCTGGTAATAAAAAACGGCTTAGGAAGAAAGGCGTCCACACCGGCTGCCCTGCCCTCCTCTTCTACCTCCGGCCAGTCGTAACTGGTTAAAATCAAAATAGGAATCGTTTTTGGTACGATCTCCCGAATACGGCGTGCAGTCTCCACGCCGTCCATGCCGGGCATCTTCCAGTCTAGCAGGACGATATCATACAACTGCCCGTCCTCATCAGATTTCTTCACCATATCCACTGCGCTCCGGCCGTCTAAAGCATAGTCCACCGCAACGCCTGTTCCCTCCATCGTCAACTGAATATTCTGGCAGATGACCTCCTCGTCATCCACTGCCAGAAGTCTGGTAATACCGTTGTTTCTCCAAAAATTCTGATCTATATTCTGTTCACTAATATGTAGTTTTAAATCCACGGTAAAAGTAGAACCTTCGCCTTTTTTGCTCTTCACCGAGATCATTCCACCCATCAAATCCAGCAGGTTCTTTGTAATCGCCATACCAAGGCCTGTTCCCTGGATCTTATTGGTTATGCTGTCCTCCTCCCTTGTAAAAGCTTGAAAAAGGTTTTGCTGATACTCTTCGCTCATGCCGTAACCATTGTCTGCCACGATAAAACGGTAGCTGGCAAGCTGTCTGGTTTGTTGCGGCAGCTCCTGCACAGTCAGCTCAATATGACCGCCTTCCGGCGTATATTTCACTGCATTAGACAGCAGGTTTAATAGAATCTGGTTCAGGCGCAGCTTATCCATCACCACATACTCATGTTTTAAATCCTTGCTGTAAACTTCAAAATGATGTCCCTTCGCTTTCATCTGCGGGCGGATAATACTGTCAATGTTTTCAATCAGCTCCACTATGCTTTCATCTGACAAATTCAACGTTGTCTTGCCAGCCTCGATTTTACTGATATCCAAAATGTCATTAATCAGACCTAAGAGATGCTGGCTGGAGGAAGTGATTTTTTTCGTATACTCTCTCACCTTGTCCGGATTTTCCGCATCACGTGCCAACAGTGCTGCAAACCCTATAATCGCATTCATCGGCGTGCGGATATCGTGGCTCATATTCGACAAAAAAGAACTTTTGGCACGATTCGCCTCCTCAGCAATCTGAAATGCCTGTTCCGCTGATTCTTTAGACTGGGTAAGCATTATGTTATACTCTTCCAATTGTTGATTCAGTGCTTCCTGCTGGTGCAGGTTTTCCTGTTCCTGACGATATAGCCGGACACTGTTTTGCTGCCGTAAAACAGCCACCGAAGTCAAAACTACCAGTACCAGAACGACCACTGCCAATATCAGCAGCGTGCGCACCACCGTGTTCACCATGCCAACCGTTCCGGAAGCCACAAAATCCGCCGGAATCAGAAACAGCAGTAAAGTATCATACTCCTCCATAGATGTGATGCAGTAGTAATATTCCCGCCCATCCAACTGAAAGTTTGTGCTGATTGTTTCATTTTCCGCTAACGCAACACGTATATCACGATACTGCTGATCCTCCATTTCTTCCAGCACCTTAAGTACATTATATGCCTGAATCGTATGTTCATCGGAAATGTTGTCATGCATCCGAGTGCCGTTACTTTTCAAAATATATGTTTCATTATGTCCACCATAAGCAGCGCTGTTATAATACTGTGTCATCGTATAGATATCCTTCATCAAAACAGCGTGGGTAAAGGTAATCCCATCTCCCGTCTCTAACGGTGTTTCCAGCTTCTGCACAAAAATCCAGCAGCTGCTCTGGGTGATATAGCTGTCAGAGATGAAGCTGCAGCGCGCTTTCCCGTCAGACACCAAATCCAAATCAGACCAGACGCCATGCCTTCCTTCCGCATCCCAGCAGTTGCCCTGACTGTCCAGCAGCATAAGGTCGGAACTGTAGCTGTCTGTTACCAGCAATTGCTCCAGCCCCTCAACATATGCCGTCACATCATCCCCGTCGGCAAAGGTTCCTGCCTCCAAAGCATTGACAGCGGCAGTGAGATAGTTCCAATGAGTGTCCAAAGCATTGCTCAGATTGACTCGTACCTGTGCCGTAATTTCTATTAACTGTGTAGTACGTTCTACAAAAATCTGCTCTTCCAGAGATTTTCTAAAAAAGGAAGTTCCTGCCAGTAAAAACGCCATAAGTCCCAATACCAGTATTGTCGGAAGCACCATGTTTCGTTTATTTCCTTTGAAGTTCATCATGTTTCCCTTCTCTCCTATCGCAGCGTAATATAGTCGGTGGGCGCTGCAAGCTGACGACCGGCTGCAAGCCGGTCTGCTACAATCTGTTTATATACTGTCTCCGTCAGCTTATAATCTGCCACACCTACTTCCTCTAAGACCTGACCTATCATATTCTCCATGTTGCCCAGCACAGCCACGGTGTAGACTGCTTCCCGGTCCAACTCCCGCCCGTCAATAGTAAGCCCTTTTAAGGCATAACCTGTACCTGTCTTTTTGACCTCCATTTCAAAGCCGCTGGAGACATAAAGGGTGGAATCATTAATCACAGAGCCCCGCCTGCCCGGAATCGTGAGCACACTATCCACGTACTGATACAACTGGTCTCCGGTCATCTCGCACAGGACAATTACCGGTGTCTCACCCATCGTCAGAAAACTTAACTCTGCCTGCGTGTAATCCCCAACAAGAATATTTCCTGCCACAGTCTCCGCAGGACCAATAAGCAGTTGTGTCCTTACCTCCTCGCGGAGAGAGTTAAACACTGCTGAAGCTGCCTGACAGCCGTGTTGGGCATCAAAGGCATAAGGGTAGCCGGTGTCAATATGCACAATTTTCTCTGTATCGGAGGACAGCGCACCCATAGCATTATTGAAAGCCTCAAAAGCAGAACGGGCATCGGGATATGTTCCAGTTATCATTCCCTGCACGATCATTTCAGAGGCAGAGAACATGTCTGCCGATGCCAGCCGAATATAGAGACGGTTATCAGCGACTTGTTCCTCCATAGGAGCCAACAGCGAAGACAATGTCTGAGGCACATCCTTATTGTAGGCAATCAGCGTCTCATCGCTGGTAATCTGTTTTAGCCCATCCTCATCCAACATTGCAGACATAATGTCTAAAATAAGCTCCTTGCGGTCGGGATCCTCTGTTCCCTGAACATTTGCCGCTACCTGAAAAGCCGGGTAAGTCAAATACCAGCTGCCCTTTGCTGTCTCCCCGAAATAAGGCAGAAACAGGCAGTCTTCTGGCATGTCATAGTTGTTCGCCTCATCAGGAGTCGTGCGAATCATCGCCGTTTCCCCCCTCTCAAGCTTCTGAAAAGAATCACCGGCATTGTCTGTCAGGTCAGAAGCATCCATTCCGCTATATTCGATAAATTCTTCCATCCGTTGAAAGACAGGAAGCCAGACCTCCTCGTCCAGTTGGTCTGTGCCACCGCTCTCATATTGCTGCCGCCACTCCCGACCCGCCTGAGATGTGAGCTGCTCTACCGACAGCCCCTGAAGCATCTCCATGCAGGTATAATCTGCCCCGAAATTAGAGTCGAACGGCCGAATCCCCAACTCCTTAAGCCTCCCGCACAACTCCACAAACTCCTGATAGGTCTGTGGCAGAGACAGGCCGTGTTCCTTTAGCAGCCCTTCGTTGACAAGGAAACCGTCTATCTCCGCACAGGCGGGAAGCCAGTTTACCGTACCATCATTATAGGTGTAGCTGCGCAAATATGCCCCATAAAAAGTATTGGCAAGTTCCGTGTCGCTTAAGTCCAACAGGGCATCTTTCCATGCTGCAACATCCCGCAGGGCAAAACGCCGGAGAGTAAGGATATCAGGCAAATCTCCCTGCTCCTGCTTAAAGCGGTAAAAATCAGTGGAATTAGTCGCCACATAAAACACGAAATCCACATCCGGAAAGCGTTCCTGCAGATAAGAAGCATAACGCTCGGTAAGCTGGTCACTCCACAGTGCAATGGTAACCTGCTCCCGTCCGGAATCCCCTTCTGCATTATGTTCTCCACTGCAGCCGGTCAACGCCGCTAACAATACAATCATAATCATCAGGCTCAACCACTTTTTCATTTTGGTCCTCCTCGTCTTTTGTTTTAGTTATATTTTAGCATTTTCTGCCCAAAAATCAAGAAAGAGCTTCTACCCCCACCTACTTCACCCGGATTTTCTTTATGCCGCCATACTTTCCATAATATTTCTTTCCTCCCACTTTTTTATATGCCCGAATCCGGACATAATACCATTTTCCCTTTTTCAGCTTGCTGATTGTTTTGGAAGTGGTGGAATTTTTGGAAATATTCACATTTTTTATTCCTTTTGTAAACTTTTTATTCAGCGCCAGTTGTATCTGATAGCCGGAGGCTGTTTTATTTCTTTTCCATGTGAGCTTTAGCTTTTTATTTCCTATGGCGCTTAAGGATTTTATGTTTACTTTCTTTGGAACAATATAAAAGCTTACTGCCTTCACGCCGGTAAACCTGCCAATTCCTGTTATCGTAACAGTTGCTTTTCCGGTTTTTTTATTATTTTTGTATGAAAGCGTATAATCCGTTCCTTTTTGCAACGTCATTCCATTATAAGTTAATGTCAAAGATGGTTTTATTGCTTTTCCCGTATAAGTCTTATTTGCAATTTTCTTAACGGAAACTGCCGAAACAGAAGTCCTTGCATCCGTTCCTGAACCCTGAATCCCCGGTGAAGGCTCACCTGGAGTGACAGGAGGGGTTATTTCCTCCTCTTTCGGCTCTTCCGTTACTATGGTTGTATTGTTCGTCAAGGCTTTCAGACGCATCGCTACCTGCCTGTACACGGTGCTGTCACCTTGGATTGCCGGGAGCCTTCCGGCATCGGTCCAGCCTCTCGCCACAGAGGAACGATAAAAGCTCTGCCCCAGCTTTGTGCCTGCTACCCATGACAGCCAGCTTACGCTTCCCGATATTTCTCCAAAAACACTAATCCCGCTGCCATCATTGGATGTCAATGTAACAACTACACCATATGATTCTTGACATCCCACAAAAATATCCTGCCCTAAATCGATTGTATAAACGCCCGCCATGGAAGTCGCTCCTGTAACCGGCTCTGGCAAAGCCGGCGTTCCGCTTGCCGGATTGCCTGCTTCCGTTATATTTTTATAAATTTGTATGGAATAATTTACATCTGTGCTTTTAAGGGCAATCTGTACTGCCCTTAAATTCTGTCCATAACCATTTTCATTTTCCTTTACGTTAAATATGCTGCCTATCTGTCCTCCGCTTGAAATCGTCCAGTAATTCAACGAGGCGCTGCCATCATATTGGTAATTGTTGTCATAGTCCTCCGCCTTCATCATTTCATAGGCAATCGGAAGATAAAGGCTTTTATCCTCATAAGAAATATAGAAAAATCCTCCGTCCCCCCAACCACTTCCATAACTGTTTTTTGCAATAAAGGCTCCATCCTGCTCTGGCTGCAGGGCTTCTGAGAAATTTTCCTTTCTATAAGTATCATCCCATCCCACCAGAGTAACTGCATGATTAATCGCTGTGGTGTTATTATAATAAGCTGCCGTATCAGGATTGTAATATCTGGACATATGGCCATACATGACCGCTACCCCGCCATAGCTTTGTATTGCTCCTTTTACCGCCTCTACATTGATGCTTTCATCTCCATTCACTCCCACAAAATAAATGTTTTTTGCTTTCAAATCAGAATAGTAGTTATATTCTGGTGAAACAGGGGACTCGCTGCCGCTAAATGGGGAAATACTTTCCTCTGCCACTCCGGTCCATGCTGCAAGCTCAAAAGCCGCCATCATAAGATTGCCGCCGTTGCTTAAATAATTTTTCCCTGAGGTAGCTGTATTATAGTCTCCTTCTGTTCCACCCAAAGGGTCTGTTTCCCTGTGATAGAAAAAATATGCCAGATGATTTTCCGAATAATCCACAGTTTCATCTGCCAGTCCTGTCAAAATAGCCGCCTGCTCTATTGCCCCTATGGTGGCAAATGCCCAGCATGTATCCGTGCTTCCCTGATTTTTTGCCGAAGTAACTGCGCCCTCTGTTCTCGGATCGTAAGAAGCAGGCATTCCGGCTCTTTGGGAATATTGTGCAAAAGAATATGGATTTTCAGGAAGCTCAAAAGAAATGTCAAGCCTTTCCATCTCCCTAAGCTCTGGCACCATCGCCTCCTGCTCCTGTCTTTCCTCCTGTGTCAAAGGCCTCCCTTTTATATAATCCAGCTCCGGATATTCTGGCTTCTCTTCCTTTTTCTCTTCTGTCTGACCCGACAATCCATTTTCCGAAACAGCCGGCTTAGAAACTGCACAAACAGGCATAACTGCACTTTCTACCAATAAAACCGCTGACAAAAGAAGGAAAAGATACTTTCCAAAACCCTTGCCTTTTCTTACCCACTTATTTCTTTTCATATGCCATGCAACCCCTTTTCTTAAAACACGCACATATCAATAACCCTTTAAATATTGCTCGTAATCCTCCAGACTGACTGTAATCCAGCCCGTATAACCTTCTGTGCCGGAATAGTTATAACCAACCTCTAACCCGATTGGCGTATAAAACAAAATCAGGCTTTCCTCATCCCGAAGAAGCTGCAGCTTCTCCATATCAGAAATTCCATCTATGGCAACGGAATTTTTTCCATTCTGTGCATTGCTCCGTTTTACAAAATCCTTTACAAATTCCTCATCTACATCTAAAATTTCAGTATTGTTCAAAATCGTTCCTGTTTTTAAGTTGATATTTATCCCGGACATATTGATGAAGCTGGAATATCCTCCCATCTCAAATCTTTCATCCAATGCAATGCTAATACTTTCTTCATCATTTACTGTCACGGTAGATTCCACCTTCACATAAAAAGTTATGAAATCATATTCTTTCCGTATCGCCTGATAAGAACCCTCATCCTCCATGTACCAATCAGCCAGCGCCATGCCCTCTGCTTTTAATTTTTCATTGATGGCTTCCAGATTGGGAATGTCCCCCTCTAATTGAATATAAGAAACTTGAATACATATTCCCTGTTCTTCTTCTACTTTTTCAAAAAACTCCCGCTTTACTTTATAGGAAACCGATTCATCAATACAATTTACAAATTCCTCATAGTAAGGTCCCGTAATCTGGGAGGCGTCATAATTTTTTCTTTCTTCTGTAAAGTTTTTATCATAAGAAAAAGCCTGTTCGTCTTCATATTGGTTCCAGTAATCCTCATCCGCTTCACTGTCCACAGAATATTCCTCTTGCCTGCCTGCTCCATCTTCTTCTGTTTCCCGGAATGCTTCTTCTATAGTATTTTTTATATCTGCAATAAAATCTCCCTTTGAAATTCTCCCTATCTCAGAGCCAATATAGACCACCAATATGACTACAACAAGAAAGGTTGCTGTCAGCGCTGCAACCCATATGCCTGTATTCCTTTTGCCTCCTTCATTGGAATAACCTGCCGGCGCCTGTCCACCATAGTAATTATCTGCTCCGGGACGGGTTCTATTATCCCATATTGGTGCATTTTCTACCGGCGCCTTTTCAGGCTGTTGGTCCATAGCCTGATTTTCCATGGATTTCTCTTCTAAAATACCATCAGTATTTTCCGTTCTCTCTTCTTCCACCTTATTTATCGCCTCTGCTTCTCCAAAAGCTGCTCCACAGCTGGTACATACTCCATTTCTTACTACCGCTCCGCATTTTGGACAAAAATCATATGTATTCTGCATCCTGAAGTTCCCCTTTCCTTTCTTTTCACTTTTTCTATTTCCTTCCAAATGTAACCTGACTCATATATTGCAACACGCACTGCCTTAACAGTGTTAGTGCGCTTGCCACGCTGCTTTGCCTGATTTTTTCCCTTGAGCCAGAAAAATGATACTCTTTCACTTCTATATTTCCCTTTACATTACATGCAATATAAACAAGCCCTACCGGCTTTTCCTTTGTTCCGCCCTCCGGTCCTGCCACACCTGTAACGGATATGGTAACATCTGCCTTTGTAAACACAGCAGCTCCTTTCGCCATTTCCTTTGCCACTACGTCACTGACTGCGCCATGCTTTAAAAGGTTGGATTTTTTTACGCCTACCAGCTTCCTTTTTGCCTTATTGGAATAGGTTACATAGCCCGCCTTAAAGACTTCTGACACTCCCGGCACATTAATAAGCCTTGCCGCCAAAAGCCCTCCTGTACAGGATTCGGTAGTTGCCACCGTCAAATGGTTTGCCAGCAGTAAATCTACTACCGCCTTTTCCAACGTCATATCCTCCTGAGTGGAATAAACCTTGTCCCCAAACCGGCTTTTTAGCTCCTTCACAACAGGCTTGCATAGCTTTTTAGCCGCCTTCTCATCCTGTGCCTTGGCAGTTACCCGCAAATGCACTTCTCCAGTTTTAGCATAGGGGGCAATGGTGGGATTTGTCTGCTTTTTCATTAAATCCTCAATCATGGATTCCGCCTTGCTTTCTCCCACTCCGCATATTTTCACGGTTTGGGAATAAATCACATCAGGAGTCTTTTGGCGCAGGTAAGGGACAATATCCTTTTCAAACATGGGAATTAGCTCATTGGGAGGCCCCGGAAGCAAAATAACTGTTTTTCCCTTCCCCTCCATGATGACACCCGGCGCCGTTCCGTTTTCATTGTCAATGATGATGGCTCCTTTTGGCATCATAGCCTGTTTCCAGTTATTATCCGTAATATCCATATTCCTGCTTGCAAAAAAATCCAAAATGCGTTTTTTAGAATGCTCGTCCATAAAGAGCTTTTTTCCCATAACCTTTGCTGCTGTTTCTTTCGTCAAATCATCCTGTGTGGGACCAAGCCCTCCTGATAAGATAACAATATCAGACCGGGAAAGTGCTGTTTGAAGCGTTTCTGCAAGCCTTTCTCCATTATCCCCTACTACAGTCTGGTAATAACAGGAAAGCCCTAGTCCGGCACATTTTTCCGCTAAATATGCTGCATTGGTATTTACAATATTGCCAAGTAAGATTTCCGTTCCAACAGATACAAGCTCCACTACCACCTTAATCCACCTCGTCTTTCATTACATCTTTATTTTTTACCAGATAGTCTATTAACGAAACAACTGTTAAAACAAGTGCGGCAAGCATAAGCACATAGCCAATCACATAAAGCACCCAATAAGCAGGATGGATTCCTTCTATCGTACCCGGCGCATAAGCAGCCGCCTTGCTTAAAAATCCATGGGTATTTACCACACAGAGCATAAAACAAATCATAACCATAGTAACTGCCGTCTTCCATTTTCCGGATTTTCCTGCTGCAATAACCACTCCTTTTTCTGCTGCAATCAGGCGGAATCCGCTGATGATAAACTCTCTGGCAATGATTACAATAGTAATCCATGAAGGTATCACATTCAAATCCGTAAGGCAGATTAGCGCAGAGCAGACTAACAGCTTATCGGCCAAGGGGTCCATAAATTTCCCAAAATTCGTAATCAAATTATATTTTCTTGCAATCTTTCCATCGAGCATATCCGTCAGGCTGGCAATGATAAACAGCCCAAGTGCAATCCATTTAAACCAAAGCACTCTTGGGGAAAGCAGGATAAATCCTACAAAAAACGGAACCATAATCATGCGAAGCACTGTAAGCTTATTGGGTAAATTCATCTTCATTCTACTATTTCTCCTATTAAATCATATTCATATGAGCCTATTACCTTCACCCTTACAAAATCTCCGGTCATAAGCTCTCTATCTGTATTGATAAAAATCAGTCCGTCCACATTAGGGGCATCCTTATAGGTTCTCCCCACATAAGCATTTTCATCTGCCACCTTTCCCTCTAACATCACGAGAACTTCTTTTCCTATCATATCCTCTGCTTTATCAAATGCAATTTCCTGCTGAAGCTCCATAATTTCCGCCTGCCGTTCCTCTTTCACATCCTCTTTTACCTGCTCTGGAAATTCTGCTGCTTTTGTACCCTCTTCCGGAGAATAGGTAAATACCCCCAGCCTGTCAAACTCCATTTCATCCACAAAAGCCATTACCTTTTCCTGATCCTCCTGCGTCTCGCCCGGAAAGCCGGTAATCAAAGTAGTCCTTAAGCAGATATCTGGTATTTCTCTCCTAAGCCTTCCAATGATTTCCCTTAGGGAGCTTTCATTGGTGCGCCTTCCCATCTTCTTTAATATCTTATCAGAACAATGCTGGATAGGAATATCCAAATAATGACAAATTTTCTTTTCCTCTTTCATAACCTGAATCAGTTCATCCGTAATCTCTTCCGGATAACAATAGAGAATCCGTATCCAGTACAAACCGGAAATAGAGCAAAGCTCTCTTAAAAGCTCTGGCAGCATTTTCTTTCCATACAAATCCATTCCATAAAGGGTCGTCTCCTGTGCAACTAAAATAAGCTCCTTCACACCCTTTCCGGCAAGCTCCTCTGCTGATTTTATCAGATGCTCCATGGGAATGCTGCGATAATGCCCTCTTACTTTTGGAATAATGCAATAAGTACAATTCTTATTGCATCCCTCTGCAATTTTCAGATAAGCAAAATGCCCTCCTGTAGTGACGATTCGTTCCTTTCCAAAAACCGGAGCACCGTTAATATCCGCTAACTGGCTTCCTTCCTCCCTTAGCAGAGTTTTTTCTACTGCTTCTACAATTTTATCAATGGCATTGGTTCCTACAATTGCATCCACCTCTGGTATTTCTATCCGGATTTCCTCTTTATAGCGTTCTGCCAGACAGCCGGCAGCAATCAGCGCCTTTGCCTTTCCTTCCTCCTTCATGCGTCCCATATCTAAAAGCGTCTGAATGCTTTCTTCCTTGGCATCATGAATAAAGCAGCAGGTGTTGACTATAATCAGCTCCGCTTCCCTTTCATCATCGGTAAAGGCATATCCCTTTTTTTCCAGCTTTCCAAGCATGAATTCTGTATCGGCAAGATTTTTATCACAGCCTAATGATATAAATAATATTTTCATTGCACTTTCCCTGTTTTGTTCTTCCATTTTTTGCCTTCATGCAAGAAAAGAGAAATACCCAATGGGAATTTCTCTCCTGCCTGATTCTTTATTGCTCTTCTTCCACTTCATCTTCTGCAAGAATCTTAATCTTTCCTTCATTCAGCTCTGCCACTGCAGCAGAAAGAGGCTTTATCCCGCCTGCCTTTACCATAGGCTCATCCCCTCCAATAATCTGTCTTGCTCTTTTTGCCGTAGCCATAACAATGGAATACCTGCTGTTTACTACCTTTGGCTCTCCTGATTCAACCTCGCTGTTTACTACTTGTATCAATTCTGTGTAAGATGGATGTAACATCTCTATTCTCCTTTCAAAAGACTTTTTAGTTCTCTTCTCATATGGTTTATAAAATCCTGATTTCTGTCAGGTGTACTATGGGCTGCCATTACAAGATTATGAAGCTCTTTTACACAGTCCTCTAACTTATCATTAATCAGTATATAATCATAAGCTTCAATTCCCTCTGCTTCTTCCTCTGCCCTGCGCAGCCTCTTTTCAATGACCTCTTCTGTTTCTGTGCCTCTTCCCACAAGACGCCGTTTTAATTCCTCTGCACTTGGCGGCATAACGAATAAAAGCAGTGCATCCGGATATTTTTCCTTTACCTTCAGAGCGCCTTGGATTTCAATTTCCAAAATCACATCTTTGCCCTGATGAAGCATTTCTTCTACATATTCCTTTGGGGTGCCATAATAATTGCCGCAGTACTGGGCATATTCAATGACCTTTTCCTCTTTTATCTTTTCTAAGAAGACACTTTCCTCCACAAAGAAATATGCTTTGCCATCCTCTTCACCTTCCCGGGGCTTTCTTGTAGTCATGGAAATACTCAAGGCATAATTGTCATAAGCTTCCACCAGACGTTTCATAAGAGTCCCTTTTCCCGCTCCCGAAAAGCCGGAAACTACCAAAAGAATTCCTTTTCGTTCCATGGGCTCCTCCTACTCGATATTTTGTATCTGCTCTCTTATTTTTTCAATTTCTGTTTTCAGCTCAATTCCTCTGTTGGATATTTCCAAATCACTTGCCTTTGACAAAATGGTATTGGCTTCCCGATTCATTTCCTGTGCAATAAAATCCAGCTTCCTGCCAATACATTCTCCGCTTAAAATGGCTTCCTTTGTTGCCTCTACATGGCTTCTTAAACGCACAAGCTCCTCATCCACACAGACCTTGTCTGCATAAATCGTCACCTCAGTGGCAAGCCTGCTTTCGTCCACCTTTGTATCCTGCAAAAGCTCCTGTATCTTTTCCATAAGCTTTGCTTTATACTCTGCAATGATCTGTGGAGAACGTTCCTCAATAAATGCCACATGTCCAAGCATTCCATCCAGCTTCCCAATCAGATCCTGCGTCAAGTTTTCTCCTTCTTTGATCCTTGCCTCCACAAAGCCCTCTGCCGCTCCACGGATTGCCTTTTCTAACAGCTTCCAAAGCTGCTCTTCGTCAATGGTCTGCTCTTCCATTACAAATACTTCCGGATATCTGGAAAGGGAAGAAACCCTTACATCATTATCCAAATCAAAGTCCTCTGCCATTTGGTTCAGGTAATCAAAATATTCTTTTGCAATGTCTTTATTGTATTTAATGCATACATTGTTTTCGGAATAATCCTCATAAGTGATAAAAACATCCACTTTTCCTCTTTGGATATATTCTTTTAACAAATTTCTGATGGATGCCTCAAAAAAATTCAGCTTTTTAGGCATCTTAATGCTCGTATCCAGATATCTGTGATTTACAGACTTTATTTCTACCGTAAACTTGCGACTGCCTTCCGTCACTTCACAACGGCCAAATCCCGTCATACTTTTAATCATGTCCGTACCTCTTTCGTAACTGCGTTACATTTCATCTGATTTAAGCTGCCTTTTCTTGCGGCATACTTGTTTTTATTATATCTAATGAAAGTGGAAACGTCAAGGTGCGGTGCGAAAGGTTTTTTGGTTTGTTGAATAGTTTGGTTAAAATAAAAAAGAGAAATGAAAACTGCTTAACTGCAGCTTCCATTCCTCTTTCCTATTATGCCATCTTATTCCTTCACTTCCTCAATGCCCGAAATATCCGAATCAATCATCAAAGAATAATTAGTATAATACACTACAAACCCCGGCTTCCCTCCTGCCGGCTTTTTTACCTGCTTCTTTTCCACATAGTCAATTTCTACCTTATCCTGCCCTCTTGCTTTGGAAAAGTGGGCGGCAAGCCTTCCTGCCTCTTCAAAGGTGGAATCTGCTATTTCCTTTCCGCCTGATTTTACGATTACATGAGAACCCGGAATGCCCTTTGCATGGAACCACCAATCGTTGCCTTCTGCTAACTTAAAGGTCAGCTCTTCATTCTGGTAATTGTTTTTTCCAACATACATATGGAAGCCATCCTTGCTTATGAAATGATAAGGCCTGCTTGTAAACTTTGTTTTTTTGCTTCCACCCCTTCTGCGGATATATCCACTTTCCATAAGCTCCTCTTTGATTTGTGCCAAATCCTCCTCGAAAATGGCAATGTCCAATGCGGTCATAATCGTTTCCAAATGTTCTATTTCTTCCTTTGTTTCCTTTGTAAACTCTGTTAAGGCCTCATAGGTTCTTTTCAGCTTATTATACTTTTGAAAATACTTCTTTGCATTTTCCATAGCGGTTAAATCCGGGTCTAAAGGAATGCTTAGCATTTCCCCGGTATAATAATTTTCCACCTCCAAAGACTTTGCCATAGGCTCTGCCTGATATCCGTAAGTATGCAAAAGCTCCCCATATACCTTATACTTCTCTCTCTTTTCCGTATCCTTTAACTGCCTGCACTGTAAGTCATATTTTTTTATATTCCTCTCTAAAGCAGTCTGGACGATTTTTCTAATGTCCACTGACTTTTGTCGGATTCTGGTTACTGCGCTTTTGGCTGCATAATAATGCTCTAAAAGTGCAGAAATGCTTTGAAACTCTTCCCTTTCCAGCCCATTATAAATCGTAAGGGGCAGCACGCAGTATTCCTTTGGCTCCTTTTTCTCATATACAATAAAAGGCTGGTATCTTTTCTCCTTTACCTGTTTCATATAGGCAAAATAAGCCTCTGCTAATCTATCAGCCTCCTGCCCTTCCATGGCGCTGGAAGGCTTATCGGCATCCACCTCTGCCTGATAGCAGATTTCTTGGGCAGCAATAGGGGAAATGCCCGTAAAATGGCTGTATATGCTTTTAAACAAAGGCATACTCTTTTCCTGAATCAGACTTACAAAATCTTCTTTTGATAACTCCCCGCTAACAGGGTCTATCTTGTTTTCTGTTCGGGGAACAAAATACTCCCTCCCCGGAAGCACCTCCCGGACACTGCTGACCATCCCCGATATATGCTTAATGCTGTCTAGGATCATTCCTTTCCCATCACAGAAGATAATGTTGCTGTGCTTTCCCATAAGCTCCACAATCAACTGTTTTCTGCATAAATCTCCCAACTCGTTTAAGTGTTCGATTTCTATGTTGATAATCCGCTCTAAGCCCGGCTGGGTAATGGACACGATTCTGCCGTTTTGGATATGCTTTCTTAAAAGCATACAAAAATTGGGTGCAGTCATGGGGCTTTTCTTATTGTCCTTTGTAAAATAAGCAAGCGGAAGGGAAGGGTCTGCACTAAGAAGGAGCCGATGCTGCAGCGCCTCCCGTTCCTCTCCTGCCTCCTCCTTTGTTTTTTTGCATTTTATGGTAAGAAGCAGTTCATCCTTTTCCGGCTGGGCAATTTTATAAATCCTGCCGTTTACTATTTTCTCCTTCATTTCCTCTACCAAACAGGAAATAGTAATTCCGTCAAAAGCCATAATAATCCTCTTTCTATTCTCATTATATATTCTTAGTGAAAGTCCACTCCCCTTTCCGGGCGGGTCAGACCACTACGTATCATAAAGAAAGAAGCATAAAATTTATGCCTCTTTCCATTTTTTATAAATTATCCAATTAACCAGTCATACATTTCCTGATATTTTCTGGCGGATACCTGCCATGAGAAATCTGCTGCCATGCCTCTGTCCACCATTTTGTTCCATTCCCTTTTCCTTTGGTAAAATACATACTTGGCATAGCGGATGGTTGCAAGCATTTCATGGGCGTTATAATTGCGGAAGCTAAAGCCTGTGCCGGTGCATTCATATTCGTTGTATGGCTCTACTGTATCCTTTAATCCGCCTGTTTCCCTTACAATGGGAACGGTACCGTAACGCAGCGCCATTAGCTGGCTCAGTCCGCAGGGCTCAAACAGGGATGGCATCAAAAATGCATCACAGGAGGCATATATCTTATGGGATAATGCTTCCGAGTAATAAATGCTTGCAGATACTTTATTGTTGTATTTCCAGTCGAAATGACGGAACATATTCTCATACCGCTCTTCTCCTGTTCCAAGCACTACGATCTGCACATCTTCCTGACAAAGCTCATCCATGATATAGGCGATTAAATCAAATCCCTTCTGGTCTGTCAGACGGGAAACAATGCCTATCATAAACTTCTTGTCATCCTGCTCTAAGCCAAGCTCTTCCTGAAGGGCACGCTTGTTGCGGATTTTTTCCTTCCGGAAGTTTACCTTGTTGTATGGGAAGCTTATATATTTATCCGTTTCCGGATTGAACTCATCATAATCGATTCCGTTTACGATTCCCCGAAGAGCATTACTCCTTGCAGTTAGCAGCCCGTTTAGCCCTTCCCCGTAAAAGGCGGTCTTGATTTCCTCCGCATAGGTATCGGAAACGGTAGTAATAGCATCCGCATATACGATTCCGCCTTTTAATAAATTGGCATCCTTATATGCCTCCAACTTGTCCGGCGTAAAGAAATAATCCGGAAGCCCGGTAATCTCCTTTACAGTCTTCACATCCCATTTTCCCTGAAACTTCAGGTTATGTATGGTCATGACAGATTTAATTCCTCTAAAGAATTCGCCGCCGTGGAATCTTTCTTTTAAATAAACAGGTATCAGCCCGGTCTGCCAGTCATGGCAGTGAATCACATCCGGTCTAAAGTCAATCAGGGGCAGAGTGGAAAGCACTGCCTTACAGAAGAAAGAAAACTTTTCGATTTCCTCTAGCACATTATCGCTGTATATTCTAAAACCGCTGAAAAATGACTCGTTATCAATAAAATAGTATTTGATACCATCTATATTTGCCTCCAGCACTCCTACATATTCTTGTCTCCAGTGGAAGTCCAGATAATAATGGGTCCTGTATTTCATCAAATCCTTCATTTCCTGACTGATACAGGTGTATTTCGGCAGGATTACCCTTACATCAAAATATTTTCTATCAATACACTTAGGCAGGGAACCCACCACGTCTGCCAGTCCTCCTGTTTTTATAAAGGGAACGCCTTCAGAAGCAACAAATAGTATTTTTTTCATTCCTTAATCCTCCAATTCGTATATAGTCCCTATTCCCCGATGTCTATGGAAAAATTATACTACAATATAATGGATTTTAAAAGCACTATTTTTACTAATCTCGATACAGAAGGCGAATTTTATCTGCAATCAATGCAATAAATTCTGAATTGGTAGGCTTTCCTTTTCCAGTGTTGATGGTATATCCAAAAAGTGACTCTAAGGTTTCCATTTTCCCTCTGCTCCATGCCACTTCAATTGCATGGCGGATAGCTCGCTCTACCCGGCTTGGAGTTGTGGAAAAACGTTTTGCAATGGTAGGATATAATATTTTTGTGATGGAATTGAGCATTTCAATGTCCTCTACCGACATCATGATTGCCTCTCTCAAATATTGATATCCTTTAATGTGGGCAGGCACGCCAATTTCATGTATCATATCGGTTACGTCCTTTTCTAAGTCCCTTTCCTTTTTTGGTTCTAAGGCTCCTTCGGAAACAAGAAGCTTTCCTTCTCTGGATGCGGACGGTACGGTAATCATAATCTGAAATTCTTTATCCTGATGAAGCAGGTCTGTAAGTATCTTAAACATTCTTTCATTGTCCTTAGTAGTCATAACATTTAATTGTTCCATTTTTTTCTCCTCCATTCTCTGTCATGGATTATAACAAAATGGCGATTTTTAATTCAAGTGCTAATTATCGCACCAAAACCATATTTTCGATAAACACCCCATATCCCTTTTTGGCATCCCTGACAAACACATGGGTCACTGCGCCTATGAGCTTACCGTCTTGAATTATGGGGGCTCCGCTCATGCCCTGAACAATTCCCCCCGTTAAATTTATCAGATTTTCGTCCGTAATTTTTAGCACAATTCCTCGATTGCTGTTGTCGTTATCGAAGTTAATTTCAGTTATTTGCACATCATAAAATTTACTTTCTCCATCAATCTGACACAAAATGGAGGCAGCTCCTTTATGAATTTCCTGTTTCAGTCCTATGGGAATTGGATTTTGCGACAGATTTTCCGTTCCTTTTTCCAACAAATTGCCGTATATTCCCACATTTGTGTTCTTATAAATCTCTCCTAATTTATTTTCTTCCCCATAATCTATAACTCCGGTAAGCTCTCCCGGCTGCCCTTCTTCGCCCTTTTTTATAGATACGATGTCCGCTAGATATATGCCGCCCTTTTCCATTTCCATCAGCTCATTGATATCCACATCATTGATACCATGTCCCAAGGCGCCAAACTTTCCATCCTCATCTACAAAAGTCAGTGTCCCAATTCCCTGAGCGCTGTCCCTGACCCAGAGGCCAATTTTATACTCCCCACTCTGGTCTAAAACGGGCTTGACCCTTACTTTAAGCTGCTCCGAATCCCTGCGTAGTGTAATAATCAAATCTTCTCCATCGCACTGCTTCACTTTCTTAATCAGGTCTTTTTTTCCTTTGACCTTTTTATTTCCTACAGCAAGAATATAATCCCCTTCCTTTAAAATATTTTTGGAAGGAGAATACACTGCGCCATTTTGACCTTTTACATCACCTATGCCAATTACAAGCACCCCTTGGGTCTTAACATAAATCCCTATTGGCTTTCCTACCGGATAGACCTCCATGTCATTGACTACCTGTAAATCGATGGTCTTAACCGGTATCGTTCCAAAAAGCTTTAAATTTACTTGATAGGATTCCGTCCTGTCCGCCTTTAAAATAATCTGCTCGGAAGGAGCCGTCTTGATTACGTTGCCGGTCCCCATTACTTCTACGGATTCCTTATATACCTCTGCCGAAACAGGCAGGGAGAAATGCAGCGTTTCCTCTTTGCTCACCGGAAGCTTATAGGTATTTGGTATATTTTTATAAAAATAAAAGTAAAAAGCGCAAAAAAAGCTGCTTACGGAAAGCAGTAGAAATGTCCATAAAAAAATAATATATCCTTTTATTCTCTTGCCCATTTAAATCACTCCGCTTTTCTCATTCAAAACTTCTTCAAAAATCTTTTTATAACATCCAGATAAACACAAATAAGTGCCGCAAATTCTTTACGGCACTTATAGTATGTGTGTTTTTATTTTGTTTATATTAGTATTGTTTTGTCTGCTCTGCCATTTTTTTCAATTCCATGGCATTCTTTAGTCCTGCTTCGGTTATGTTATCCGTTCCTAACAGCCTTGCAAGCTCCTTTAGCATATCTTCCCTGCTTAAAGGGCGTATTCTGGTAACCGCCTTTGTTTCTTCCCTGTTTTTTTCAATTAAAAAATGACAATCCGCCATGGCTGCAATCTGTGGCAGATGGGTAATGCAAAGAACCTGATGATCCCTTCCTAACATGCCCAGCTTTTCGGAAACCTTCCATGCAGTCTTTCCGCTTATGCCCGTATCGATTTCATCAAAAATCAATGTTCCAATCCTGTCTTTATTTGCCAGCACAGTCTTTAATGCCAGCATAATACGGGAAAGCTCTCCCCCGCTTGCCACCGCTTCCAAAGGCCTGCTTGGTTCTCCCGGATTTAATGCAATCAAAAATGAAATTTTATCATATCCATCCCGGCATGGCTGTTTTTTCTCAAAAGCAATTTGAAACTGCACATCCAGAAAATTCAAATCCACAAGCGCTTCTTTCATTTTTCCTTCCAAAACCGCCGCCTGCTCCTGTCTGATTGCCGATGCCTGCCCGCATAGCTTTAAAAGCTCCTTTTCTGTCTGTTCATGCTTTTTGAAAAGCTCTTCCTTATACTTTTCCAAATCCGTCAGCATAAGAAGCTGTTTTTCAATTTCCTTCTGATATGCAAGAATTCCTTCAATGCTGTCGCCATATTTCGACTTTAAATGATTGATTGTATTTAATCTGGACGAAATCTCCCGAAATTCATTTTCATCAAATGAAAGTGTTCTGCCATAATCCTCAAGCCGCCTGCTTATACTTGTCAGCAAATCTTCTCCATTTACCATATCCTCTAAAATTTCTTTTAGTTCCCTATCATATTCGGAAATGGAGTTGATTTCTCCCATGGCGCGCCCAAATAGGGAAATCACATTTCCTTCCATGGTACCGTTTAACAAATTATGGGACAGCTCTATAGACTCTGCAATCCTTCTGGAATTTGCCATTTTTTCATAAGCTGCTTCCAGTTCACAATCCTCTCCCAAGGTAAGGGCTGCCTGCTCGATTTCTTCCGCTTCAAATTGCAGCAGGGAAATTTCTTTTTCTTTATTTTCCCCTTTGTCCTCCAATCCATTCAATTCTTCCTTTTCTTTTGTATATGCCAAATATACCCGGCTTATCTGCTCTTTGATTTCCTTTAAGGAAGCCGGGCAGAATTCATCTAAGATTTCAGCCTGTTTTTTTTCTTTTAATAATGACTGGTGTTCATGCTGCCCATGGATATCCATTAAAATCTCACCAATTTCTTTTAAGGCTCTGTTTGTAATGGTCTCCCCGTTTGCCTTGCATACATTTTTGGAGGGCAGTATTCTCCTTTGAAGCACAAGGGTACCATCCTCCACATATACATCCAGCTCCTTTAGTTTTTTTAGCTGCTCTTCTTCCGTAACAGAAAATACAAGCTCCACAAAAGCATATTCGGCGCCTGTGCGGATCATGCTTTTATCCGCTTTGGCTCCTAGCGCTAAATTGATGGAACCAATGAGAATAGATTTCCCGGCTCCAGTTTCCCCTGTCAGGATATTCAGCCCTTCTTTAAATTCCATTTCCGCCTCATCAATGAGTGCAACATTTTTTACCCGTAAACTTTCTAACATACTTTATCCTTACTCTCCAATAAGCCCTTTGATTTTATCCATCAGAAGCCTTGTTTCTTCCGGTGTGCGGACAGCTACCATAACCGTATCATCTCCTGCTATGGAGCCTACCACCTCTGGAAGCTTCATGGCATCTATAGATGCCGCCACTGCCATCGCCATGCCAGAAACGGTTTTTAGTACTAGCAAATTGCCCGCCACATCTACGGAAACAAAGCCGTCCCTTAACACCCTGATATATTTATCTCCCAGTTGGCTGTCATTGTTTTGTAAAAGCGCATATTTCTGTGCACCTTCTGGAAGCTGCACTTTCGTCAGATGAAGCTGTCTGATATCTCTGGAAACAGTTGCCTGAGTTACTAAAAATCCTGCCTCATTCAGCCTTTTGGCAAGCTCCTCCTGAGTACCTATTTGCTCCTTTTCAATCAATTCTACTATTTTTTCATGCCTGCTTTTTTTCATGTTAACATTCCTGCCCATTTTCCCCAAGCTTCTGCCGGGGACTTTCCTTACTTTCTACTCGCTGATTTTCTTATGAAGCACTTCCAAAAAGCTTTCCCTGCTTAACCGTATCAGCCTTGTAACCTTTCCCGACTGGCTGATTGCAATGCTGTCCCCGGTTTTCAAGGATTCCCTGAATTTACCATCAAAATTCACTTCTGCCCCTTGCACGTCCCCGTTCTTGCCCACTCCAATTTTGACTTCGATTTCATCCTCAGGGGACAAAACAATGCTTCTGGTGTTAAGGGTATGGGGACAGATAGGCGTAATTAGTATCAGCTTTGCCTTAGGCTCCACAATAGGGCCTCCTGCCGACATATTGTAGCCGGTAGAACCGGTAGGGGTGGACACAATGACTCCATCTGCATGGAAGCTGTTTAAAAACTGTCCATTTACATAAATATCATAGGTCACGATACGAAGAGAGCCTTCCCTTGTAAGCACAATATCATTCAGCGCATGATACTTTTTTGCTTCTTTCCCTGCCTTCCTTAAAGTACCGGAAAGCATCATCCTCTCCTCCTGCTGCCACTGGCCCCAAATTAGCTGCTCCAGCGCTTCATTCATATGGGACTGCTCCACCTCTGCCAAAAAGCCCAGATTTCCCAGATTGATTCCAATTAGGGGAATATCCAGATACAGCGTATCCATGGCAGCTTGAAGAAGGGTTCCGTCTCCTCCAAGCACAAGAATACATTCTAAATTAGAAGGTAAGTTCAAAGGATTCTGGTTATCATCACCTAACCTTTCCTTTTCCGGCGCAAACACCATGTAATCACACTGCTTTCCTCTTTCCCTCATATATTCGCATATGTAATTGGTGATTTTTAAATCCTTGTCCTTAGGCTGATTCGTCAGCACAAAAAAATGATTCATATCTCCCACTACTTTCCGGACAGGCTTTCATGAGCTGCCTGAACCACCTCTGAAATAAGCCCCTCTATTTTCTCTTCCGGCTCCGTCCCCTCTGTTTTTCTATTTTCTAAATAAAGCAGGTACTCAATATTTCCTTCCGGCCCTTTAATGGGGGAATAAGAAAGCCCCAAAATCAAAAATCCCATGTCAGCTCCAAAGTCCGCCACCTTTTCAATGACTTCCCTATGCACCTGCTTATCAGTTACTACGCCTTTTTTTCCTACCTTTTCCCTGCCTGCCTCAAACTGGGGCTTAATCAGGCATACCATTTGCCCGCCTTCCTTTAAAAGCGGCTTAGCTGCCGGAAGTATTTTTGTCAGGGAAATAAAAGACACATCTACAGAAGCAAAATCAATTTCCTCCGGCACCTGCTCCTTTGTCACATAACGGAAATTGGTCTTTTCCATGCAGATTACCCGTTCATCGTTTCTAAGCTTCCAGTCTAACTGCCCGTGGCCTACATCAATGGCATACACCTTTGCAGCTCCGTTTTGCAGCATACAGTCCGTAAACCCTCCGGTGGATGCCCCTATATCCATACAGGTCTTTCCCGAAAGCCCTATGGGAAATTCCTTCATTGCCTTTTCCAGCTTCAACCCGCCCCGGCTCACATATTTTAATGTACTGCCCCTTACTTCTATTTGCACCTTATCAGGGTCGAACATGGTTCCGGGCTTATCCTCTTTCTGATTGTCCACAAATACCTGCCCCGCCATTAAAACAGCCTTTGCTTTTTCCCTAGAAGGCGCCAGTTTCTGCTTCACTAAAAGTACATCCAGTCTTTCCTTCATAAAAGCTCCTTACTTTCTTCCATGATTTTGTGAAAAATTGTATCTTTATCAATTCCTACGGATTTTTTTAACAATTCCACGTTGCCATGCTCCACATAAGCATCCGGCAATCCGATAGTTAGCACCTTTACAGGAAGTCCTTCTCCTGCCATAAAATCCAGAATCCTTTCTCCAAAGCCTCCGCTTAATACGTTTTCCTCCATAGTTACAATAAGCTTATGCTCCTTAGAAAGCTCCTTAAGCAGCTCTTCATCCACTGGCTTTACAAACCGACTGTTTACCAGCGTAGCTAAAATGCCCGCTTTTTCCAGCATATCATGTACGGTAAGAGCAGTCTTCACCATGCTGCCTACTGCCAGAAGAGCAATTTTGCTTCCCTGATAAATGACTTCGCTTTTTCCAAGCTCTACCGGCTGTCTAAATTCCTTTAAACCGTCATAAGCTTCTCCTCTTGGATAACGGATTGCAATGGGATGCTGAAACTCGACCGCAAACTTAAGCATATCCGACAGCTCCCATTTATTTTTGGGCGCCATAATATGCATTCCCGGAATACTGGATAAATAGGATAAATCAAAAATCCCCTGATGGGTCTCCCCATCGCTTCCCACTAGCCCTGCCCGGTCAATGGCAAATATAACGGGAAGGTCCTGAATACATACATCATGTAGAATCTGGTCATAGGCCCTTTGCAAAAAGGAAGAATACACTGCCACCACAGGCTTAAGCCCTCCTGCTGCCAGACCTGCCGCAAAGGTAACCGCATGCTCCTCCGCAATGCCCACATCAAAAAACCGCTCTGGATAACGGTTCCGAAACCGCTTAAGGCCTGTGCCGTCCGGCATGGCTGCAGTAATTGCCACAATATCCTTATCCCGGTCCCCTAATTTATTCATGACTGTTGCAAACACATCTGTATAGCTTGCTTTCTTTCTGGGATTTGCCGGAAGCCCTGTTTCAATTTGAAAGGGCTCCGCTCCATGGAATCTTGCCGGATGCCTTTCAGCCGGTCCATATCCTTTTCCCTTCTGGGTATTGACATGTACCAAAACGGCTGTATTTTTTCGTTTTGCTTCCTTTAATACTTTTGTCAGGGCGCCAATGTCGTGGCCATTTACCGGGCCTAAATAAGTAATGCCCATATCTTCAAAAAACATGCCCGGTATTACCAGCTGCTTAAAGCTGTTTTTTGCCTTCTGGATTTTTCGCACGATAGGCGCACCTACCTTTGGAACATCCAAAAGCTTATAATAAATGCTGTCCTTCAAATCCAGATATTTACTGTCTGTACGGATACTGTTTAAATAAGAGGATACCCCTCCTACATTTTCTGATATGGACATGTTATTATCATTTAATATAATAATAAAATTACTTTCCAGCCTTGCCGCATTATTTAACGCCTCATAAGCCATGCCCCCTGTCAGGGCGCCGTCACCGATTACGGAAACAATCGTATGGCTTTCTCCTTTGATTTCCCTTGCCTCCACAAGTCCAAGCCCTGCTGATATGGAGGTTGAGCTGTGTCCGGTATCAAAAGCATCGCAGTTGCTTTCCTTCCGCTTTGGAAAGCCGCTCATGCCCCCATAGGTACGAAGCTGTTCAAAGCCTTCTCTTCTTCCCGTTAACAGCTTATGGGTATAGGACTGGTGCCCCACATCCCATATAATCTTATCCTCCGGCAGATTCAGGGCAAGATGCAAAGCCATGGTAAGCTCTACCGCTCCTAAATTGGAGCCTAAGTGCCCTCCGGTCACACTGATTTTTTCAATGAGGAATTGTCTGATTTCCTCTGCCAGCAGATTATAATCCTCAGGTGCAATTTTCTTTATGTCGTTTTCCTTCTCAATTTTCTCTAACAACATAATGTAACTCCCCCTAACTTTCTCTTGTAATCAGGGACTGCACAAGCTGTTTGAAAAAGGAACCTGCTCCTTCTCCTTCCAACAGCTTAAGCGCCTCCTTAGAAAGCTCCTCCTGCTCTTTCCCCGCTTTCTCCAGCCCCACTAATGTTACATAAGTCGCCTTATGATTCCTTTCATCGCTTCCTACTGGCTTGCCCAGCTTCTCCATGCTGCCTGTTACATCCAAAATATCATCCTGAATCTGGAATGCAACCCCAAGGTCAAAGCCCACCTTCTCCATGCGCGCAATCTGCTCTTTTCCAGCGCCAGCCAGCACTGCTCCAATAGTAAGGGCGCTTTGGATTAAGGCTGCAGTCTTATTTTCATGAATATAAAGAAGCTCCTCTAAGGAAAGCATTTCTTCTCTTTCCTCTGCCAGAATATCTGCAGTCTGCCCGCCGATCATTCCATAGATTCCTGCCTTTTTTGCCAAAATGGAAAATGCCCTTTCCACCCTGCCATCTCCCGGCTTTAGACAAAAGGCTCCTGCTGCCGTTTCAAACGCATAATTCAGTAAGCCATCACCTGCTAAGATTGCCATTGCCTCCCCGTAAACCATATGGGTAGTCTTTCTTCCCCTTCTATACTCGTCATTATCCATTGCCGGTAAGTCATCATGAATCAGGGAATAGGTATGTATCATTTCAAGAGCCGCCATAAAAGGCTTTACGATTTCTTCTTTTCCTCCATATAGCCGGTATGCCTCCTGCATCAGCATGGGCCTTAGGCGCTTTCCTCCTGAAAGTATGCTGTAATTCATCGCCTGCAGCACTACCTTTTGATTCCCTTCCTCTTTGGGAAGATAAGCCTTTATGATTTCTTCTATTTCCTCTACTCTTTTTGCAAGCTCTTCTTTAAAATTCATGGCATTCTCCGTCCTCACTTAATACTAACACCTTTTTTTCCACTTGGTCGATTAAATCGTTGCAATGCTTTAAAAGCTCCATCCCCTGCTTATACTGCGAAAAGGCAGCTTCTAATGTAATGTCCTCTGCCTCTAATGCCTGCAGGGTTTCTTCTAATTGCTCAAATGCCTCTTCCAAAGTGATTTCTTTCTTTTTTCCTGCCATTTCTATTTCCTTCTTTTTGTAATTTTTTCCACCCTTGCTTCCACGGTTCCATTTCTTAAGCTGACATAAATGGGATCTCCTAAAGACAGTGCGGAAACATCCCGAATAGCTGCACCTCTTTGGTCTGCCACAAAGCCATAGCCCTGATTCAGCTTATCCATGGGAGAGAGCCCCTTCAGCCTTTCAATATATACAGAAAACCTATGCCTGTTATCCTTTATCTTATCCTCCATTGCCCTTTTTAGCTTTTCTTCTATAGTAAGGGCATACATTCTCTGTTCCCTGATCCGGTTGGCTGGATTTTGATAGGATATGCGAAGCTGGTAGTTTTCCAGCCTGTTTCTCCTTAAGGAAAGCAGCCTTTCCATCTGTCTCTTTAACCGTTCCCTGTATTCCTGCTGCTCCTTTTGTATCTGGCTGTACTCCATCACTGCCAGCTCTGCTGCTGCCGATGGAGTGGGAGCCCGCAGATCTGCCACAAAGTCTGCTATGGTCGTATCTGTTTCATGGCCTACAGCAGAAATAATGGGGACAGAACAGTTAAAAATTGCCTCTGCCACTGCCCTTTCATTGAACGCCCATAAGTCCTCTATGGAACCGCCGCCTCTGCCAACAATCATAACATCCACCTGTTTTTCCTCTAAAGCATGGATGCCATTGATAATGCTGCCCACTGCCTGTTCTCCTTGGACAATTGCCGGATATAACAGAATCTGCACATAAGGATTCCGCCTTGTGGCAATATGGATAATATCCCTTACTGCTGCACCGGTAGGCGCCGTCACCACGCCGATTACCTTGCTGTACTTTGGAATATGCCGTTTATATTCTGGTGCAAACATACCCATTTCCAATAACTCCTGCTTCAAGGCTTCAAACCTTTCATAAAGCTGTCCTGTTCCGTCTAAAGTAATCTCCTTGGCATAAAGCTGGTATTTTCCATCTCTTTCATAAACATCTATCGTACCGTTTACCACAATCTGCTTTCCTTCTTCTAATAAAAAAGCAAGCCCTTTGCGGTTTCCGGCAAACATCACACAGGATAAAGCGCTCCGTTCATCCTTCAGGGTAAAATAAATATGCCCGGAGGAATGATATTTTACATTGCTTGCTTCTCCTCTTACGGAAATGGTCCTTAACATAAAATCCTGTGTAAACATATTTTTAATATAACCATTTACCTGAAAAACGGAATATATATTTTTCTGCATTGCATTTCCCTGCTCCATCCCCTGCTGCGCAGGGACTTTCCTTACTTTGTAAACTTTGCTAAAACTCCATTGATAAAAGCAGGAGCTTCATCCTGTCCAAACTTCTTTGCCAGCTCCACTGCTTCATTGATTGCAACGGAAACCGGAACATTATCGTCAAATTCCATTTCATATATGGCAAGACGGAGCAGAGCAAGCTCTACCTTTCCCATACGGCTTACAGACCATTTATCCGCCTTTTCCTCTAGCATGCCATCAATGACTTCCAGCTTGTCTGCAATTTTTTCGTACTTCCCACGAATTTCCTGTTCATCCTTTTCTTCTATTGTTTCTTCCTGCTCAAAAAATAAGCGAAGCTGTTCTGGCATGTCTTCTATCTGATTAAATTCTATGCGGAACAATATTTTAAAAATCTGCTCCCTGATTTCTCTTCTGCTCATAGTCTTTTCCTTTACTATTTTCCCTATTCCTGTTTTATTCCATAGTGAAAAGGGGTGCATAAAGCACCCTTTCCTACTTTTTATTGTTCGGTTTTCATATTGACTCCCGCAATGCGGATATTCACATCGGAAACCTCTAAGCCTGTCATATTTTCAATGGATGCCTTCACCTTATTCTGGACTGCCTGACAGGTCTGGGGAATGTTATAGCCGTATTCCATTGTTATGGCTAAATCCACGCTGACCACCTGCTCTAAAATCTCCACCTTGACGCCCTTTGTAAGCTTTTTCATTCCCACCTTGCTCATAAGCTCATTTGTAATATTTCCAACCATGGCGCCTACGCCTTCCACCTCAGTAGCTGCCAGACTGGCAATCATGGCAACCACGTCATCAGCAATCTGCACTGCACCGATCTTCTTATCTTCTTTTAATACATAAGTACCACGTTCCTGCTCTTTTTCCATTTTGGTACCTCCTTCCACTATCTATTGGTTTATTATAACAAAGATTCCTTTTTTTGCAAAGAACTATTCCAGCCAAAAACATAAAGTTCCCATTTGCTGGCTGTCATAATAGGTAACCTTGCTTTTATTGACCGTATAGTTGAATATTCCCTGATCGTCTAACAGATAGGAGCGCATTGCTGTATAAACAGAGTCATTGCTGCACTTAATCGTTACAGTCTCCTCCCCTCTGTCCCTTGCATTTTGAAAAATCATGGCAAGCTTTTCCTTGTCCACCGCTTCAAAATACAGCCCTTCTTTTCTATAGTAGTTATTCTGGGTTGCCACGCAGGCAGGCACGGCAACAATGTTGTTAATCTGGTGGGTAACATTTAACTGCTCCGTGGTAATCAGAAAATAGTCATAATTGATGGGCATAACTTCCTTGGAAATGCCCGTATCGGTTCCTTCTGCCGACTGATAATCCACATCCCCCCATGTAGCATCCAAATAGTAGTAGTTTCCATCTACCATAAGGATATTCCATGCATGGCGGCTTCCATTTTCCACATATCCGTTTACTATGGAAATAACAAAGCCCCTCTTTTGCAGCAAATATTCCATAGCCTCCGCATAGCCCTGACACACAGACCTTCCTTCTAAAAACACAGAACAGATATTTTGATTATTGGGCGCCTCTAAATCGTATTCCGTGTGGGTAATAATATAATCGTATATATATTTTACCTGTTCATACTGGCTCATTGTACTGCTCATGCCTGCAAAGCATGACTGCACATAAGCATCAATTTTAGGCTCTGCTTCTCTGATTTCCTCCTCCGTCATAGTATAATCTGCCGAAAATACCAGCTTTACCGTTTCCGTAGCCCTTGTATGCTCCGTATAATGATAGCCACCCACATAAAAGATTTCCGGGAAATCGTTTAACACACATTGAAAGGCAATGTCCAGATTTTCCTTTAACAAAGTGGAAACCTCTGTTTCTTTTCTGGATAAAATACTTTCATATACCTCCTTATAGACGACCTTTAAAGAATCCGAAAGATAGGTGTAATAAAATTTGCCGGAAAATATATCTTCTTCCCCGCCATCTCCTTCTTTTTCTGCCGGTTCCGCCTCTTTACCTATGGACTGCCCATCCAAAATCTCCGCCTCCGGCGCTTTCACGGCTTCAAAGGACTCATCTGCAAGCACCTTTGTATCTTCTACCTGCTTTTTGTATTCCTTCAGCTTATTGGCAATCTGTTCTCCTTCCTTTTCATCCACATATTGGCGGACAGCTTCTTCTAATTGCTTTAGCCTGCTTTCCCTAAGGCACAGGCCCGAAAGAAAGCAGAAAGCAATCAATCCGATGCTTATGATGATTCTTTTGTCTTTCCTTCGTTTTTCCATACGATACCTCTGCTTACTCTCTTCCAAATTCCGACAATACCAGTCCTTCATTTCTGTCTAAGGTCATGCCTACGCTCCATGCGTTCACAAACAACAAAAGTGGATTTCCTTTTAAATCCTTTACTTTTTTCATGTCGGAGGTTCCCACAATTTTATCTAAGTCCATATCCTTATTTTCAATCCACCGGATATGCTCATATGGTAAGTTTTCCATTTTTATCTCTACATTATACTCATTTTCCAGCCTGTATTTCAATACATCAAACTGCAGCACCCCTACCACTCCAACGATAATTTCTTCCATTCCGGTATGAAATTCCTGAAATATCTGGATAGCTCCCTCTTGGGCAATCTGGGTGATGCCCTTTACAAACTGCTTTCTTTTCATGGTATCCACCTGTCTTACCCTTGCAAAATGCTCCGGTGCAAAGGTTGGGATTCCTTCATAGGCAAAGCTTTCATTTGGCATACAAATTGTATCTCCAATGGAAAACACGCCCGGATCAAACACGCCGATAATATCCCCGCCATATGCCTCTTCCACAATCTTACGGTCATTTGCCATAATCTGCTGTGGCTGGGAAAGACGCATAATCTTATTGCCCTGTACATGCTTCACCTCCATGCCCGCTTCAAACTTGCCGGAGCAGATGCGCATAAAGGCAATCCTGTCCCGGTGCGCCTTGTTCATATTTGCCTGTATCTTAAATACAAATGCTGAAAAGTCATTATTTACCGGGTCTATCATGCCTTCCCCGGCCTTTCTGGGCAAAGGAGTCGTAGTCATTTCCAGAAAATGCTTTAAAAAAATCTCCACGCCAAAATTAGTCAGGGCCGAGCCAAAAAATACCGGTGTCAGCTCGCCTTTTTGCACCTTGTCTAAATCAAAATCTGCACTTGCCCCATCAAGCAGCTCGATTTCATCAAAAAGAATCTCCTTATTTTCCTGTCCGATAAAGGAAACCAGCTTGTCCTCCTCTGATGTGGAAATCACATTGGTTTCCCCTTCCTTCGTTCCCTTTTGGGTATCAGAATAGGTAATGACCTGCTTTCCCTTTCTGTCATAGACCCCTTTAAAGTTCTTTCCTGAGCCAATGGGCCAGTTTACCGGACAGGTGGCAATTCCAAGCTCCTTTTCAATTTCATCTAAAAGCTCAAAGGTATCATTGGCATCCCTGTCCATTTTATTGATAAAGGTAAAAATAGGAATCCTTCGCATGACACAAACCTTGAACAGCTTTCTTGTCTGCGCCTCTACTCCCTTTGAAGCATCAATTACCATAACCGCACTGTCTGCAGCCATCAGGGTCCGGTAGGTATCCTCAGAAAAGTCCTGATGTCCCGGCGTATCCAGTATATTGATGCAGAAATCATCATATTCAAACTGTAAAACCGACGAAGTAACGGAAATTCCCCTTTCTTTTTCAATTTCCATCCAGTCGGACACTGCATGTCTGGCAGTTGCTTTTCCTTTTACGCTTCCTGCTAAGTTAATTGCCCCTCCATACAGCAGAAATTTCTCTGTCAATGTAGTCTTTCCTGCATCCGGGTGGGAAATAATGGCAAATGTCCTTCTTCTGTTTATTTCTTTTTCATAATTGCCCACGGTCTGGTTGTCCTTTCTTCTGTTTTTTCATCGTATATAATCATGCATATTATCTTTTTGCAAGCATGGAGCTTCCTGCCGTCTGTCCCTTATCCACACCCAGATAATCAAGGACGGTTGCGCTGATGTCCGCAAAGGTTTCCCTTGTTCCTAGATTGTCCGGTAAAATATGCTTTCCATACATAAGAAACGGGGTATATTCCCTAGAATGGTCCGTGGAGACAATATACCCCGGATCACAGCCGTGATCTGCAGTAATCATAAGCACATCCTCTTCCCTCATAAGAGCAGTCAGCTCCAGAAGCCTTTCATCAAAATAGGAAAGCGCCTTTGCATAACCGTCAATGTCATTCCTATGACCATATAACATGTCATAATCTACCAGATTTACAAACAAAAGTCCACTAAAATCCTTTTGCATATAGGAAATGGTCTTTTGTATTCCTTCTTCGTTGCCCTTTGTATACGTATATTCGGTAATGCCGCTGCCTGCAAAAATATCCTTGATCTTTCCTACGCCGATTACGTCCTGCCCGCTTTCCTTCAACAAATCCAACATGGTCTTCTTTGGCGGAATAAGGGAATAATCATGACGGTTGGGCGTTCTTGTAAAATTCCCGTCACTACCTGTAAAGGGCCTCGCAATGACTCTTCCTACTCCATGCTCTCCCTTTAAAAGCTCCCTTGCCATCCTGCAGTATTCATAAAGCGTCTCCAAAGGTACTATGTCCTCATGTGCCGCAATCTGGAATACGCTGTCGGCTGAGGTATATACAATCAGCTTTCCCGATTCCATATGCTCTTTTCCGTAATCCTTTATGACCTCTGTTCCGGAATAAGGCTGATTGCAAAGTACGCCTCTGCCTGTAAGCTTTTCAAATTCAGACAGTACCTCTTTTGGAAACCCATCCGGATAAGTGGGCAGCGGCTTTTTTGAGATGACCCCTGCAATTTCCCAGTGTCCAATGGTGGTATCCTTTCCTTTGGAGGCTTCCTTCATTCTTGCTGTCAGGGCGGTTGGAACTGGTTCCTTTTCTCCTGCCGTTACTCCTTCTATATTGAAAAGTCCCATTTTCTTTAAATTGGGCAAATGGAAATATTTGCTTTTTGCACAGCTTCCAAGTGTATTGGTTCCTTTATCTCCATATTCCTCTGCATCCGGCATTTCACCAATGCCAAAGCTGTCTAATACAATTAAAATAACTCTTTTCATAACCCAACTCCTTTGTGCATTTTTCCTTCCCTATGAGTATAGCACATCTTTGTCTATTTTCCCACAGGAGAAATAATAATATTCTCTGCTGTAATTCCAGTCTTGCGCTTTACAATGTCCTCTATCTGCGCTCTTTGGGCATCTGTCAACTCACTTAAGCCTACCATCACATCTACTTGGTCGCCGCTGATGCTCACTACCACATCCTCAAAGCCCTTTGCCTCTAACAGTATTTCCGCACTGCATTCCTTTTCTGCCATTTCTGTCATAGCAATCATGCTGTTGATGGCATCCTGCTTTGCTACGTCGGAAACATTGGAATTATTGATGATTTCCAAAAGAGTCTCTTTATTCTTTGCCCTTGTCTGTTCCTTTAATAAGTTAGCTGCTGCTAGACTGCTCACTGCAGTTGTTGTGCTGGTAAATACCGCTTCTCCCGGTATTTCATCTCCAGTTTCCTCTGCGGCTGCTACATCCTTAGAAGCGGTTTCCACTGCTGCCATATCTGCTGCAGGTGTTTCTGCTGATGCAGTTTCCGTACCGTTTCCTTCTGCCTGTGCCGTTTCTCCTATGGCTTCTGCCGATGCTTCATCCAGAAAATCTGCAGAGCTTAGCTCCACATCAGAGTCAAGGCTTTCAATTTCTGCCAAAGATTCAATGTCCTCATCAGAAATATCATAAATTGTAGCGCTGTCCTCCTTTGCTGAGGCGCTGTCATCCAGTATTGCATTTGCCTCCTCAAACTGGGCAGATGTGGTTACCATGATTTCATCATCAATCTGCTTTCCCGTAAAATTCAAGTAGCCTGCAATTGCAATCATTAGTGCCAATGCAGTAATCATAATCTGATTACGCTTCCAAAGCTTTTTTACATCATATTTTCCTTTCATTTAAGGTCACCTCTCATCTTTACTACTTTTATTTTATGTGGCTCTAAGTCAAATAATGCCACTAATGCTTCCGTAATGTTTTCTTTCACCTGACTGTTCCCTCCGCCTTCTGCCACCACCACTACCCCCTTCACAAGTGGAGCAATTTCCTTTACCACATAAGGAGTCTTGTTTCCCTGACTGTCCGTTCCATAAATGGTCTCCTCCTGATTGTCCATATCGGAAATATTCCGGCTTCCTCCCTCCGAATCCGTTTCCAATGTATTTGAGCGGGTATAGGAGCTGTCCTTTTCCACAATGGCTTCTTTGGACGTCTCCATAGTCACAAGCACCTTAACCCTTCCTACGCCCTCCATATATTTCAATATGTCTTCCACCTCTTTGGATAACAGGGCTCCATATTCCTCTGTGTTTTCTTCCAACTCCGCCTGCCCTGCCCTCTGGTTTAAAGAGGCGCTGTTTTCGGATTCTAACTCTTTTTGTTCCTCCTGAAACGTTCCGGCATCCTTCTCCGTCTTATTCTCCTTTTTGTCTATAGGCAGAGCCACTACGAATAACAGCAGCCCGCCTAAAATACATATAGCAAGTCTGTCCTTTCCGATTTTATTCCAGATTCCTCCACCATCCCCGCCAATATCCGTTCCCCCTTCCTGCTTATTTTTCCATTCCCTTTTACTGAATCCGAATATATCTTTCATCAATTCCAAGCTCCTCTGCCATTTTCTCCCTTAATCCTTTTTGCTCCTTTTTTTCGGCATCCTGCCCAATGGTTATTTTTTCTATGAAAACATTTCCTTCTTCCTCCCTTTGCTCCGACAGAGTAATGCAAAACCTTTCCTCCTCCGTTTCATAGGAGATGTCCCGGATGGCAAAGCCATATTCCAAGGCAATGGGTCCCAGCTTTTCCATAAGCTGTTCTTTTCCGGCATATAATTCTTCCAGCCCTTTGGATATAGACTGGTATTTCTCTTTTTCCAGCCTGATTTCTTCTGCAGACAGGACTCTTTCAAGCTGTTCTTCAAATTCCTTCATCCGCTTTGTATATTGCCAGTCCTGTTTTTGGAATATCAGGTTGCATACTGGAAGCACCAGAATAACCATGCAAATAAAGCCTGTAAGCATTCCCATATATTTCTCGTATTTTTTTGAGGGGAGAAAATAAAGCAGAAGCTGCGCCCCAATCATAAAATAACATGCCTTTTCCAAATAGATATACAGCGCAGCCATATTTACATTCCTCCTATGGTGACGCCTGCAATCAGCGCAATCGAAATAAAAAACATGACCATGGTGCATAAGGTAATCTGAAACATATGAAAACTGCCATTTCCCATCTGCTCAATAAAATGTACCTGCTTTCCCTCTCCAAACATTCCAAGCAGGGCGCCAGCAAGCTTTAGGGCGCCCCCTATGCAAAACAGCTTCACAAGAGGCACCATGCAGATGAAAAGCAATAGGATTAAAGCGGCTGCTCCAATGCTGTTTTTAATAAGCAGGGCAGAGCCTAAAAAGACCTCCGTCATGGAATCGGTAACATCTCCAAGCCCCGGCACCATGCTAATGGACTTTTGCACCAGCTTTGTATTCACATTGTCAATTGCCGGCATAAGCATGGAATGAAGCAGACTGCTTCCAATAGTCAGAATGGAGGCAAGCTTCACCCCACCCTTAATTACCTTATCTAAAAGAACCAATATGCCTTCCAGCCTTTTTGCCCCGGAAACTCCATTCATAACCGCTAAAAACGCATAGCACTGGCACAGGGGAATAAAAAAGGCAGACAACAGCGATTCCAGCCCGTAAATAATAATAAATACAAACTGATAATAGCTATACGCCGTCATGGTGCCGGAAGAAAAGCACAGGCTTAGGCTGTATGCCGGAATAAATGCCCTCATAAAATCCACGACTTTTCCAATTGCCCCTTCACTGATTTCCAAGGACAATTGAAAGCTTTTAAAAAGAAGGATTGCCAGTAAAAGAAATATGAAATAATGGGCAAATTCCGCAACCTGTTTATTTTCAAACAGCTCCGTCACGTTGGTAAGCAGCGCACCAAATATTCCAAGCACCAGCACAGCCAAAAATATGTTTCTGCTTTCCCCAATTCCCCGAAATAGCGCCTCCTTTAACAGTGAAAGCGCAGACTTCATGCCAAACTCCATGTTTCCTTCCATCAAATTTCCAAGCATTTCCTGAAAGCTCATAGAGCCTGCCGGAAAAATATCCTCAAGCATGTCATTGAGCAGGGAAAAATCCATTTGCTCCAATAGGTTTATTCCATCCATTTTCATCCCCCATAGCTTTTCAAGGTTTCTAACAGTGTAAGCAGAATAGGCAGCCCAAACATTAACACAGACAATTTCCCGCTTAATTCAATCTGTCCGGCAATGGAGCCATAGCCTGCATCCCTGCACAGGCTTGCACAAAATTCACAGATGTAAGTAATTCCAAGTACCTTTAGGAGCAGCTCCAAATAGCTTTTATATTCTCCCAGATATGCATAAAAGCTGCCAAACACGGAAGAAATATTGTAAAAGTAAGACAATACCATCGTAAGGATACAAAGGCTTGTACCCAATATGATATAAAATCCAAACTCTGGCCTGCTCTGCTTTACCTGTATGGATAAAAGCACTGCCACAATTCCTAAAAAACCAATTTTTACAATGTCCATACTTTCCTCCTACAGACTGAACAATGTCTGAATGGTCTCAAACAATTCATAAATATAAGGCACTACCCATGACATGACTATGACAAGCCCTGCTAATCCCAGCAAAAAGGCATGGTCCTCCCTGCCGCTATGCTTTAGTACCTGTCCCAATATAGTAACTAAAATGCCTACTGCCGCAATTTTAAAAATAATTCCAATGCTCATCCTATCCCCTTTTTCCATTCCGTATTGTTTTTTACCAAAGTATTATGATGAGCAGGATTCCGCTCATAATTCCAAGGCTTTGATACAGCTTACATTTTTCCTTCTTCTGCTCTGTCAGCTCTTTTAAATCTTCTTCCATCTTCATCTGATAATCCTTTAGTGCACTTAGCTGGCCTGCCTGTGTATGAAAACAGGTCTGCTTCATCGCTTCCCTAAAGGCTGGAAAATCCCGTTCTTTTATGACGCCCTGTAAAATACTGCTTTTTTCCTTCCAGATTTCTTCTAAGGTTTTTCCGTTCCTCTTTTCCGTTTCCTCATACATTTCCCTTAAGAACTGCCTCCATTTGCCTTCAAACCTGCTTCCGGTATGAAAAAAGGCTTCCGGCAGGGAATCTTTTTCCGATAGTATTCGATCACTAATCAGGCAAAGCATTTTTTGAATTTTAGAAAGCACCTGTATCCGTTCCTTATAATCCTCCACAAAGCACATGCCAAGCCCGGTACATCCTGTAAGCAGCAGCAGAAATCCAATATACCTCACCAAAAGCGCCCCCTTTCATCATAAATGTGAATCCTATGCTCTCCGTTCTCTTCTTTTTCTAAAACAACGAATCTCTGAAAACAGCCCTCCGCAAGAAGCTCCCTTAAAAACACCTTTTGATATACTTCCTCCAAACTGTCACCATGAATCGTCACCAATACCTGACAGCCACAGTGTATGACTTTTTTTAAAGCCTTTACATCCTCGATGGTTCCAAGCTCATCCACTGCCAGCACCTTAGGCGCCATGGAACGTATGAGCATCATCATGCCCCGCACCTTTGGACAGCGGTCCATCACATCTGTCCTTAAGCCAATTTTATTTTGGGGCTTTCCCAAAAAGCTTCCTGCAATCTCACTTCTTTCATCCACAATTCCAACAGTCTGCCCCTTAGACCATTTGTTTCCATCGGATATTTCTCGAATCAGATCCCGAAGCAAGGTAGTTTTCCCAAATCCGGGCGGTGAAATAATCATGGTGTTAAAAACGCTTCTTACCTGATTTGCCTCTCCTTTTTTATAAAGAAAGGGAAGGACCGGCGCTGCTGCTCCAAGCACTTCATGGGAAATCCGGATATTTAAGAACCGAATATTTTTTATGGATTGTATTTCTTCCCCTTCCGCCACAATTTCTCCGGCAACCCCTATCCGGTGCCCCCCTGCTACTGTCAAAAATCCCTGCTTTAGCTGCTCCTTATAGGCATAGGGAGAATATTTGCATATATAGTTGATGATTTCCTCCATTTCCTCCTTGGTAAAGGAAATCGCCTTGTCCATGTCCTGAATCAATTGTCCCAGTCCGTTTAAATAATATTCTTCATTCCTTATGTACAGCAGAACCGGACAATCAATGCGGATGCGGATTTCCCTTAAATCCTTCAGCTTTCCTGCTGCTTCCTCAAACAGCTTTCGTATGGGCATCGGAAACAGTTGCAATAATGTTTCTTCCATAGTCTTCACCTTGTCCTTTCCTCTTATCTCAATATATGAAGACTTGTACAACTTATGACTATTATTTTTTAAATTCGGCATTCCCCGCTTTTTGTCGATTTTTAGCGATGAAAACATGCGGAAATTGTAAAAAAATGCTGGACATATACGAAAAAAGTGTTATTATATATTTATGAAAAACAGTTGCACGTGCTGATTTTCATATGGTTAATACCATTTTTTGTATAAATCCCTTTATACAATTTTCCCTAAACGATAGGACAGTTTCCCTGAACTGCCCTATTTTTTTATGGTTAGGATTCCAATTCCTTTGAAACATGGGCATAAAAAGAGACCGCCTGAAAAGACAGTCTCTTTTTATCATAGGTGTTCTTATTTAATTGCCGAATTTTAGTTACTGAATCCTGCATCACTTGCTAAGGATGTATAAGTCTTTCCTTTAACAGTTTTCGTTGCTTTAACACAGAAATAAATTCGCTTATTGGTAGTAACTGCTGCATTATTTTGTACAGCATTTGTAACAAAGGTTGTTGAATTGGATGTGCCAATCTTGGTCATGCTTTCAATATCAGGATAGCTGCCTGCATAAATATCATAAGCGCTTGCGCCCTTTACTGCCGCCCATGTAACCGTTGCCTTATTATCCTCCTGAGAAACTCCGGTAATCTGCGGTGCCATTAGGGAAACGCCAGTTGCCGACCATGATCCGTATTTCTTTTTGTCATTTACATTGATATAGGGACGAACCTTTATCTTATAATACTGGTTGCTTTTTGCCTTATTGAATGTATAGCTTGTCTTCTTTGTATTGACGGTAGCTTTTACCTTGCTTTTACTGTCATAAATCTTAACCTGATAACCATCAACCTTTTTATTGCTTGAGGTCCATGTAAAGTCAATGGATTTGCTTCCTCTTTCCCAGCTATTTTCTTTGGAAAGGGTTACAGCCTTTGGATTGGTCTTTACGGTGCCCCATGTTTCCATTCCAAGCGCTGCATATCTATTATTCTCTGCGTTATTTATGGTTATTCTAACTGGCACTACCTTTACATAATATCCATAGCCCTGTTTTCCTTTAACCTCCACACTTCTTCCAGTCATACGCCCTTTGAATTTTGCATTGCTATAGGAAGTACCCACATATACATCATAACAGTTTGCACCCCTTGCTTCCGGCCATGTAAAAGTTGCTTTGGTCTTTGTTGAAGCTGTCTGGGTAATTCCGCTTACGCTGTATGGAATAGTTGCAACCTCAATTGCTTCTGACCATGCCCCGTCTACAAGAATCTTTTTGGTGGCTTCGTTGTAGCTCACTGCTTTGATACGCACATACTGGCTGGTTCCTCTTTCGATTCCAATCAATGTGGCGCTTGTCACCTTTGAATCTATAGCACCCTTGTCAACCCATGTCTTGCCATCCTTAGAGCATTGGAACATAATCCTGTTATAACTGTTGCCTGCCTGTGTGGATGGCGCTGTCCAGCCAATCGTCACCTTCGTAGCTGCTGCTGCTGTCTGCTTCAAATCTGTCGGCTGTGTATTGGCCGCTGATACATTGATTCCAATGCACATCATCAGTACACAGGACAAAAGCACTCCAAAGAGTGGAAGCATTTTGTTGAAAATGCTGTTCTTTTTCATTCATTTTCCCCCTTAATTATGTATTTTAGTCAGACTGTCGTCTGCTATATTTATTTTATCCTGTCCAACTCCTATTTACAAGAACTTTTTTGAAATAAATGATGTTCATTTCTTAAAGTTTTCTTAATCAGGGCAAGAACCTTAAAAGCTTTCGTCGAAACTACTCCTTTTTTCTCAGGATACAAAATCAAACAGGCTGATCTGGTTGGATTCCGGCAGGTCCCCAAGCAGATTCAACTGATCCATCAGCTCAATTACCGTCTTGGATACTTTCGTCCTCTGCCTGAAATCATCCTTGGACAAATAGGGACCGTCCTTGGACGCTTCCATAATGGCTTCCGCCGCTTTTTCCCCAAGCCCGTCAATGCTGTTTAAAGATGGCAGGAGCTTTCCGTCTACAATCTGGAATAGTCTGGAATTGGATTTGAAAATATCCACTGGAAGGAAGTCAAAGCCCCTTGCATACATTTCCTGCACGATTTTCATGTCCTTATAGGTATCCTGCTCTTTTTTGGAAAGGGAATCCTTCCTGCTTTCGTATTCTGCCATGATATTTTCCAAATGCCTTTGTCCCTGACACATCAGCTCATAGGAAAATGCCGATGCACGTATGCTGAAATAAGCGCCATAGTAGGCAAGAGGATAATTTACCTTGCAATAGGCAATCCGCCATGCCATCATGACGTAAGCTGCCGCATGAGCCTTTGGAAACATGTATTTGATTTTTTTGCAGGACCAGATGTACCAGTCCGGCACCCCTGCTTCCGTCATGGCACTCTCCCATTCGGGCTTTAGCCCTTTTCCCTTTCTGACGCTTTCCATAATGGTGAAAGAAAGCGCTTCCTCCACGCCGGTATTGATCAGATAGGTCATAATATCGTCACGGGTACAGATTGCTGTTGAAATAGTGGCTTTTCCTTCCTCTATCAAGGTCTGGGCATTGCCAAGCCATACGTCCGTTCCATGGGACAGCCCGGAAATCCTGATTAAATCAGAAAAAGAGGAAGGCTTTGTATCAATTAACATCTGGATAACAAAATCCGTTCCAAACTCCGGTATTCCCAAGGAGCCTAAGGGACAGCCCCCAATCTGATCCGGAGTAATGCCAAGGGCATCTGTACTCCGGAATAAGGACATGACCTTTTTATCGTCCAAAGGAATCTTCACCGCATCAATTCCTGTCAAATCCTCCAGCATACGAATCATGGTAGGATCGTCGTGTCCAAGTATATCCAGCTTTAGCAGGTTATGGTCAATGGAATGGTAATCAAAATGTGTAGTCACAATATCCGTAGTCATATCATTTGCCGGGTGCTGGATAGGCGTAAAGGAGTTGATGTCCTGTCCTATAGGCAGTACGATGATGCCTCCCGGATGCTGCCCGGTAGAACGCCGGATGCCGGTACATCCCTCCACAATCCGATTGATTTCGCAGGTCCGCTTTCGCTGTCCTCTTTCCTCATAATAATTTTTCACATAGCCAAAGGCTGTCTTATCGGCAAGAGTACCGATGGTGCCGGCACGAAAAGTCTGTCCGGCGCCAAAGATGACTTCTGTATATTTATGAGCCTTACTTTGATATTCTCCGGAAAAATTCAAATCAATATCCGGCTCCTTATCTCCTTTAAATCCCAAAAACGTTTCAAATGGAATATCAAACCCGTCTTTCTTTAAAGGCTCCCCACAGTTCGGACAATTCTTATCGGGCATGTCACAGCCCGCCCTTCCTGCATAAGCCCTTACTTCCTCAGAAGTAAAATCGCTGTAATGGCATTTTGTACAATAATAATGGGGGCTTAAAGGGTTTACCTCTGTAATTCCGGACATGGTTGCCACAAAGGATGAGCCTACAGAGCCACGGGAGCCTACCAGATAGCCATCTTCCACCGACTTCCACACAAGCTTCTGGGCTATAATATACATAACTGCAAATCCGTTTTTGATAATGGAGTTCAGTTCCTTTTCCAGTCTTTTTTCCACGATTTCCGGCAGATTTTCCCCATACATTTCCCTTGCCCTGTTATAGCAGATGTCCGTTAGCGTCTTGTCGCTGTCCTCAATGACCGGCGGGCACTTATCTGGGCGCACCGGGTCTATGGATTCAATCTGGTCCGCAATCAGGTTCGTATTGGTAATAACCACTTCCTTTGCCTTATCGCTTCCCAGATAGGAAAATTCCTCCAGCATTTCCTCTGTTGTGCGAAGATATAAGGGCGCCTGATCGTCCGCATCCTTAAAGCCCTTTCCAGTCATGATAATCCTTCGGTAGATTTCATCCTCCGGGTCTAAAAAATGCACGTCGCAGGTGGCACAGACAGGCTTGTTGAACTGCTCTCCCAGCTTGCAGATTTGCTTGTTAATATCCTGAATATCTTCCATGGAATGAATGTCTATCTTCTCAGATGCAATCATAAAAGCATTGTTTCCGGTAGGCTGGATTTCCAGATAATCGTAAAACTTTACGATTCTGGCAATGTCCTCGTTGCTTTTTCCTTCTAACAGCGCCCGGTACAGCTCTCCCGCTTCACAGGCGCTTCCTAATATCAGACCCTCCCGGTTTTCTAAAATCCGGCTTTTGGGAATCCTTGGGCGCTTATTGTAATAGGTTAAATGGGATTCGGAAATCAGCCTGTACATATTCACTCTTCCCACGTCATTTTTTGCCAGAATAATCGCATGGTAGGAAGGCAGCCTTTTTATGCTCTCTACGCTGGCAGCGCCCATGCTGTTTACCTGATCCAGTGTATCTGCCCCTTCTGCTTTCAGCATCTTAATAAATTTCACAAATATTTCTGCTGTTGCCGCTGCATCATCCACGGCACGATGATGATTTTCCAAGGAAACTCCCAGTGCTTTTGCTACCGCATCCAGTGTATGCTTTGCCTGATTCTTTAGCAGCATTCTGGAAATGCCTACTGTATCCACATAAGTAAAGTCCCCATCAATCTGCTGTCTTTTGGCATTTTCCAAAATAAAGCTCATATCAAAATTAGCATTATGCGCCACTAAAACAGCATTCCCCACAAATTCCAAAAATGCAGGAAGCACTTGCGTAATCACAGGCGCCTCCATCACATCCTCATCCTTTATGCCTGTAAGCTTTTCAATCTGAAAAGGAATGGGCTCCTTTGGATTTACAAACGTAGAATACCGGTCTATGATTTCACCGCCTGCCACTTTTACTGCACCGATTTCTATAATATTGTTTTTAATCGGTGAAAATCCGGTAGTCTCAATATCAAATACCACATAGGTTTCTTCTAACGACTGATTTTTGGAATTGGTGACGATTTCCTTTAAATCATCTACCAGATAGGCTTCCACACCATATATAATCTTAAAAAAGTCCTGTCTGTCAGGGTTTTCCTCTCCCGCTTCCTTCCTTTTTGCCTTTTCCGCCTTCCATAAATCCTGCCATACATGAAATGCCTCCGGAAATGCCTGAGCAACTCCGTGATCCGTAATGGCAATGGCTGGGTGCCCCCATTTATAGGCTCTTTTTACAATTGCAGAAGCATCGGAAACTCCGTCCATATCACTCATCTTCGTATGACAATGAAGCTCTACTCTTTTTTGCAGGCTGTGGTCGCTTCGGCTCGTAGTAAAATCGGGAATTTTCTTGATTCCCTGTATGGAGCCTAAGGTCAGCTCATTATCAAATTTATCTATCATGGCAACTGCTTTCAGCTTGAAAAAAGCGCCTTTCGTTATGTGCTCTAAAAGCTCTGGCACCTGCTCGTTATGGGCAAACATTTTTACGGTAATGGTATCGGTAAAATCCGTAATCTGGAATATAAGAATGGTCTTTTCATTGCGGATTTCCCTTGTGTCCACTGCTAGCACCCTGCCTCGAACCGTCACTTCCCCCATTTCGCCAATCAACTGATCGATGGCAAGAATTTCCTCTTCTTCAAAGTCTTTTCCGTAAATAACGTCCGGATTTGGGTCTTTTTTGGGCATACGCTTCCCGAAGCTGCCCCGTTTCTCCTTCTGTCCTCCAAAAGAAGCTTCTTTTGCCGCACCTGACTGTTTTTTCTGTTCCTCTTTCGCCTTTTTCTCTTCCTGCCCGTTTTCCGGTTCCTCAACACGGGACTCTCCATGGAGGCTTTCTGCTCTGGAAACAATTTCCGCAACCTGCCTTGCTATTTTGATATCGTCCTCTTCATGTGCATTTTTCTTTTTTTCTTTATAGGCCGTCTGAACGAAAACAGGAAAGCCGCAGCGTTCATGAAAGATTTTTTTCAGAATATTTAGCAGCTCTTCAGATTTCATTCTGGCAGCAACCGTATCTTCTAATGTGAGCAAAACCTTATGCTCTTCCGGAAACTGTACTTCCGCTTTTTTCAGCATGGTATAAAGCACCGGGGAATATTCCCTAAGCTCAAAAAGAATGCTCTCTTCATAGACCTTAAACAATGCTTTTGGCGTATACTGTCCGGATAAAACAAACCGTTCATAGATTTTTACTGTAATGGGGTTAGCAGAGAACAACTGCTTTTTGATTTCCTGTTCCAGCTTCACAATGGTAACCTTTTCTATCAGCCGCCTGCTTTCTATGTAAATGCGCAGAAAGTCCCTCTGCTTTGTGGAAGAAATGCGAAGCACCTGCACCTCTTTCAGCAGTTCCCGTAATTCCTTATGAAGCTGCAATGTTGGAAATACTTCCAGAAAAGCTTTTGTCATAACCTTAATTCCAATTCTCCAATTCTTCTTTTAATGTGTAAAGTAGTTTCTCTTCTGGTACTTTTTTGATGATTTCCCCTTTTTTAATTAACAGTCCTTCTCCAATTCCGCCTGCAATTCCAAGGTCTGCCTCCTTTGCCTCTCCCGGTCCGTTTACCACGCAGCCCATAACTGCAACCTTAATGTCAAGGGGATAGTCTGCCACCAGCTCTTCCACCTTTCCTGCAAGAGAAATCAAATCAATCTGAGTCCGTCCGCAGGTGGGACAGGAAACCACTTCAATACCGCCCTTTCTTAGACCCAGCGTCCTTAAAATCAGCTTTGCGCTCTTTACCTCTTCCACCGGGTCTCCTGTCAGGGACACCCGAATGGTATCTCCGATTCCCTGCCCTAAAATCATGCCAAGCCCCAGTGAAGATTTAATATTTCCGCTCCAAAGGGTGCCGGCTTCCGTAATTCCTACATGGAGGGGATAATTGGTTTCCTTTACCAGCAGCTCATGGGCTTTTACGCACATAAGCACATCCGAGGACTTAATGCTGATAACTAGATTGTCATATCCTAAATCTTCAATCATCTTCACCTTATCCAGAGCGCTTTCCACAATTCCCTCTGCCGTAACCCTGCCGTATTTTTCAATGATATTCTTTTCAAGGGAGCCGCTGTTGACTCCGACACGGATAGGGATATTTCTTTCTTTTGCCACATCCACTACAGCCCCTACCCGGTCCATGCCTCCAATGTTTCCCGGATTGATACGGATTTTATCGGCACCGTTTTCCATAGCGGCAATTGCCATTTTATAGTCAAAGTGAATATCCGCCACAAGGGGGATGGATATATGCTTTTTGATTTCACCAATTGCTTTTGCTGCCTCTAGGGTAGGCACCGTACAGCGGATAATTTCGCAGCCTGCTTTTTCCAGCCTTTGAATCTGTTCTACCGTAGCTGCTACGTTTTCTGTTTTGGTGTTAGTCATAGACTGAATCAGAACGGGATTGCCCCCTCCGATTGTTTTATTGCCGATTTGAATGGGTTTTGTTTGATTCCGGTACATATGGGTTCCTTTCTTTTTGAAACAGATTCCGGCGGTATTCCGATGGTGTCCGGATAATTTCTTTATATGTCTTAGACAAGCGCTGCCGGAGGTGAACTGTTTTGGTTTGTGCGTCTTTGGTTAGTATAGCATTTATAAGACAAAGGGGCAAGGCAGAGAGTGGAGGTTCAAAAAATAGACTGCTATATTGCTTTTATATATTTCATTATAAAAACAGAAACATGGGGCTGCCGCCTTGCAATTTCCCAATTGTTAAAGCAACAGTCCCGTGTTGTGGGAAGATGGATATAGAAGTTGGTGTTTTTATCTTATTGATTCAGCCATTTCATAAAACGTGCCATGCTGTTATTCAGCCAGTCTTTGGATAATTGACCCTGCTTTTGCAGGCTTTCAAAAAATGTCTGTATATTTGCATATTTTGTATTTTTGAAAATGTCAGGAAGTTTTGTCTTTTCAATTTCTTCTTCCCATTTCTTGTATTTCTTTACTGCGGCTTCGCTGTTGGTTTCCCCTTTTTCATTTTTTGCATTTAATACTTTTGCCGCCCTCTTATGTAATTCCAAAAACCTTGCCCCGTACTTTTCGCCATCTTTGTGGTTGATGATACTCTGGTTTAACTCGTTGATCTCTTTGTATAGGCCAGGCGCTTTTTCTTTCAGAATATCCATATCATCTACCTGTCCGGCAGAATTTAACCCCTTTTCAATGTGGTAAGTAACCGTACCGTCCTCTGCAACGCTGCCATTCATGCCGTATTTTGCAATGGTTTCCATTGCGGAAAGAAATTCTCCTGCCTGCTCTTTATCCAAATAATTTTCAGCTAAATATTTTGCTTCTTCCATGCCAAAAGCAATCATGCTTTTCCGTTCATCTTCTGACATACCCAATACATTCCCCGGCATAAGGTAATTCTTGATAATCCCGTTAGCTGCTTTTACTGCTTCTTCATCTGCCCCGTCAAGACTGTTATACAACTTGTCATTCGTCTGTATATTTGGTATTACCATACGGTGCGTATTTTCCATTTGCACCACCATGCTATCAAACAGTTCCTGTCTTTCTGCCTGACTTGCCACTTCTTCTTCCGTAAGCGGTCTGCCTAAATAATCTTTCCTGCCCTCTATGAGCTTTGCCATTCCGTCGCCGGAAAACTCCACAATCACATCATCGCCATACTGCGAGCGGATGTCTTTCATCGCCTGCAAGGTTTCTTCCCTGCTCATTCTATCCATAACCTTATTGCCATGTTCATCAGTCGTATTAAACTCATAGTGGACAAGTTTATCTTTTCTTTTTTCGTTTGAACCATAATTCTTTATCAGCTCAGTCCCTTTGTAAAACTGTTCATATTTATTATTAACATTGATTTCCATTGCATTATCCTCCTTGACCTTTAAATTTGAAGTCCCTTTCCTGCATAGCTGCTGTTTCTTTTGTTTCCTCTTTTTTTACTGCTTCCTTTTTTGCCCTTTCAATCACTTCCTGCCATTTTTCATCATCACAGACTGCATTCTTAGGCATACAACCCCGATTATTTATAGGTTTGTAACATATATCGGCAAATTTTTTCTTAAAATTAGTAAAATGTAATCAATCCCCTTTGAAATGGTAACAGTTCAGCCAGTTTTTTTGAAGGTAGTGGCTAAGCGGACGCAACAGAGGG
>JAMPFB010000129.1 GCA_023664735.1 Robinsoniella sp. | reverse complement strand
ACGAAAAGCCAATCCACTCTCATCCCTCTGTTGCGTCCGTTTAGCCACTACCTCCAAAAAACAGACTGAACTGTTACGGAGGAAGGTTAATGGCACTGGATATCTAATATTCAATTCCCTCTCTTGCCATTATTTTTTTGTCAAAGGGGTGTTTTATTTTTTTCATTTCTGTGACATAATCTGCCGCTTCTAAAAAGAATGGGGAGGGATTTCTTCCAGTTAGGATTAGCTCAAGGGATTTGGGCTTTTGGAAGATAAGTTGCTCTAACATGGCTTTGTCAATTATGCCGTATTCATAGGGATAGGTAATTTCATCTAAGATTAGCATGTCAATTGGCTGGCTTTTCAGGACTATAATGACATTTTTCAGCGTTTCTGTATGCATGGATGCAGCCTTTTCTTTTTCCTGTGGAGTCATGTTCTTAAAAAAGCCTAAGTCCTCCTGATTACGGAATATGCGGATATTTGGAAGTTTTTCAAGACTTTTTAGTTCTCCTGTGGCGCCTCCTTTCAGGAATTGGGCAAAGATAATCTGTTTTCCTGCTCCTGCTGCTCTTACGGCAAGACCTATGGCGGCCGTTGTCTTTCCTTTTCCATCTCCATAATAAACATGTATCAGTCCTCTTTCCATCCCTGTCCCTTTCCTAAAATCCTCTGATATCCATAAGGGAGAAACTCCAGCTTTTCTTCCTGATCTTTTACGGCGGCTCTGTTTGTACAGCTTTTATTTAGGCAGCTTGCACAAATATGCCTGCATGTTTGCTTTGACTCCTTTGTGAGCTTTCCAAGAAATACCACGCTTTTTTGCGGTATAAGCATGTATGCTTCGTTATAGGTTACCTCACTTTGGGAAAAATACGCAAAGATGTCCTTTGTTTTGTCCAAAGGGTACTTTCCGCCTAAAAATTCATATCGGCTGATATACAACCCTTCTTCCGCTTCTATCCGTCTGGCAAGCTTTTCATAGGCTTGGTTCAGCAAATCCAGACTTAAACATTCAATCATATAGGCGGATGACACATCCTGCGCCTCTAAATACAATTCCTGAAGCCGGTCTAACGATTTCCCCAAGGTGACGATAGCAGCAAAAAAAAGCTTTTCCTCTACAAACTGAAGCTGCTTTGGTCTTTCCTTATCCAAACCGATGACTTCATAAAATGCCCTGCAGTCTATCAATGGCTTTAAGGCAAGAAAAAAAGAGCATAAAACAGGAAAGTCTTCTTTTGAAAAGTGGTAGCGTTCCAACGTACCTTTTATCTCTTGTTGTGATAAATTCAAAGTAAGCTTTACCTGTTTCATGCTCCGGTTCATTCTCTTTTCTATTTCTTTTTTCGTACTTTTTAGGCTTGCTGCTTTTTTAGCATTTTGCCAGTATTCGTATGGATTGTTATTCTTTCTGTCGCCAAATGTAAATTTTTTGAGCCTATTTGCTCTTCACAGACTTTGTACGTAAGGTGCGCATTGCATTCAAAATAGCAAGAAATGCCACGCCTACATCTGCAAAGATTGCCAGCCACATACTGGCAATTCCTACCGCTGCCAGAATCAGGACAATAACCTTAACTCCAATTGCAAAGACAATATTCTCTTTTACAATAGTCAGGGTCTTTTTAGAGATTTCCATAGCCCTTGCAATTTTGCTGGGTTCGTCAGTCATAATCACGATATCTGCTGCTTCAATGGCTGCATCCTGTCCAAGCCCTCCCATGGCAATGCCTACGTCTGCCCTTGCCAGCACCGGTGCGTCATTGATTCCATCGCCTACAAAAACCAATGCTTCCTTTTCGCCTTTTTGGGCAAACAGCTCTTCTACTCTATCTACTTTATCACTTGGAAGTAATTCTGCAAAGACTTTTTTAATGCCAAGCTCTTTTGCCACAGACATTGCCGCCGCCTGTCTGTCTCCGGTTAACATAACTACCTCTCTGACACCTGCTTTATATAATTTTTCCACTGCTTTTTTACTGTCAGGTTTTATTTCATCGCCAATGAAAAGATAGCCAAGATATTGTCCATGTCTTGCCACATATATTACCGTACCGTCAGTTTGAACCTGCTCACAGACAATGTTCTGCTGTTCCATGAGCTTATCATTTCCTACATAGATTACATCACCATCAATATGGGCTTCTATGCCATAACCGGGAATTTCCCTGATTTCTCCGATTCTTTCCTTATTAAATGTCGTTTCCTTTGCCCTTTGAAAATATGCTTCCTTTAATGACTTGGATATGGGATGGTTGGAAAAGCTTTCGCCGTATGCAGCCAGCTCTAACAATTTCTCTTCGGATATGGCTGCTGCCTTTTCCGGATGGATTTCTTTTACCTGAAAGCTTCCCTTTGTCAGTGTCCCTGTTTTGTCCATTACTACGAAAGCCGCCTTGGACAACAGCTCCAGATAATTGCTTCCCTTTACTAAAATTCCTTCCCTGCTGGCTCCTCCTATGCCCCCAAAGAAGCTTAAAGGAATGGAAATCACCAATGCACACGGACAAGAAATGACTAAAAAGGACAATGCGCGGTAAATCCATTTAAAATAATCCCCATCTATACAGATTGGAGGCACAAATGCAAGCAATAATGCCAATATAACAATACTTGGGGTGTAATATTTGGCGAATTTGGAAATAAAATTTTCTGCTTCTGCTTTTTTGCTTCCGGCATTTTCCACCAAATCCAGAATCTTTGCTACCGTAGACTCTCCAAATTCCTTTGTTACCCGAACTTCAATCATGCCTGTCAGATTGATACAGCCACTGATGACCTCTTCTCCTTCTATTAAATCCCTTGGAACGCTTTCACCAGTAAGAGCCATGGTATCTACTGTGGTATTTCCTTTTATGACAATTCCGTCAAGTGGGATTTTTTCCCCGGCTTTTACTACAATCGTCTCTCCAAGCTGCACATTATCCGGTGCAGTTTCTATTTCTTTTCCATCCCTAAGCACATTGGCATAATCCGGCCGGATGTCCATAAGGTCTGAAATGGACTTTCTGGATTTATTGACCGCATAGGACTGAAACCATTCCCCTACCTGATAAAAAAGCATAACCGCTACTGCTTCCGCATATTCTCCAACGAGAAATGCTCCTACTGTGGCAATCATCATGAGAAAATTCTCATCCATGACTCTTCCGTTTACAATATTCTTTCCTGCTTTCTTTACAACTTCAAAGCCTACAATGAAATAAGCAATTAAAAAAATAAGCAACAGAATATTGACATTTATGTCAGGTACTAAATAATTTGTAATCATGGCACAAAGGAAGATAATGGCACCCAAAATAATATTGCGGAGCTTCTTTTTTAATTTTTTCGTCATGTTCTCACCTTCAATCTATCTGCCAATAACTATTTTTCTTCTACCGTTACATCCGGCTCGATTTTCTTTACGATTTTTTTCACTTCTTTTGTAACAGCGTTTATATTGCCTTCTTCCATTTCCACCACAAGCTTTTTTGTCAAGAAATTCAGGCTGCATTTTTCTACTGCCTCCAATGCAGCTACCGCTTCTTCAATTTTCCCTGCGCAATGTGCACAGTCTAAGTCTTCTAAGATATACGTTTTTTTCATGATAAGATTCTCCTTTTAATATAATTTTTGTAACAGTTCAGCCCACAAGCGCAAGGCGGATTTCATGCTGAGCATGTTTTCTTCGTCGCCATGCTTTTGCCCTATAAAACAAATCTCTTGGGCAAATGGCACATTTACTCTTCAATATGCTCCATGCCCTGACTTAAGATATTGGAAATATGCCCGTCTGACAGGGAATAAAAAACAGTCTTGCCTTCCCTTCTGGTACGAACCAAATCCATCTGCCTTAACATTCTAAGCTGGTGGGAAATGGCAGATTGAGTCATGCCTAATATCTGGGCGATATCACATACACACATTTCCGAACACAGCAGTACATATAAAATCTTAATCCGGGTAGAGTCTCCAAACACCTTAAAGAAATCCGCCAAATCGTACAATTCTTCTTCATCGGGCATTTTTTGATTTACTTCTTTTACAATATCATCATGTACATGAATGCATTCACAAAGCTCCTTTTGGTCTTCTAATGCTTCTTTTTTTCTTTTTTCCTTCTTTGCTTCTTCCATGGGATGCCTCCTTTCAATGAAATGCCGGATATATTGTTTCTTACATGTGAGCGATTGTTCATATGTTCATTATATCCCATTTTCTTTTTTTGTCAATGGGGAATTAGGAAAAATCGGTAACAGTTCAGCCTGTTTTTTTGAAGGTAGTGGCTAAACGGACGCAACAGAGGGATTTAAGAAATATATTGAAAAAGAAAAACGTAGAGAGGTTACGATGGCAGATATTAAACAGTATCTTGATAAAAAATACAAAATAAAAGAAAGGTAAATTTATGCGGGATATCTATCTTTATGAGGATTGTGATGTCTTAAAAAATCTTTTGCATATAAAGGACAAAACGCTTTTTAATGATGCAGAAGCAGATTATGCGACATACCGTTTGAAAGAGATTGCAATAAATCCTTTGCCGGGGACATATGATTATGGACATCTCCTAAATGTACACATATATATTTTTCAAGATATTTATGAAGGGGCAGGACAGCCAAGAAAATTGAACATATATAAAGAAGAACCCGTGTTAGGTGGATTGTCGATTGATTATTCTGACAAAGCGACTATTTCAAAAGATGTGGAGCACGTTTTAACGGAAATGAAAAAGAAACCATGGGATAATATGATTTTGCATGAAATATCAAGGTTTGTAGGCTTATGAAGGGATATAAAAGATATGATTAAAATACTATTTGTGTGCCACGGCAGTATCTTGAAATGTCCCTGAAAAGCCTGTAAAATCAATGATTTCATGGAAGAATAAGGTGCTTACACATTGACTTTTATGCTTTGTAATTGTATAATAATAAGCGCAAAAGTCAATAGAAAGTAGGGAATTATTGTGGGAGTGACGGAAGAAATTATTAAAATGGCAAAAGAAAATAATGGAACAGTTACTACTGCAATGGTGGTTGCAGCAGGTTTTTCCCGGGGAAATATCAAATATCTTGTTGATAAAGGTATGATAGAGAAATCTGCCAGAGGCG
>JAMPFB010000128.1 GCA_023664735.1 Robinsoniella sp. | reverse complement strand
AGATGAGCATATTTGAATATGATGAAGAATTGCATAAAAGGACTCTGATTGAGGAGGGTATGGAACGTGGAAGAGAAGAAGGGAAATTAGAAGGAAAATTAGAGGGAAGAGAAGAAGGAAAGTTGGAAGGAAAAGCAGAAGCCTTGCTGGAATTATTAGAAGAGTCAGGCGATGTTCCAATTAAGATAAAAGAAAAAATTTTAGCAGAAAAAGACATGGAAACGTTGAAAAGATGGATTAAGCTGGCGGCAAATACAGAATCCATCCAACAGTTTTTAACGGCTATGTAAGGGAATGTAAAAGGAATATAAAAGAAACGTCCTACGGGAAAGGCATACTGTAGGACGTTTCTTTGTATAAGAGTGTAAAATATTAAAATATTATAGGAAAAAGAAGCGGATTATAGTAAAATATAGAAGAAAATAAAAAATGGAAGAAGGAGTTGGGTGGATGATATTTCAATGTGAAAATTGTGGGGGCAATGTAGTATATGATCCGGAAAAGAAAGAGATGCATTGTCTTTATTGCAACAGCAGCAACAGTGAAGCGGAGAAAACGGGTACAGGTCTTGTGTGTGCCGGCTGTGGCGGAGAATTGCCTGCAGGGGATTTTGTAAGTGCATGTAAATGTAGTTATTGTGGAAGCTATAATATAATAGAAGAAAGAGTGCAGGGAGAATATACCCCTCATTTAGTCCTGCCATTTCGGTTTGGGAAAAAAGCGGCAAAGGAAAAAATCATAGACCAGTTTAAAAAGAAGCGGTTTCTTCCATCCACTTTTTTAAATGATGCCTATTTAGAAAAGATGGAAGGAAATTATGTTCCCTTTTTTTTATATGATTATTTGTGCAGATACCATTTTAATGGAACCGGAAAAAAAGTGCGTGTATGGGTTTCGGGCAGTACGGAATATACGGAAACCTCATTATATAATGTGGAAAGAAATATGGATGTGGACTTTTCCAAAATACCTGTGGATGCATCCATCCGGATGGAAGATGGCATGATGGATTTGCTGGAACCCTATGATTATCAGGCTTTAGAAGCGTTTCAGGAAAAATATCTTTCAGGATATCTTGCAGAACGCTTCAGCATTGACGCTGGGGAGCTGTCGTTGAGGGCAAAGGAAAAAGCAGAAAGTGATGTGAAGCAAATGGCAAAAAATACCATGGGCGGCTATCAAAGCATACATACTAATTATGAACAGACGGATTTTGATTTAAAGGATACGAAATACTCTCTTCTTCCGGTCTGGTCTTATATATATCATTATGGTGAAAAGAAGTATTGCTTTCATCTGAATGGCCAAACTGGAAAGCTGGTAGGAGAAGCGCCTATTTCATATAAAAAGGTTGGTGCATATTCGGGAACGGTATTTGTAGGACTGTTTATTATATTTTATTTAATCAGCATGATTTTGGAGGTATTTTAGATGAAGGAGATAAAAGGCTTTTTAAAGCAGTTTTGGTGGATGTTTCTGACAATAGCTCTTTTGCTTTGCGTGTGGCTGATTTTGATTGTAATTCGCAATGGCAGCCAGAATGAAGGCGGGTACGAGCGAACCAACAAGGAATGCGACACAACAGAAAGGGTTTTTGATTATGCTGGAAAGCTTACGGACAAAGAGGAGGAAAAGCTGAGGGCGCTTATTGCAAAAAGGGAAAAGCAGATTGGCTGTGATATTGTGCTGGTTACTTTAAATAAACAACTATCTCAAAATATAAGGGATTATGCGGATGATTTTTATGATGGGCACATGTATGGCTATGACAAGCCATGGGGAGACGGAGTCATATACGTGGATAACTGGTATGATGGGTATACATGGCTTTCCACCTCTGGAAAAGCAGAGGATAAATATTCAATGAATATGATTAATGCGCTTATAGATGATGTGACGGGTATAACCAATGAAAATCCCTATAAGGCATATGAACGTTATATCAATGATGTATATAGACAGATGTCAGGTAAATCCATAAATTCCCTGAGGCTTCCTATATCAGCAGTATTTGTGCTTGCATTGTTGTTTACCATTGTATATACTGCAACCGGACTTTCAAATACGAAAACGAAAAGGACTACCGGAATTACCGCATACGTGCCGGCAGGAAGACCTGATATGGGCATTTGCAATGATATTTTTGTCAGCAAACATACTACTAGAAGGCATATTGACAGCGGAAGCGGCGGAAGTGGTGGCAGCGGAGGCGGTGGACATCATATGTCAAGCGGCGGACATTCCCATGGCGGAGGCGGCGGGCACCATTAGAGCGCTTGATGTAATATTTTATCAGTCCGAAAAGGGACGGAATCAAAGGGGCAGGAAAATGCAGAGGAATCTATTGCGGACAGGAGGCAACTGTCCATATTGCAGAACAAAGATATTATTTTATTATGAAAATGAGTGGTTGTATGGAAGCCCTGTCAGAACCTGTAAAAAATGCGGTGAAAGATATGTGGATGAAAGATATCATGAAATCGCAGTGGAGGGAGTTGCACCGGGCACGCTTTCCGCAAAGCTGGACGGGATTGGTATGCTTGTCATGTCCGGAATTTTTCTCATTGCGTTTCTCATACATTTTTATGAAGTAAGCCATAATAGCGCCTACAGCCTAGAGCCTTGTGTGATTATGGTGATTGCATTGCTTGGAATACTGATTTTTATAATTGATTCTGTCAGGATTTTGACAGGGGCGAAGGCAAAGAAGCTTGCGAAGCTTGGCAGGGAATCGGAGCAAAGGCTGCAAAACTGGAGCTATGCAAAAGAGCTGGAAGAGCTGGGGTATGTGGTTCCGGAGAAATACCTGTAGTGGAAGCACATTCAGCTGCAATGGTTTGATTTGCTAAGGATAAAGACCGAAATATATCCGGGCAGCAGTTCAGTCTGTTTGGGGATAAAGGGCTAAGAACATTTCGTCAGCACATGTCAAATGCCATATTCAGAGCCTCTGATACGGTATAGCTTAACCGTTTTACCACTTCGTCAATATCCTTGCTGGTAACATACATATTATGGAGCTCGCTGTTTACCATTTTGCCCTGAAAGGGATTCTCTGCTTCTCCTTCCTCCATATAAGAAAGAGCATCCCTTACAATTGTTTCTGCATCTACTACGGTAGGAATGCCGATTGCGATGACCGGAATGCCGATGCTGTCCTTAGTAAGCCCGTCCCGGTGGTTGCCCACGCCGGAGCCGGGATGGATGCCGGTATCGGTAATCTGGATCGTTTTATTTAAACGCTTGATGCTTCTGGCAGCAAGGGCATCTATGACAATCATAAGATCCGGCTTTGTCTGTTCCACAACCCCTTTGATGATTTCTGCAGTTTCCATGCCATTCTTAGCCATGACTCCGGGAGCAAGGGAGCTGATTAAATGCATTCGGCTTTTGTTGTAAGCAGCCTTTCCATAAGCCTTCACAATATGTCTGGTAATGCATAGATTATCAATGACATCAGGACCTAAGGCATCGGCAGTCACTTCCCGGTTTCCCAATCCTACCACTAGGATAGACTGTTCCTTGTCAAAGTCAGGAATGAGCTCTTTTAGCTGGGCAGCCAGTTCCTTTGAAATTTCCCGGTGATAGTTTTCGTCCGGCTCTATCATATTTGGCGTTTCCAATGTGATATAGGTGCCCATTGGTTTACATAATGCTTTTGCGCCGTTTTTGGTAGAGACCAGTACCTTTGTAATACGGGTTTCCGTGTTTTCGTGATAACTTTCGTCCACTGTAATGCCATGAGTATTTTCCGAAACCACTTCCATATTCTCGTGTGCTTCCAATGCAAGGTCGGTGCGGACTGAATGAACAGACATAATGATTTCCTCCATGTAATGAAATATATATCTATAGTCTGTGCAGTTTTTACAAAAATATAAAATGTTGTTGCAAAATTTAGAGTTGTATATTATAGTCAATTTATCAATGATTCATAGTACAGCATTCTGACTGTATATCTGAACAAAATAGGCAGTTCGCCGTATATTCAGTAATATTCCCAAAAACCAAATTTTACGTAAAAACATTCTTCCCAAAGAAAAGGAGATAGGAATGAAAGAAACAAAAGAATTGCAGATGCCTCATGACAGAGGGTACAAGAGGGACTTATCTAATCCAAGAGAATTTTTGCATTTTTTGCAGAAATATATAGGAGCAGATTGGACAAAAGAAATAAAATTGCCGCAATTACAGCTTTGTGACAAGGAATTCGTGGAAAAAGACTATGAGGGAAAGGAAGCGGATTTGATATATCAGATTACAAAGGAAAACGGGAGACGGATTGTTATCTTTGTTTTACAGGAACTGCAGTCTACAGTTGATTATACAATGATATTTCGGGTGTTGGTATATGTGGTAAATATATTGGTACGTTTTTTTATGGCAGCGGATAAGGAAGAAAGAGAACGAAAGGATTTCCGCCTTCCGGCAGTTATACCAATTGTATTTTATAATGGTACAAATAAATGGAATGCAGTAAAAAGTTTAAGGGAATATCAAATAAATGGTGGCATGTTTGGTGAATATGTGTTAAACTTACAATATTACCTGATAGATTTAAGCCAGATAGAGGAAGAATACATTTTATCCACTAATACGGTAATTGATAATATTATGTATTGCGATAAATTTCGGGAAAAGGCAGAAGTGACTGAGGCAGTTCGTAAAGCGCTTGCAAGAGCTTCTTCCATGGAAAAGCAGGAAACTGAAGAATTTGAAAACTGGGTCAGGAATATTCTGCTTGTTATTTGTGGAAATAGGAAAGATATGATTCAAAGGATTTTATCCGGACTGGAGAATGGAGGGGATGACATGGCATTTAAATATAACATTATCAAAGCATTTGAAGATGAGCGGACGGAAGGGAAGATAGAAGGAAAGATAGAAGGAAAGATAGAAGATGTATTTGAAATTTTGGAAGAAATGGGAGAAGTGCCGGACAATGTGAGAAGAAAAGTAGAAGAAGAAAGGGATTATGAGGTTTTAAGATTTCTTTTAAAGATGGCTGCCAAGGTACATTCTATAGATGAATTCGTGGGAGTACTAGAGACCGGGCAGAGTCAGTAGTGAAAATTATCAAAATTTTGTAACAGTTCAGCCCACAGGCGCAGAGCAGGTTTTATGCAGAGCACATTTT
>JAMPFB010000127.1 GCA_023664735.1 Robinsoniella sp. | reverse complement strand
ATTATGGAGAAAGAGTATAGTATTCCGTTAGACGATAGAATAAGAGAGGATGTGAGTGCCATGTGTAATTTGTCGCAGGGAATCAGGGATAATACTTTAGTAGATGTGATAATGAATATGTATGAGAATGATTTTACGGTTGAGCAGATAGCCGTTGCCACAAAGAAAAGTGTGGAAGAAGTCAAAGTTATCATCAAAAAAAGAGAGCCTGCATTGGCATAATATCAGCAACTTAATAACAGAAACAGTCAAGCAGTGAACTAAGTTTTTATGAATTGGTTCGCTGCTTTTCTGTTTTCACGAAGAAAGACAGTCAGATTCGATTGTCTTTTTTTAACAGCAAAGAGACAAAAAACAAATGGTCTGATGAAATGATTTCCCTGCTTGAAGGCTGAACTGCTACCTTACCAAAACTAAATTTATTGTATAAATATTGACAAATGCATAAAGAAACTGTTATAGTTAAAGAAAAAGTAGATAAACTACGTTATTTACACAACATTAAAAATATTAGAAACATAAAAGGAACTTCAAGCTGCACAAGAAAAATTTGTTTTGTGCTTGTGGTCTGAACAGTTACCTTATTTCGGTTCCATTACATTTTACAAAGGAGAAAAGCAAATGAATAAAGTACAAAAAGGCATTATAATCCAAGGAATTGCTACAATAATTGCAATAGGAAGCTGTCTGCAGGTTCAGGCAGACACATATACTTACGATAAGCTGAACCGCTTAAAAAGCGTGACTTATGAAGATGGAAGTTATGTGGAATATGAATATGATAGCAATGGAAACATGAAGGAATCCAAGGTTTATGATAAGAAAGCACTAGAGGAAGAGGAGAAAAGACAAGAAGAAAAAAAGAAGGAAGAAGAAAAAAGGAAGGAAGAAGAAAAAAGGAAGGAAGAAGAAAAAAGGAAGGAAGAAGAAAAAAGGAAGGAAGAAGAAAAAAGGAAGGAAGAAGAAAAAAAGAAGGAAGAAGAAAAGAAGGAAGAAGAAAAGAAACAGCAGGAAGAAGCAGCAAAAAAGGAAGCAGAGGACAACCGAAAAAAGGAGGAAGTAGCCAAGCGCCAACAGGAAGAAGCTGCAAGACAGGCAGAAGCAGCCAGACAAAAGAAAAAGCTGGCAGATATTCAGAAGACCGAAAAGAAAGTATTAAAGGCAATCAGTACGGATAAAAAGATAAAAAAGAAGGTCAGTAAAAAAAGCTATGGAAAGGTAAATAAGAAAAAGAAATTAAAGAAGGTAACCTATAAAGATAAAAGTTATCTTACATGTAAATATAACAAAAAAGGACAGTTACAAAAGCTTGTAGCAAAAAAAGGAAAGAAATCCAAGGTGAAGCTGAAAAAAACAACAGCTTATAAGCTTGCAAAAAAATGGAATAAGGTATTAAAAAAAGTACATAAGTAACACAGATACAAAAGAAACAATGATATTTTTCATAAAAATAAGAAAAGGAGTGGCAGTTCAGCCCACAGGCGCAAAGCGGGTTTTCTGCAGAGTTTGTGGTTGAACTGTTAAGAAAAGGACGAAGGATGAAAATGAAAAAAAAGATTGAATTATGTAAAAGAAGCTTGGCATTAATTTTGGCAGTTGTCATGCTGCCTTTTGCAGATTATGGACAGGCGCTTGCTTATAGCGGGCAGAATCATGCACCTGAATTAAATGAGCAAAACGAACAGGAAAGCCTGATAAGCGGAAATGGAATAAATGAACAGCCGGTGATAGAAACACAGGAAAATAACAGTCAGGAAGCAGACGAAAGCGAAAAAGAGAAAACGGAAGAGGCGGAAACGGATGCCCTTGCAGATGAACAAATCATAAGCGTGACTGCGGAAGAAGGGGCATCATGGGAACGAATTAGCTTAGAAGAAGCCCTGCGCATCATGCAGACAGAATCGACAGACTACGCAGATGTGACTATTGATAAGGAAGCATATGTTCTGGAAGAAGATATGGAGGCAGGGAATCTTTTTATCAATGGGGAAAGTCTGGATTTAAACGGGCATACATTGACTGTTTACGGGTCAGTGCTGCAGACAGCAGGTGAAGTGCGCTTAAATGGCGGACGGCTTATAGTAGGAGAGGACTACAGGATTCAGACAAGAGAGGCAAAAGAGAACCCAAATTCGGAAGAAGAACCATATCTTTATAAAGAAAGCAGCGGACAGCTTGTCATGGAGAAAGAGACAGATTATCTCTTTCTTTGTGGCAGCTTTTTTATGGATTCAACCGTTAGCCATGAAGGAAAGCTTACAGCAGGAACCATGGAGATAATGGGGGATTTTACCCAGTTGTCCTCCGGTAACACCAGAAATTTTGCTGCTACACAAGAACATAAAATAATCTTTTGCGGAACAAAAAAGCAGGAAATATCCTTTCAAAGCAGTAGCATGGAGGAATCCCGTATTGCCAACATGGAAATCGGTTTCAAGGAAAAAATAAATGAAAATGATAAAGCCAATGAGGAAACAGAAAATCAACAGCTTCCCCAAATCAGCTTTCAGGGGCGGCCTTATGTAGCCGGAGAAGTAATTGACACAGGCAGTCATCAGATGTCCGGACAAATCGGCATAAGCGCTTCCACCAGCATTTCAAACGGATATTTTGGCGGAGGCATTTATACCTTGCAGTCCATACAGATTAAGCCGGATGAGAAAATCAGTCTGGGTGGGGATGCGGACATCGTCCAGCCACTTTCTGTTTACGGAATACTGGAAATAAAGGGAAATGTTCTTATTTCGTCAGCCATAGTAAGCATGGAAGGAGGAAGGCTGTTAGCAGAAGGAAACCTGACTGTAAGAAACAACTATAACTCCGGAATAAAAATGTCTCATGCGGATGATTATGTTTTTGTAGGAGGAAATTTCACCTATCATCCCATATGGGAGCAGGAGCTTTCCGCAGGTACTTTGGAAATCAAGGGAGATGCGGTAATCAATAGCAGCTTTCATGCCAGAGGCACTCATAAGACTATCCTGAGCGGAGACGGCAGGCAGACTGTAACCATGGCGGACGGCATGTGCTTCCATATATTAGAGCTGACTAACCAAAGCCCGGAAGGAATCTACTCCCAAAAGCCTTTGCTTAAAAGCCAATTGATTCGGAATGGCTGCAAACTGATTTATGGAGCTATGGAAGGCAGTTATGGCTACACCCTTGAAAAAGATGAAGTGGTGGCAGGAGATTTTATTCTGCTGGATGATACACTGGACTTAAACGGACACAGCATGAGGATTAAAGGGGACTTGATTCAGGCGTCTGGAACTATTGTAATCAATGGGGGATTTCTGACTGTAGAAGGAGATTACCGCCAACAGAGCATGGAAGAAAATCAGGAAAATTCCTCGAAAGGACAACAATCAGGACAACAATCCACAGAGACGGCAGCAACTATGGAAAACAGCTATGGGGTTAGCACAGGCATACTTCAAATGGAAAAGGAAACGGATTATGTGTTGATAAATGGAAGCATGTATGTGGAAACCGCAGCAGATACTACCGGAAAGTTGACGGAAGGGGTTTTGGAAGTAAAGGGGGACTTTGTCCAAAAGAAAACCTATCAGTCAAATAACTTCAAACCGTCTGACAATCATACCCTGCTGCTTACTGGAACAGGAAGACAGGCAGTCAGCATGGAATATAGTGCAGTGGAAAATTCCCGGATAGCAAATCTGGAAATTCAGAATAAGAGCCTTGAGGGGATTGTTTTTGAAAACAGACCCTATGTGTCCGGAACTATTATTGATTCCAGAAATAAGGTGTCCGGACAGATTGCAATAGGCAGCAACACGAAGTTTGGAGAAGGGCATTTTGGCGGAAGTGTATGTACGCTTCAGGAGATATCTATAAAGAATGGGGAAGAAATTGAGATTGAAGGGGATATGGAAGGCAATCAGGGGATTTCCATTTATGGAAGCCTGATTGTAAGGGGGAGCATGGAAGTAGGCATGGTCTGGAATGCAGGAGGGATTACCATGGAAGGCGGAAGCCTGAAGGTAGGGAAGGATCTGACGGCAGGAGGAGGCTATTACAGCCACGGAATCCGCATGACCCATGAAGCAGACCATGTCCTTGTGGAAGGGAATTTCCTGTACCGTCCCCACAACAGTGAGGAACTGTCTGCCGGAATCTTGGAGCTGAAAGGGAATGCAGATATTCAAAGTAATTTCTATGCTACTGGCACCCACCGCACTCTTTTAAGCGGGGAGCGGAAGCAAACCATTACCATGGCAGAAGGTCTCTATTTTAATATTCTGGAGCTGCAAAATTATAGCGAGGACGGTGTTTATTCGGAAAAAGCTTTACAGAAGTCGAGTCTGATTCGGAACGGCTGTAAGTTATCTTACGGAACGACGGAAGGTGAATACGGAGAGACCTTAGAAGAAGATAAGGTGGTGGAAGGAAACTATATCCTGCTGGATGATACTCTCGATTTGAATGGGTATAGCCTTACGGTAAAAGGTGATTTCATTCAGCCGGCAGGAGAGGTGCATATTAATGGCGGAACCCTTATTATAGAAGGAGATTACCGCCAACAGTCAGCAAGTGTTGCGGAAGGAAGCCAGAATTATGGAGCCAGTACTGGTCTCCTTTGCATGGACAAAGAAGCAGACCATGTGCTTGTAAAGGGAAGCATGTATGTACAGACTACTGCCAATACATCCGGAAAGCTCACATCCGGAGTGCTGGAAATCAAGGGAGATTTCATACAGAAAAAGACATCAGCTCTTTTGAACTTCAACCCATCTGGCAGCCATACCCTTCTTTTATCAGGGGAAGGGAAACAGACTGTCAGCATGGAATACAGTGCCGTGGGAAGCTCCCATATAGAAAATCTGGCAATAAAAAATGCCAGCACAGAAGGAGTAGTTTTTGAGAACACCCCATATGTGGCAGGAAAGATAAAAGACAAAAGAGGACAAAAAACCAGCGGAAAGATTGGCATAAGTGGGACGACAATCTTTCATGATGGATATTTTGGCGGAAGCGTATGTGCCATGCAGCAACTGACCGTAAAAGACGGCGAAGAGCTTGAGATTTTGGGGGATATGGAAAGCAACCATGGGATTTCCATTTATGGAAGCCTGACGGTAAGAGGGAACATGGGAATAGGCATGGTCTGGAATGCAGGAAGGATAG
>JAMPFB010000126.1 GCA_023664735.1 Robinsoniella sp. | reverse complement strand
AAACAAGAAAAAGTGATGAAAAATGATGAATAAGTCCTTGACAAGTTGTAACAGGATTTGAAAAGGATGTTAATTACTTTAAGGAGATGTATTTAAAGGATATTGAAGAGAGATGGAATATTGATTTGTCTGCACTTTCTAATCAGGGAAAAGCGGCTAAGAGATTTGATTTTGTAATCAAGACAGATAAGATGATTTATGGTATTGAAACAAACTTCTATGGTGGTGGAGGATCGAAGCTTAATGAAACTGCAAGAAGCTATAAGATGCTCTCGCAGGAGGCTGATACTATAGATGGATTTATCTTTGCATGGTTTACGGATGGTATTGGCTGGAAGAGTGCCAGAGGTAATTTAAGAGAAACATTTGAGGTAATGGATGCAATTATCAGACCATCAGTCGATTTAAGAAATCACTATAATGAAATTTCAAAACAATGCAGGAAATCTTTAATGCCATCCGTACATCCCTTATGGAGAGGTAGAAGAGAATACAAAAATCTAATTTAGCAGCTTAACTGTTGCTTTTTCCCCAAAATATGTTAACAATCCTATATTGTCTTTTCCCCATTCTATGCTAAAATTATTCTATAAATCAAAACATCAAACCATCAGAACAGGAGCCCCCAAATGAATTTAACACAGCTGGAAAAATTCCACCATATAGTAATACAGTGCCATGATAATCCGGATGCTGATGCCTTAGCCTCCGGATTTGCCTTGTATAGTTATTTTAAGGCAAAAGGAAAGCAGGTAAGATTCCTTTACAGCGGCAGATTTCAGATACAGAAAAGCAATCTGGTGCTGATGAAGGAGGAACTGAAAATTCCCGTTGAATACGTGGAAAGCCCGGAGGGATTTCCGGTACCGGAGCTGCTTATTATGACAGACTGCCAGTATGGTACCGGAAACGTTACCAGATTTCCGGGAAAGCGGATTGCAGTCATAGACCATCACCAAAGAGAAATGCCACTTGTGAATGGGACAACAAATGGGATTACAGAGGAAGCAGGAGAGGAAATCCCAATTATAGAAGAAGATTTCATAGACATCCGAAGCAACTATGGAAGCTGTTCCACCATAGTCTGGCAGCTTCTTTCACAGGCGGGCTTTGAGGTAAATGAAAGCCCTTTGCTGGCAACTGCTTTATATTATGGGCTTTATATGGACACTGGACAGCTTGGGGATGTGTATTATCCTGTGGATAGAGATATGCGGGATGAGCTGCTTGTGGATAAAGGCATGATGAACAAGCTGAAAAACTCCAATATTTCTCAGGAGGAGCTGGAAATTGCAGGAGAGGCGCTGATACACAATCATCATAAAGAGGATTTGCATTTTTCCATAGTGAAGGTAAGACCCTGTGACCCTAATATATTGGGCATTATTAGCGATTTTGTCCTTCAGACGGATGTGGTGGATACTTGCGTAATTTACTGCCCTTTGGGGGATGGCTATAAGCTGTCCTTCCGAAGCTGTGATAAGGAAATCAAAGCAAGCGACATGGCGGCATTTTTTACAAAAGGAATCGGTTCCGGCGGAGGGCATGGGGAAAAAGCAGGAGGCTTTATCAGCAAAAGGTTATACGAGGAGCAGTATAAAGAGCTGGAGCTTGAGCAGTTCTTCTATGAAAAGATGAAGGAATATGTGCACAGCTATCAAGTCATTTACGCAAAGGACTATCAAATTGATACCAGCGATATGGTACGATATAAAAAGAAAAAGCTTCCTTTGGGCTATGTGGTATTAACTGACATATATCCAGAGGGAACTCCCATTATCGTCCGCACGCTGGAAGGCGATTTGGAAATACAGGTACAGGAAGACATCTATTTGATGATTGGGATTCAGGGAGAAGTATATCCTATTAAAAAGGAGAAATTTTTCAAATCCTATGAGGTGCTTCCTTGTCCCTATGACGTGGAGACGGAATACATTCCAAGCGTACACAATCAAATAAAAGGAACCTCGGAAAAAGTAACAGGGTTTGCCGGAAACATCTGTAGAAATAAAGGAGGATTTTATCAAAGCTGCCGGATTTTCACCAGATGGGAAAAAGGTATTCATCAGCTTTAAGGATGACAGTACTAAAATATACGAAACATCAGGGCTCAGTCTCATTAAGACCATAAAAAATGTTCCGGGAATCAACCAATGGGATAAGACCTCTGCAGACAATATGGAGCTGCTCTATAATAAACAAGGCAGCATAGGTTATCTGTTCAATGAGAACATGGAGCTGCTTTACCAGATACCGGGTTTTGAGAAAATTTCGCAAGATGGAAAAAAGATTTACAGCTCTGCAGGAACAACTGTTTTTTCTTTTCCGGCATATGACCTTAAAATGCTTGTGGATGAGGCAAAAAAAGTGTTGAATGGACGTGAATTGACGCAGGAGGAAAAAGAGCAATATTATGTAGATTAAGGCATAACAGAGTGGCTAAACGACGCAACAAAAGAATGAAAAAAGTGTACACAGGGTAAGGTGTGCACTTTTTTTGTGAAATTAGGGGGCAGAATGTAAAATAGATTGCATTTATGGTTAATTTTGGTATACTTTAGGTAACGAAATGTAATGATTTACATGCAAAGGGTTACATGGGGAGTACAAAGGAAAAGATTGGAAGTATGGATATGGAAACAATTAATATTGCAATATGTGATGATGAAAATCTGCATAGGGAAAGACTGATCCAAGTCATTCAGGAGTATTGTAAGGCGCATGGCAAGCTGGCGGTTATTTCTGAGTATTCTTCCGGCGAAGAATGTCTGGCTGCTTTGGATGAAGTGGATATCTTATTTTTGGATATCGATATGGAAGGGATAGATGGAATTGAAGTAAAAAACAGGCTGGAAAGTACTCATGAAAATGTTCACATTGTCTTTACCACTAATTATAGCAGCCGCATGAACGAGGCATTTGGAATACAAGTGACTTCTTTTATTCAAAAGCCGGTAACGTTAGAAGCAATAGCAAATGCAATGGATAAAATTTCAAGCTGGCATTCCAAGAGGGATTTCATAGAGCTGGAAGGCATTGCCGGAAAGAAAAAAGTCTTTTCTACAGAGCAGATTTATTATATTGAAGCTAGCAACCAATATAGTAAAATAGTATTAAGAAGTGAAGAAGTTTTCATACGAAAAAGCCTGAAGGCTTGGGAAGAGGAATTGTCCCATAAAGGATTTTGTAGAATCCATCAAAGCGTTATTATCAATTTTTTCCACGCAAAGGAAGTAGGGCAAAAGGTAACTATGGAAAACGGTACAGTTTTCCACGTTTCCACCAGAAGGCGGAGGACGGTGAGTCAGGCTTATAACGAATACATAAAAAACATGCTGCAGCAATAAGGGGTGTTGGATATGTTGTTAGATTTGTTGGGTGAATATATTCTTATGGCATACTGCCTATTGGCAATGAAGTATGTGTGGCAGAAGGAGATTACGGAGAAGTATTGGCGGTTTTTTGTAGTAATAGTAATGATGGCAGGGATTTCCTTTTTGGAGTGTAAATTGAACATGAAGGGGCTGTTTATGTATCCGGTCGAAATCGTCTGCATCTTGTATTTGGTTAGAGGAAAGAAACTTATAAATTTTGTTCATTTTTGGATTACGGATATTGTGTTGGAACTTTTGGAACGAGTGGTTGTTTATATCATGATTGTAATAGGCATAACCAGTTATATTCAAATTTTACAGGGAGAAGTAGAAAATTTAATTGTACGCCTTTTTACAGTAACATGCTTAGTCTTTTCGGGTAGAAAGCTTCAGGCGCATTCTGATTACTTGAAAAAGATTTCTTGGTATCATCTTGTAATATGTATTGCCATGGGAATGTGTCTAGTGTTTTTTGTGGCGCAAGCCGAGGTAGGTATGTTTTTTAATGGTAAAAAGATAGCCAATAGCATTACAATGGGTCTGCTGTTGCTGATATGTATTGTTATTATTACAGTAATTATTATTTTTATCATAGTTGATGTCAACCGTAAATACTATCAAATGGAAAACAGGGCGAAGGATGAATATTTAGCGATTCAGGACAAATATTACCGAATGCTGGTTCATAAGGACAAAGAAGCAAGAAAGATTAACCACGACCTAAAGGCACATTTAGGCTGCATAGAAACCCTGTTAATTGAAGAAAATTATGAAGAGGCAAAACAATATATTGGGCAATTAAAGGACGATACAATCAAAAGAATTGATATGCCTTTTCAAAGTGGAAATGATATTATCAATGCAGTATTGAATGATGTGGCAAAAGAAGCGGAAAGGCATGAAACTAAAATTGTATTGACAGGCACTCTGCCTCAAAATACGAAGATTTCCTCGCCGGAGCTTTGTTCTTTATTTTATAATTTGCTGAGCAATAGCGAGGAGGCAGTGAAAAATTATCATGGAAATCTGCCAAAGGAAATCCATGTGGATATTTCTGTTTATAAGAGGAGCGTAGGGGTTGTAGTAAAAAATCCAATTACGAAACCGGTAAAAACAGAAAAGCTGGGAAAAAGATACACCAGTAAACAGGATAAGGAACTGCATGGGTATGGAATAGAAAATATAAAGGGTATTGTGGAAACGTACCGGGGAACTTTAGAGTTTGAAAATGCAGATGGCTATTTTCTATCCAAAGTCATTTTTCCTGATATCATCAATTTATAGGCAGATTACCACAACAGATTGTAAAATGCGACAACAATTGATTGTAAATACCTCAAAAAAGAAGCGCTTACAACAAAAATTCGACGGATACAACAGAAGGCTTGCATATTTCGGTAAAGGTACAGTAGAATATTGTTGAAAGGAGGAGGAAAATGCTTCTGCTAGGTTTTTATGATTGGATACAAAGACTTATTTGGCCGTAATGGGAAATAGGCCAGAAGTTAAGAAAAGATGCGTCGGGAATACTTGTATAAAGGGTAAAATAGAAACATTGTGTAATGAAAAAATGAAATAAAGCAGAAGCAGGGAAACTTCTGCGAATATAAAGGTTTTCTGACACAGCATCCAAAACAGGGAAAATGTGAAAAAAGGCAGGAATGCTCCGGATATCGGTATACCGGAACGGAGAGAGTAAGGATTCATATGAGGGAAAGATGAGTAACAAAGTCAATTGTGATTATGTGAGCCGAGCCATTGAGGGAATGGCTTGGCGAAGTAACAGAAAGTGATTTTATCAGGGAAAAATCACTAAAAGTGAGCTGTCAGGAGATTAGGGGAAAAATCCGGGCAGCTCATTTTTCTATGTATGGAAACTCATATATGTTTATTACCCCTATGCAAAGGATAACAGCAAGAAAATCAAGTTTATCTTTAAGGCAAAGGGCGAAGGCAGAAAGCATATTGCAAGCAGTCAGCCATACGGTTATTGGAAAGACAGCGAAGATAAAAACAAATGGGGAGATCCACAATAGTAACAGTTCAACCCGCAGGCGCAGAGCGGGGTTCCCACAGAGCATGTTTTCTTAAGGAGCCCTTATAAAAACGCCAGCGCTTAGCGAGGTACTTTCGAGCTTAGCACTGTTGCGTTTTTATAGAGCGAAAGCGTGGCGACGTAGAAAACATGCTCTGTGGGAACT
>JAMPFB010000125.1 GCA_023664735.1 Robinsoniella sp. | reverse complement strand
GTTTTTGGCACTTTGTTTTAGATATTTCATCTGTCTACTTGACAGGGGCATATCATGCTTTATTTCTATTCCTTCTATGCTTTCTCTTTATTTTCTGTGCTTATATCTATTTATTCAATTCATATTAACTATACTTAAGCTCTATTCAAAAGCAACTACAGCTCCATCATAATTATCTGAAATGAAGGACTTGATATCATCGGATTTTAATACTTCTACCAATGCCTTAATTCCTTCATTTTCCTCATTTCCCTCTTTCACTGCAATAACATTCACATAGGTCTTTGCTGCTTCTGAATCGGATAACTCATATGCCACTGCATCATTTCCTACTGAAAATCCTGCTTCTAATGCGTAGTTTCCATTTAATACCACAAATGCTACTTCATCCTTTACTCTTGCTACCTGAGCAGCTTCCAGCTCCTTGATTTCAATATTATTCGGATTGCTTTCAATATCATTGATCGTAGCAGTTAGTCCAGCGCCTTCTTTTAAAGTAATGATTCCATTATCCTGTAACAGCAAAAGAGCTCTTGCTTCGTTTGTAGTATCATTTGGTACTGCAATCACATCACCCTCAGAAATATCTGCAAGTTCGGATTTTGTTCCCGGATAAACGCCAAATGGCTCATAATGGATTCCGCCTACATTTACCAAATGAGTTCCCTGCTCCTCGTTAAAGCTGTCTAAATATGGGATGTGTTGGAAATAGTTCGCATCAAATTCTCCGCTTTCCACAACCAGATTTGGCTGCACATAATCGTCAAAAACAGTTACTTCCAAGTCCCAACCCTTTGCTGCCAAGAAAGGCTTTGCCTGCTCTAAAATTTCTGCATGAGGTGTAGCGCTTGCTGCAACAGCAATAGTTCCCTTTATTTCCACCGCTGCTTCTTCGCTGCCCTCTTCCGTTCCTTCTTCCTCCTCTAAATCTACTTCCACGTTGTCACCTGTTTCGATTTTCACGTCATCGGTATCTGTTGTTTCCGCTGCCTCCTGATTGCCACAGCCCGTTAAAACTCCTGCCGCCAGCACAACAATAAATAACGTTGTAAATAGTCTCTTTTTCATAATAATCCTCCTCCCGGTTCTCTCCTTAGAACCTTTGTCTTTCTTTATTTGACAGCTTCTCTCATGTCCGTTTCCACCTTCTGATAGGGAAATTACCTTCTATCTTTCTTGGCAAAAGATATACAGAAAATGGAATGCAATACAATAAGCCTGCTGATAAACTGACATATTTGTCAGAATTATCCTGATTTGAAATCATCCTGTTGTTCTGTGATCCAGCTTTTTGGAAATCATCATACCAATTCCCTGTAAAATCTGCACTAATACAATCAACAGCAATACTGTTACCAGCATAATATCGGTTTGATAGCGATAGTACCCGTATCGGATAGCAATATCACCAAGTCCTCCTCCTCCAACGGCACCTGCCATGGCAGAATACCCCAGAATCGTTCCAACAGCAATAGTTGCACCTACAATTAAAGAGGTTCTCGCCTCCTTCAGCAATACCTTCCATATAATTGTAAAGGTATCGGCACCCATACTATGCGCCGCTTCTATGACACCCTTGTCAACTTCCTGTATGGAAGATTCCACCATCCTTGCAATAAAAGGAGCTGCAGCAATAACCAAAGGCACGATTGTAGCACTTGGTCCATAGCTTTTTCCTATAACCAGTCTGGTAAAAGGAATCAGCAAAATTAATAAAATTAAAAATGGAATGCTCCTTACGATATTTGAAATAAAATCCAAAATTTTATAAACAACCGCATTTGGCTTCAATCCCTTTTTATCAAAAACCACCAGAGCAATTCCCATAGGAAGCCCCAATACATATCCAAAGGCAGTGGATGTCAATGTCATATAAAGAGTGGTCAGGATTCCTTCCCCCAGCATTTTTAAAATCACTTTATCCCACATAATCATCCAGCTCCTCTACTGTCAAATTTCTTGCTTTCAGATATTCTATCATACGTTCTGCCAGCAATTTCTCCTTAGGCAGCTGTAATATCATCTGGCCGTTTGCTTTGCCGTTTACATTTCTGGTGTCCGCCAAAAGGATGTTTGCCGGCGCCTTGCACTCCAGCATCATATTGCCGATTACCGGTTCAAACGCAGAATTTTCCGAAAATACAATACGGATGCACCGTTTTCCCTCCATCAGCTCATAGGTTTGCTCATCCTGAAATACCAGCTTTTTAGCCGCCTGCGTTTTAGGCGCCTTAAAAACCTCCATTACAGGGCCTGATTCCGCCAAATCTCCCTGATCGATAATGGCAACATGGGTGCAGATTTCCTGAACCACCGCCATTTCATGGGTTATAATAACAATCGTTATTCCGTATTTTTCATTGATTTCCTTTAATAATTCCAAGATTGATTTGGTGGTTTGGGGATCCAATGCGCTTGTTGCCTCATCACAAAGGAGAATCTTTGGATTATTGGCAAGTGCCCTTGCAATTGCCACTCTTTGCTTCTGTCCTCCCGAAAGCTGTGCCGGATATGCTTTTGCCTTTTCCGAAAGCCCCACGATTTCTAATAGCTCTAAAGCGCGTTTTCTGGCTTCCTTTTTGCCCACTCCCACGATTTCCAGCGGAAAACATACGTTATCTAATACATTTCTTTGCATCAGCAGATTAAAATGCTGAAAAATCATGGAAATCTCTGTACGGGCGGCCCTCAATTCTTTATTGGACAAAGCGGATAAATCCCTGCCCTCTATCATTACCGTACCCGCATCCGGCTTTTCCAAAAAATTCAAGCATCGTACCAATGTGCTCTTTCCAGCGCCGGACATGCCGATGATTCCATAAATTTCTCCTGCATATATGTCTAAACTTACATTTTTTAACGCTTCTACGATATGTCCCTTTCCCTCAAAGGTCTTGGAAACATTTCGGATTTGTATGATTGGTTCCATATTTACCACCTGTTTTTTGTTTTCCAAGAATTATTTCCTAGTAAACCCATATGTTTAATATGCTATGAGTATAAATAATTTTTTATTGGTTGTCAATATAGGAAATGAAAATTTTTTCATTGTGAGTAACAGTTCAGCCCACAGGCACAAAGCAGGTTTTATGCAGAGCACGTTTTCTAAAGGAGCCCTTATAAAAACGCCAGCGCTTAGCGAGGTATTTTCGAGCTTAGCACTGCTGCGTTTTTATAGAGCGAAAGCGTGGCGACGTAGAAAACGCGCTCTGCATAAAACCTGCTTTGTGCCTGTGGGCTGAACTGTTACCATTGTGAAAATTTTCATTGGATTGGTAACAGGTCCGTCTGTTTTTTGGGAGGTAGTGGCTAAACGGACGCAACAGAGGGAGGCGGCCTTCCATTACAAGCACTTTTCAGCTTCCTGCACCACTTGGATTGTCCTTTCTATATCCTCATCACTATGTGCCGTGGATAGAAACATAGCTTCAAACTGGGAAGGCGCCGTATAAATCCCACGCTCCAGTAAATAGTGGAAATACTTAGCATATTTTTCCCGGTCTGAGGAAGCTGCACTTGGAAAGTCTATTACCTGTTCCCCCGTAAAGAACACACTTAACAGCGAACCAACTCTATTGACGCAAACCCTATCGCCAAATGCTTCTTTTGCCCCTTCTGCCAGTCTCTTTCCTTTTTGCTCCAATTCCTGATACAATCGGCTCCCACCCTGCTTCAGCGCAGTAATGGTTGCAATTCCTGCCGCAGTGGAAACAGGGTTGCCAGACAGGGTGCCTGCCTGATAGACAGGACCTACAGGCGCCACCATTTCCATAATTTCCCTTTTTCCACCATAGGCTCCTACCGGCATTCCGCCTCCGATGATTTTTCCCAAAGTAGTCAGATCCGGAATGACTCCATAATACTCCTGTGCCCCGCCTAAGCCTAAGCGGAATCCGGTGATGACCTCATCAAATATAAGCAAAGCGCCATATTCCCTCGTAATTTCTCTTAAAAACTTCAAGAATCCATCTTTTGGGGGTACCACTCCCATATTGGCAGCTACAGGCTCCACGATAACGGCTGCTATTTTTTCTCCTTTTGCTTCAAACAGCTCCTTTACGGAAGCTTCCCCATTATATTCGGCAATCAATGTATGCTTTGTATAATCCTCCAAGACCCCTGCGCTGTCCGGCAAAGATTGAGTCATGGCGCCGGAGCCTGCCTTTACTAAAAGTCCATCGGAATGACCGTGATAGCACCCTCTGAACTTTACAATCTTCTCCCTTCCCGTATAGCCCCTTGCAACCCTTACAGCACTCATTACCGCTTCCGTTCCTGAGCTTACGAGCCTTGTCAGTTCCATGGAGGGCATACACTCCTTTATAAGCATTGCCAATTGGTACTCTGCCTCCGTAGGCGCACCAAATGTCAATCCCTTATGACATGCCTGCTTTACGGCGTTTGTGACATCATTGTCACAATGTCCTAGGATACAAGGACCAAAGGAGCAGACATAATCAATGTATTCCTGCCCGTCCACATCATAAATTTTGGAGCCTTTTGCCCTTTCCAAAAAAACAGGGCTGCTTCCTACTGCCTGATATGCCCGCACCGGACTGTTGACGCCTCCGGGAATACAGCTTTTTGACTGTTCAAATAGTTGTTCCGATTTCGTATGTTTCATCCGCTTCCTCCTGTTCCTTCAGCCAATTAGCCACATCTATGGCATGATAGGTTATGATAATTTTGGCGCCTGCTCTTTTGATTGCAAGCATATTCTCCATGACAATCCGTTTTTCATCAATCCAGCCATTTTCTGCCGCTGCTTTTACCATGGAATATTCTCCGCTTACATTGTAAGCCGCAATGGGATAATCGGTTCTGTCTGCCGCCTCCCTGACAATATCCAGATAGGCTAAGGCAGGCTTTATCATAATCACATCCGCTCCTTCTTCAATATCCTCTTTCCACTCCCTGATTGCCTCCTTTCGGTTGGCAAAATCCATCTGGTAGGTTTTCCGGTCTCCAAAGCCGGGAGCCGAATGTGCCGCATCCCGAAAAGGAGAATAATAGCCGGAGGCAAACTTGGCACTGTAAGCCATAATCATAATATTGCCATGTCCCGCCTGATCTAATGCTTCTCTTATATATGCCACTCTTCCGTCCATCATATCGGAAGGCGCAATGATGTCCGCCCCTGCATCTGCCAGACTGACTGCCATCTTTCCAAGCAGTGGAAGGGTTTCATCATTTAATATTTCCCCATGGGAAACAAGCCCGCAATGTCCATGAGAGGTATACTCACAAAGGCACACATCTGCAATAACCAAAAGCCTTGGCGCCCTTTCCTTTATAAATCTGACTGCCCTTTGCGTAATGCCATCCTTTGCATAAGCCTGACTTCCCACTTCATCCTTATGGATGGGAATGCCAAACAGCAGCACTGCCCCTATGCCTGCCTTTTTTACCCGTTCAAGCTCCTCATCCAGCCTGTCAATGGAAAACTGGTAAATTCCCGGCATGGAAGCTATGGGATTTTTTAAATTTTTTCCTTCTATAATAAACATGGGATATACCAAATCGCTTTTATCCAAAGCCGTTTCCCTTACTAGCTTCCGTATTTCTTCGTTTACCCGCAATCTGCGCATTCTCTTCATAAAATTCTCCTCCAAATTTTCTGTATCTGCTTTTATATCTGCTTTTCCAAAATGTTCCTATTTCTTTTCTGCATTTATTCTAAAATACATTTTCAAAATAGTAACAGTTCAGCCCATAGGCGCAAAGCAGGCTTTATGCAGAGCATGTTTTCTTA
>JAMPFB010000124.1 GCA_023664735.1 Robinsoniella sp. | reverse complement strand
ATTACAGTTACCGGATAAGAAGATATTGGAAAGAAAATTGCAGGAATTAGTCAATACTTCCGAGAACAATGAAAAGTAGCCATTTTATCGACATGATATTCAAAAATTGAGCGGTATCGCTCAAAAAACCGCTCAAAAGAAAGAAAGGATCAATGCGCTGCTTGAATATTGCAAAGAGTCGAGAAACAGAAATGAGACGATGAAGTTTATTGGTATAAAATACAGAACCACATTCAGAAGCGATTACCTGAATCCCTTACTGGATGAAAGTAAAATTACAATGACAATACCAGATAAGCCGCAAAGCAAGAATCAAAAATTTTACTCTGTTTAACTTTCACGAAATAATAAATTTGCAATCTGCAACGGTAAGAGCAATGTCAAAAGCCTGATATTTTGCGGTTTTTGACATTGCTTTCTGTAATTTTGGAAATTTCATAGCTCTTTTAGATACATGGCTTGGTAATATTAATGCTATTGTGGGTCCTCGTTATTTGTTATTTAATATTATAATTTTCCTTCCATTTTTCCCTATCAGCACTTTAACAGGAACTTACGGCTTACCAATACACAGTGGGACCAAACGGTTACCTATGCCCTCCCTGCTCTCACGTCCGTATCCGCATCTTCACATCCGCATCTAAATCCCTTTCACAACTCTCTTTCATATAAAAATTTTATTGACATAACCATTATCATTGTATACAATTATACTCAAGTGCAAAAAGACAAAACGCACAGAAGGGATGGATGAAGATGAAAAAAGACAGTACCTTTTTAGAGCGGCCTGTTTCTATGAACAATCACAACAATCTCTTGGAAATAGAAGAGCATATGTACATTTTGGATGATGTGGAAAAGCCTAATGTATTCCGCAATATGTTTCCCTATTCGGAAGTGCCAAAAATTCCTTTTAATGATAGGACAGTGCCCCATAATATGCCAAAGGATATTTGGATTACGGACACTACGTTCCGGGATGGACAACAGTCAAGAGCGCCTTATACTACGGAGCAGATTGTGACTATTTATGATTATCTCCACAAGCTAGGCGGTCCTAATGGGATGATTCGTGCCAGCGAATTTTTCCTTTACAGCAAAAAAGACCGGGATGCGGTTTACAAATGTATGGAAAGAGGTTATGCTTTTCCAGAGGTCACAAGCTGGATTCGTGCCAATAAGGAGGATTTCAAGCTGGTAAAGGAAATTGGCATGAAGGAAACCGGAATTTTAGTAAGCTGTTCCGATTATCATATTTTTTTAAAGATGAGGATGACGAGAAAACAGGCAATGGAGCACTATATCAGCGTTATACGGGATTGCCTTGAGGAAGGAATTAGTCCCAGATGCCATTTGGAGGATATTACGAGGGCGGATATTTATGGCTATGTAGTTCCCTTCTGCCTAGAGCTGATGAAGCTGATGGAGGAATATAAAATTCCCATCAAGGTTCGTGCCTGTGATACTATGGGATATGGAGTGAATTATTCCGGTGCGGTAATACCAAGAAGCGTTCAGGGGATTATTTATGCCCTTCATACTCACGGCGGAATACCTCATGATTTGATTGAATGGCATGGACATAATGATTTTTATAAAGCGGTTTCCAATTCCACTACCGCATGGCTTTACGGCTGCTGCGGCGTCAATACCTCTTTATTTGGAATTGGGGAACGTACCGGAAACACTCCTTTAGAGGCAATGGTATTTGAATATGCTCAGCTAAAAGGGGATTTGAACGGTATGGATACTACGGTAATTACAGAGCTTGCAGAATATTACGAAAAGGAAATCGGATATCATATTCCGGAAAGGACGCCTTTTGTTGGCAAGAACTTTAATGTAACAAGGGCAGGGATTCATGCGGACGGGCTTTTAAAGAATGAGGAGATTTATAATATTTTTGACACGGAAAAGTTTTTAAACAGGCCGGTGCTCTGTTCTGTTTCCAATACCTCCGGATTAGCAGGAATTGCACATTTTATCAATACATATTATTCTTTAAAAGGGGAGAAGCAGATTGAGAAAAATGATCCCCTTGTAGTGAACTTAAAGGAACTGGTGGATAAGCAGTACGAAGAGGGAAGGGTAACGGTTCTGACGGATGAAGAGCTGATTTCCCTTATTAAAGAGGTATGTGAAAGCTGTAAGCTTCCTTATCCGGGAGAAAATAAAAAGGATTTTTAAAAGAAGGTAAAAGGATGAATGATTATCATTTAGGCAGTAGCAGTACAGATCAATATTCCTTAAGAGGAAAGGTGTTCCATAAGCTGCGGGAGGATATACTAAACGGAAAATATAAACAAAACGAAGAGCTTAGGGAAGCAGCTATCGGAGAAGAGTTAGGGGTGTCCAGAACGCCTGTCAGGGAGGCGTTCAGACAGTTGGAATTAGAAGGGCTTATCCAGATGGTTCCCAATAAGGGGGCTTATGTAACAGGGATTACCTTAAAGGACGTACAGGACATCTACATGATACGTTCCCTGTTAGAAGGGCTTTGCGCTAAGTGGGCTACAGAGCATATAACGGAGGAGCAGCTTAGTGAAATGGAAGAAAATATTTATTTGACGGAATTTCACCAGAAAAAAGGACACATGGAGCAATTTGCGGCTTTAGACAACCGGTTCCATGAAATTATGTATGAAGCCTGCAACAGCAAAATATTAGAGCATACGTTAAAGGATTTCCACCAATATGTATATCGGGTCAGAAAAAAGACTTTGGCAAATGGCACGAGGGGAGAGGCTTCCTGCAGGGAGCATAAGGAAATCATGGAGGCAATCAAGGAAAAGGATGCAAAAAAGGCTCAGATGTTAGCAAATAAGCATATGATAAATGCTTATGAAAATATGCTGAAAAAAGATTTTGAACACGCATTTGAAAAAGAAGATTAGGAGGAAATGACATGACAAAAATTCAAATGAACACGCCGCTTGTAGAAATGGATGGGGATGAAATGACACGAATCCTCTGGAAAATGATTAAGGAGGAGCTGTTGCTTCCCTATATTGATTTAAAGACGGAATATTACGATTTGGGACTTGCTCATCGAAATGAAACAAACGATCAGGTGACAATAGATTCCGCAGAGGCAACAAAGAAATATGGGGTTGCCGTAAAATGTGCCACCATTACGCCTAATGCAGCGCGTATGAGCGAATATGATTTAAAGGAAATGTGGAAAAGCCCTAATGGAACAATCCGGGCAGCCTTGGACGGCACCGTTTTCCGGTCACCTATTGTAGTAAAAGGAATCGAGCCATGCGTAAAGAACTGGGAAAAGCCTATTACACTGGCAAGACATGCTTATGGCGACGTATATAAAAACTGTGAAATCAAGGTTCCGGGCGCTGGAAAAGCAGAGCTTGTGTTTACGGCAGAGGATGGCAGCGAAACAAGAGAGCTGATACATAATTTTACAGGAGCAGGCATTCTTCAAGGTATGCATAATACGGATCAGTCCATTGAAAGCTTTGCAAAGGCATGTTTCAATTATGCGTTGGATACAAAGCAGGATTTGTGGTTTGCTACCAAAGATACCATATCCAAAAAATATGACCATACCTTTAAGGATATTTTTCAGGAGATTTATGAAAAGGAATATGAGGAGAAATTTAAAGAAGCAGGCATTGAATATTTCTATACCCTGATTGATGATGCAGTTGCAAGAGTCATGAAGGCAAAAGGCGGATTTATCTGGGCATGTAAGAATTATGATGGAGATGTAATGAGCGATATGGTTTCCAGCGCTTTCGGCTCCCTTGCCATGATGACTTCCGTGTTAGTTTCTCCATCCGGAGTTTATGAATATGAAGCAGCACATGGAACGGTTCAGAGACATTATTACAAGCATTTAAAGGGAGAAGAAACCTCTACCAATTCCGTGGCAACGATTTTTGCATGGACAGGGGCCCTTCGGAAAAGAGGGGAATTAGACGGCATCAGCGAGCTTATGGAATTTGCCGATAAGCTGGAACAGGCAACCTTAAAGACGATAGAAGATGGAAAAATGACGAAGGATTTAGCCTTGATTACTTCTTTAAAAGATGTTACAGTATTAAATAGTGAGAATTTCATTCAGGAAATCCGAAAAACAATGGAGCAAATGTAATATCTCACAATGTAAATCATATGGAGAAGGAATTTTGAATCATGGATTTTGTTGAGGGTATTGCAGCAGTTTTTAAATTAGCAGTGGATGGAATGCTTCAGGGAATCAGCTTTACATCCGTCTACTTTTTGCTATTTTTACTTTTGGGAGCAGTGCTTTATTATATCATACCAAGAAAAGGGCAGTGGATTTGGCTGCTCTTTCTGGGTATGTTTTTTTATGTGGTAAATGCGGGCAAGCTGACGATTTTCATTTTGTTCAGCATTGGAACCTCATGGCTTTACGGGTACCTGATAAAGGGCAGGAAAAACGGAAAGAGCCTGATAGGAACAAAAGCCGGAAAAGCAGGTCTTTTTCTTGTGATTTTATTAAATGCCGGGCTGCTTGTTTTCTTAAAAACCGCTTCCTCAGGCACTTTGCTGGCAAACAGGCTTCGGATTGACCGTTTTGCGTTTTTGATACCTATGGGCATCTCCTTTTATACGTTGCAGATTATCGCCTATATGGTGGATGTGTACAAAGGAAAGGCAGAGCCGGAAAGGAATCCTTTTAAGTATGCATTATTTGTCAGCTTTTTCCCACAGATTCTTCAGGGACCGATTCCCAGATATGAGCAGCTTGCCCCACAGTTGTATGAAGGGCATAAATTTGATTATGAAAAGGTTACCTTTGGCTTACAGCTTATGATATGGGGCTTCTTCCAGAAGATGGTAGTGGCGGATGCAGCCGCTATTGTGGTGAATCGTGTATTTGGTGAATACGAAACCTACAAGGGGCTATTCGTGCTGTTTGCAGGAGTGCTGTACAGCATTCAGTTATATGCGGATTTTGCAGGCTGCGTATGCATTGCCATGGGTGCGGCGGAAGTGTTTGGTATTCAGCTTTCCGACAACTTTGACCATCCTTATTTTAGTACATCCATAAAGGATTTCTGGCGCAGATGGCATATTTCCTTAAGTAGCTGGCTGAGAGATTATATTTATATCCCTTTAGGCGGAAACCGGAAAGGCACTTTGCGTAAATATGTGAATCTTATTGTTACCTTTCTTGTAAGCGGCTTTTGGCATGGCATTGGTTCCCATTATATTGTGTGGGGGCTTCTCCATGGCTTTTATCAGGTAGCAGGAGAGCTTCTTATGCCTGTAAGGAACTGGTTTGTAAAAGTATTCCGGATTGACAGGGAAACCTTTTCCCATCGGCTGTACAAGCAGGTTACTACCTTTTTCCTTGTTATGGTGGCATGGATTTTCTTCCGGGCAGACAGTGTCAGGATGGCGCTTGTGATGTTAAAAAACATGGTGACAGTTTACAACCCATGGATTTTATTTAATGATGAATTATATGGGCTTGGACTGAACCCAAAGGAAAGTAGGCTGATGTTTTTTGGCATCTTTGTCATGTGGGTGGTAAGTATGCTGCAGAAAAAGCTGCATATTAGAAAGGAGCTTTCCAAGCAGTCCCTTGTATTTCGGTGGATGATTATTTTTGCAGGTATCTTTTCCGTTTTGATTTTCGGCATATATGGTCCGGGCTATGATGCCAGTGAATTTATTTATGGGAATTTTTAGCAGTTGTTTTTAAGTAACCGTTCAGCCCAAAGGCGCCAGAGCAGGTTTCCCATAGAGCATGTTTTCTAAAGGAGCCCTTATAAAAACGCCA
>JAMPFB010000123.1 GCA_023664735.1 Robinsoniella sp. | reverse complement strand
AGGGCAGAGCATAGGATAGTCTTCCGGACCTTGGCAAAGTCGCCGGCACTTATGCCCCGTATTTTGGGGCATTAGTACCGCTGCGTCTTTGCAGAGCGAGAGCGTGTCCGGAAGACTATCCTATGCTCTGCCCTCTCCCACGTCCGTCACCCAAAGCCTCTATGCCGCATTCATTTATCCATCTTTACTAGAAAAGGCTGAACTGTTACTAAAAATATGCTGCTTTCTAACGCCTGCAGATTGGCAGGCATGATGCTTTCTTCTGTTTTTTCATAAGCGTTTGCCTCCTTTTTTTGGTAGTGCCATGTTAAATCAGAAGCGTAAGATTATCCACTCATTTCGGAGACATAAGCTACACAAGCATGCCCTTCATATCACAAAAAAAGCCTTGAAAAAATCAAGGCTTTCTTACAAGCTAGCGACGGGAATCGAACCCGTGACCTCAACACTACCAATGTTGCGCGCTACCGACTGTGCCACGCCAGCTTAGTGAGCTGCTCACCAACAATTATTGTAGCACAAGTCAAATTGCTTTGTCAATTCCCTTTTTGAGTTTCATCTATGAATCAATATTTGCATTTTAAAAATGGGAAACTCAAACCTTTTTCACGTTTTTCATTCGTAGAGTAGCAGTTCAGCCCACTCTGCGCTCTGGCATCTGTGGGCTGAACTGCTCCAAAATTCTTTCTTTTCCTGCATTATAGGTCAAATTCCGGTTTTCTGACTTCCTAACCGGCATATTATGTACTTTATACATCCCTCATAAATTGCTCATATGCCTCGATTTCAATACGAAATGCATCTCTTTGAGCAAACAGATCCTTTAATTTCTTATCACATTCTTCAAAGGCCGCTTTGTTTTCCGCCAAATGAACTTTTACTTTTTCTGCTCCCTCTTCTAAAAGATGCTCTTCCAGACATTTTTCGTACAGCTCGTTCTTTACTTCCAGCTCTTCTTTTGTAAACTGTACTTCCTTAATCTGCTCTTCCATTGTCTGGAATCCTACCTTTAATTCCTTATAAATTTTCAGCTTGACTTCTAAATGATTATCCATTTGAACTCTCCTTTTCTATTTTTATTTTTTTTATTTTTTACCTTTCGCACATTTCTTACATATTATATCATGCTTTTTCCAATTTTACCACAAAATCAACAATCTTTTCCCAAACCCCGTAACAGTTCAGCCCCTTCTAGTGAAAAATGGATAAACGGACGTGGGAGACGGCAGAGCATAGGATAGTCTTCCGGACACGCTCTCGCTCTGCAAAGACGCAGCGGTACTAATGCACCAAAATACGGTGCATAAGTGCCGGCGACTTTGCAAAGGTCCGGAAGACTATCCTATGCTCTGCCGTCTCCCACTGTGTATCGGTAAGCTCTATGTATGAAAACTCATAATATTAGAGACACTCTAAAAACAAGCAAACTCTTTTCTAGTACAGCCTAGCCGTCACAAAACCTTCCGAAGCTTTCCCTTTATCCTCTGGAGGGCATTGTCCGTGGATTTGTCATCCTTTCCCAGCACCTTGGCAATCTGGGAATAGCTCATTCCGGTAATATACAAATCCAGCACCTGCTTTTCAAAAACGCTCAGCTCCGTTTCAATGGCCCGTTCGATATCTTCCACATTTTCCCTATCTATCAAAAGCTCCTCCGGATTTTGTTCATCCTTGGCAGAAAGGGCATTTACCAGAGACATTTCATTTCCATTCTTGTCCCCTTCCATCTCAGCCATATTACTATATAAAGATATGTAAGTATTTAAGGGCATATGCTTTTGTCTTCCAGATGCTTTTACTGCCGTATAAATCTGTCTGGAAATACACAAGTCCGCAAAGGTATAAAAGCTGGCATCCCTGCCGCTGTCAAAATCCCGGATTGCCTTAAACAGACCTATCATCCCTTCCTGAATCAAATCTTCATTGTCGGCTCCTAATATATACATGGATTTTGCCTTGCTGCGCACCAAATTTTTATATTTTTCCATAATATAATCCGTAATGGCAGCTTCTCCTTCCCGCAGCCGTAAAATCAGTTCCTCATCCGTTACTTTATCAAAATCCCTTTCCATATTCCTCCTAATCAGATTAGCGAAAGCTAACTTCAGCTCATTCTCTGGCGCACGATTTCATAGGCAAGCACCCCTGCTGCCACTGAAGCATTTAAGGAATCAATATCCCCCTTCATGGGAATGGATGCTACAAAATCGCATTTTTCCTTTACCAGACGGCTGACGCCTGTGCCTTCGCTTCCTATCACCAGTCCAATAGCTCCTTTTAAATCCAAATCATACATGGTCGTGCCATCCATATCACCACAGACGAACCACATTCCCTCTTTTTTCAGATCCTCTATCGTCTTTCCCAAATTGGTAACCTTTGCAACCTTTGTATAGTTCAAAGCTCCTGCAGAGGTTCTTGCTACTGTGGCAGTAAGCCCGACAGCCCTGTTTTTGGGAATAATCACTCCATGGGCGCCTGCCAGATTCGCTGTACGAATAATGGCTCCTAAATTATGGGGATCCTCGATATTATCCAAAAGAAATAAAAAGGGCGGCTCCCCTTTTTCTCTTGCTGCCGCCAAAAGCTCCTCTACCTGAGCATATTCATAAGCAGCCGCATAAGCAATTACCCCCTGATGCCGTTTTGTTTCCGACATCTGATCCAGTCTTTCCTTATCTACGAACTTGATAAGGCTTCCATGCTTTTTTGCCTCTCTTTTAATAGTCATCATAGGGCCGTCCTGACAGCCATCCAATATAAAAATCTTATCTATGGGCCTTCCTGCCCGATATGCTTCAATTACCGCATTTCTTCCTTCAATGGTAAATTCCGTGTATCCCATAACCGCTCCTAATCTGTGTTTATTTTTTCTTTCCTTCCATAGCTCCATTGCTGTGTTTATTTTTCTCTTTCCTTCCATAGCTCCATTGCTCTCTTTACCAGCTCTAAAATGCGCTCCATCCGGTTCTGCAAATATAAATAGCCAATCAGCGCTTCAAAACCCGTTGCTTTCCTGTAGTCAGCAACGGAAGCATTTTTTGCCGTAGTATAGGACTTGGCATTTCTACCCCTTCTATAAACCGCTTTTTCTTCCTCGTCCAACAGCTCCTCCAACGCCTCTATCATGTAGGCCTGAGTGGACGCCTTTACATAGCCGCTTGTCCTTTTATGTAAGTCACTTGCTGAGCGGTTTCCCTGCTCCACTACTACAGTACGGATAATTAAATCATATACGCAATCTCCTAAAAAAGCAAGTGCAAGAGGGGAATAGGTTTTTACATCCACCTCTTTGCATACAAAGCTTTTTTTTATCTGCTCTAAAAACGTTAAGCTCTCTTCCATTTTACCCCTTCTCTGGTATCCTCTAATACAATGCCCTTTTCCAACAATAAGTCTCTGATTTCATCTGCCCTTTGGAAATTCTTTTCTTTTCTTGCAGACTGTCTTTCTTCAATCAGGGCTTCAATGTCTCCATCCAGCATTTCTTCCTTTTTATCCACAATCAGTCCGCAAATATTGGAAAGCAGGCGGATTTCATCCAGCAATCCCTGCAAAAATTCCTTTGAGCTTTCCGGCGTTGCTTTTGTATTGGCAAGCTTTACAAGCTCAAATATGGCGGAAATGGCATCCGCTGTGTTAAAATCATCATCCATGGCTTCGTCAAATTTTTTCTCCAAAGCTTTTGCCTCCTCAAGCAAAGCCTTTTCTTCTCCAGTCAGCTCCTCTATGGAGGCATTTGCCAGCAGATACTTTAAATTCTCCACGCTGGTGATGATTCTATCCAGACCATTTTTGGCTGCTTCCATTAACTCAGCACTAAAGTTTAGTTGGCTTCTGTAATGGGCGGACAGCATAAAGAAACGAAGCACCTGCAAATCGTATTTTTCGGAAATATCCCGAACCGTAAAGAAGTTGCCCAGTGATTTGCTCATTTTCTTATTGTCAATATTCAAAAAAGCATTATGCATCCAGTATTTTGCAAAGGTCTTTCCGTTAGCCGCCTCTGACTGGGCAATTTCATTTTCATGATGGGGAAATACCAAATCCTCTCCGCCTGCATGAATATCGATTTCATCCCCTAAATACTTTTTGCTCATAACGGAACATTCAATATGCCAGCCCGGACGTCCGTTACACCATGGAGATTCCCAGTAAGGCTCTCCTTCCTTTTTAGGCTTCCACAATACAAAATCCAGCGGGTCTTCCTTTTGGTCAGCGCCGGATACTAACAGGGAACGGTTTCCCCCCTGCAAATCATCCAGATTTTTATGGGACAGCTTTCCATATTCCTTAAAGCTTCTTGTACGGAAATACACTGTGCCGTCCTCTGCCACATATGCATGGTCCTTTTCTATTAACGTACTAATCATATCAAGCATACCCGGAATTTCCTCCGTTGCAAGCGGATGTGAGGTAGCCGGCTTTACATTTAATGCTTCCATGTCTTTTTTACATTCTTCAATATACCGCTTTGAAATTACGGAAGCATCCACGCCCTCTTCTATAGCCGCTTTAATAATTTTATCGTCCACATCTGTAAAATTAGACACATAATTCACTTCATAGCCCTTATGCTCCATATAACGGCGTACCGTATCAAATACAATCATAGGCCTTGCATTCCCTATATGGATTAGATTGTATACGGTAGGTCCGCATACGTACATGCGTACCTTTCCCTCTTCAATTGGTACAAATTCTTCCTTTTGTCTGGAAAGTGTGTTATAAATCTTCATTTCTTTTCCTCCATTTTTTACTTCTTTTCCTTATCTTCCTCTGATTTTTTCTGCAGCCTTCTTAATTCCTTTAGCTCCCCTTCCAGCTCAATTATCCGGTTTGTCAGGCAGGAGTTAGCATACTGCAGGGCAGAGATATCCTCCTTCACCGGGTCTGGAAGGAACTGGTCCAAATCCTCTCTTGGCAGCGCCTGATTGTTGCGTTTGACTACTCTTCCCGGCACGCCCACCACTGTTGAATTTTCCGGTACCTCTTCTAACACTACGCTTCCTGCGCCTATTTTGGAATTGTCTCCTACCCGAAAGGAGCCAAGCACCTTTGCCCCTGCGCTAATCATAACATTATTGCCAATGGTAGGATGGCGTTTTCCCTGCTCCTTCCCTGTGCCCCCTAAAGTCACTCCCTGAAACAAGGTTACATTGTCGCCTACAATTGCCGTTTCTCCTATAATGACGCCATTTCCGTGGTCAATAAAAAATCCTTTACCAATTCTGGCACCCGGATGGATTTCAATTCCGGTTTTTCTAACTCCCCGCTGGGAAACCCATCTTGCCAGAAAATAGCGTTTATTTTCGTATAGTTTATGTGCCAGCCTGTAATGAATCATTGCTTTAAAGCTTGGATATAAAAATACTTCCATAGAGGAATGAATGGCAGGGTCACGCTCTTTGATAATGGCAATTTCTTCTTTTATCCTTTTTATCATTCCCATAAAATCGCCTCCTTAACGAATCAATGGAACAAAAAAATCGCCTCCAAAAAGAGACGAAAAATTCCGCGGTTCCACTCTAATAAAGGATTGCTCCTTCCCTTAAATCCTTAACGCGGAAAACGTATCCTGCTACTTAGCACAGTGGGTGTTTCTTTCTGTCCGTTCACAAAATCAGCTCACAGATGCACTTCCATCCTGTTCTTATGAAGATTGCTTTCAGCCGGTGGCAATCTCTCTCTTTCATATTTCCAGCATGTACTCTTTCTGTTCACAGCTTTTTTCTTTTATTGGGATTGTTGGTTTTATAATACTATATTCAGAATACGGGAAGGTGTTCCGTTTGTCAATAGGTTTGTTGGATTCTGGATTGCAGTAAGTAACAGTTCAGCCCACAGGCGCAGAGGAAGGACCACACAGAGCATGTTTTCTA
>JAMPFB010000122.1 GCA_023664735.1 Robinsoniella sp. | reverse complement strand
ACAGCCTTTTCAATACACAGGGGAAAATTGCCACGGACGGCAATTTTAGTCATATCGCGCCATGGAGGGCGCTATATGACGACCCGTCCGGCATCCAAAACCTTCCAAGGCTGTTTAGGAAAAGCGCCATCAAAAACACGGAAAGCCAATCCACTCTCATCCCTCTGTTGCGTCCGTTCAGCCACTACTTTCAAAAACTCCCCACCCTCAATAAAATTTGACTATCCTCTCACACTGTGTTAGTCTAATCTTATTCCCATTTTTTAGAAAAATAGGGTATAATCATAATACACACAATCACCACCACCTAAAATGATTACAAAAGGAGAACCAACATGACAAATAAAGGAAAGTATTATATAACAACAGCCATTGCCTACACATCCGGCAAGCCCCATATCGGAAACAGCTACGAAATCGTTCTTGCCGACAGCATTGCCAGATTTAAAAGAAAAGATGGCTATGATGTATTTTTCCAGACCGGAACCGACGAGCATGGACAGAAAATCGAATTAAAGGCAGCAGAAGCGGGCATTACCCCAAAGGAATATGTGGATAACGTAGCAGGTACCATAAAAGACCTTTGGAACCTGATGGATACCTCCTATGATAAATTTATCCGTACTACAGATGATTTTCATGAAAAGCAGGTTCAGAAAATTTTCAAGCGCCTCTATAATCAGGGCGATATTTACAAAGGAGCTTATGAAGGCTTGTACTGTACCCCCTGTGAATCCTTCTGGACAGAATCCCAGTTAGTGGATGGAAAATGCCCGGACTGTGGAAGGGAAGTGAAGCCGGCAAAGGAAGAAGCATACTTTTTCAAGATGAGCAAATATGCAGACAGATTGATTGAGCATATCAATACCCATCCGGAATTTATCCAGCCCGTGTCCAGAAAGAATGAAATGATGAACAATTTCCTGCTTCCGGGACTGCAGGATTTATGTGTTTCCCGAACAAGCTTTCAATGGGGGATTCCCGTTGACTTTGATGACAAGCATGTAGTTTATGTATGGCTGGATGCCCTGACTAACTATATTACAGGCATCGGCTATGATGCAGACGGAAACAGCACTGACCAGTACAAAAAGCTGTGGCCGGCGGATTTACATCTAATTGGAAAGGATATTATCCGGTTCCATACGATTTACTGGCCTATTTTCTTAATGGCTTTGGGCGAGCCTCTTCCAAAGCAGGTATTTGGACATCCATGGCTGTTACAGGGCGATGGCAAGATGAGCAAGTCCAAAGGAAATGTGATTTATGCAGATGACTTAGTGGATTTCTTTGGAGTGGATGCAGTTCGTTATTTTGTCCTTCATGAAATGCCCTTTGAAAATGACGGGGTGATTTCTTGGGAGCTGTTAGTTGAGCGGCTAAATTCCGATTTGGCAAATACGCTTGGAAATCTGGTAAACCGTACAATTTCCATGAGCAATAAATATTTTGACGGTATTGTAGCAGATAAAGGCATGGCGGAAGAGGTGGATGCCGATTTAAAGGCAGTGGCAGCAGGCGCCTACGATAAGGTGGCAGCAAAAATGGAAGAGCTCCGGGTAGCAGATGCCATTACAGAGATTTTTACATTATTTAAGCGCTGCAACAAATACATTGACGAGACTGAGCCATGGGTATTAGCAAAGGATGAAGCAAAAAAAGACAGACTTTCCACCGTCTTATACAATCTGGTAGAAGGAATCCTAATTGGCGCTTCCCTGTTAGAGCCATTTATGCCTGCCACAGCAAAGAAGATTGCCGAGCAGTTAAATACAACAATAAGGGATTTTGAAGAAACAAAGACCTTTGGACTTTATGAAAGCGGTACGAAGGTAACCGAGAAGCCGGAAATCCTTTTTGCCAGACTGGACATGAAAGAGGTTGTGGAAAAGGTGGAAGCCATGTTTGAACAAAGAAAGCAGGAAGCCACACAGACACAGGAGCAGGAGGCGCCCTTAGAAGAAGTGATGGATATAGAAAAGAAGCCGGAAATCACCTTTGAAGACTTTGAAAAAATGCAGTTCCAAGTAGGAAAGATCATTGCCTGTGAGGAAGTGCCGAAAAGTAAAAAGCTGCTTTGCTCCAAGGTACAGATTGGCAGTGAGGTAAAACAAATCGTGTCTGGTATCAAGGCATATTATACGCCGGCGGAAATGGTAGGAAAGAAAGTAATGGTGCTTGTAAATCTAAAGCCTGCCAAGCTGGCAGGAGTGCTGTCAGAAGGAATGCTTTTATGCGCAGAGGATGATAAGGGGAATCTGGCGCTTCTTACACCGGAAAAAGAAATGCCGGCAGGAGCAGAAATCTGTTAGCAGACAGTACTTTGATATACAGCTTGGGGCTGGCGGATACAGCAACTGATATAGCATAAGAAAGAACCGGAATAAAAAACAAAAGGGGGCATAGCTATGATTAAAAGAGAAGAATTTACCTTTGACTCCAGAGATCAGAAGACAAAAATCCATGCAATGAAATGGCTTCCCGAAACGGAAAATGTGGTCTGTGTGGTGCAGATTATTCACGGTATGGCGGAATATATCGGACGTTATGACGAATTTGCCAGATATCTGGCGGCTCATGGAATGGTGGTGGTAGGGGAAGACCATTTAGGACATGGAGAAACAGCAAGGGAAAGCGGTATGCCCTTAGGCTACTTCTGTGAACAGGATCCGGCAACAGTAGTGGTAAGGGATGTGCACCGCCTGAAAAAAATAACACAGGAGCAGTATTTAGGCGTTCCATATATCATTATCGGTCATAGCATGGGTTCTTTCATCTTAAGGAATTACTTAATGCGCTACGGAAAGGGAATTGACGGAGCCGTAATAATGGGAACGGGAAACCAGTCAAAGGCGCTGGTGGCGCAGGCAAGGTTCCTTACCAAAGCGCTTACAGTATTTCAGGGGAAAAAGCATAAAAGTATGCTTGTGAATGCGCTTGCTTTTGGTCCTTATGAAAAGCGGATTCCGGATAAACGCACTACTATGGATTGGGTAAGCTCCGATTCGGATGTGGTGGACAAATATATGGAAGATCCTCTTTGCGGCTTTACTTTTACCTTAAACGGCTTTGCAACCTTGTTTGAACTGATACGCAGGACTCAGGACGTAAAAGGTCTGGAAACAATACCAAAGAAGCTGCCCATTCTAATTGCATCCGGCGATCAGGATCCAGTAGGGGATTATGGAGAGGGCCCGAAAAGGCTTTATGACACTTACCTGAATTTGGATTTGACCAAAGTGCAGTTGAAGTTATACAATGGGTGCAGACATGAATTGTTAAATGAGGGAATCAAAGAAGAGGTCTATAAGGATCTTCTGAACTGGATACTATCAATTATTTAAAAAAATAGGAGGATTGATTATGAAAAAATGCATTTCTATGTTAGGAACGGTTTGCCTGCTTATCTGTCTTTTTGGTATGACGGTATTTGCAAGCGGTGAGGATGGCAAGATTGTAAATATTGATACTTCAAAGCCTTTTATTGCTTTGGGAGCGGATTTGACAGAGGAGCAGAAGGCTACTGTACTCAGTCTTATGGGACTGTCCGTGAACGACTTGGGCAATTATAACGTGGTTTATGTAACCAATGAAGAGGAGCACAAATATCTGGATGCCTATGTGGATCCTTCCGTCATAGGAACAAAATCCTTATCAAGCGTTCTCGTGACGCCGGCAGAAAAAGGACATGGTGTTGTTGTTTCTACCAAAAATATTGATTACTGCACTACCGGAATGTACCGGAACGCACTTCTGACTGCAGGGGTAGAGGATGCGGAAATCTTAGTGGTTGGTCCTACCAACCTGTCAGGAACAGCAGGGCTCATCGGTGCATTGCGGGCCTATGAGGAGCTGACGGGAGAAGAGGTAAATGACACCGTACTGGACACGGCTTTAAATGAGCTGGTAGCTACGGGAGAAATTGTCAATAAGAGCATGAGCAATGAGGATGTGGAGGCACTGGTAGCTTTCATTAAAGAAAAGATTGCAGCAGGAGAGCTGGAAACAGAGGATGACATCCGGAAAGCAATTGCCGATGGGGAAGCTACCTTTGGAGTTTCTTTAGGAGACAGTGATAAGGAGCAGATTGTTCAGGTCATGTTAAAGGTAAAGCAATTGAATTTAGACCCTAACATGCTTTTGGATCAGGCAGTGGGTCTGTATGATAAATATGGCGATGATATTGTGAACCATCTGCAGGATGAAGGCTTTTTTGACGCCATAGGAAACTTTTTCCAGAACCTTGGAAAATCCATTACGGATTTCTTCGCCGGACTGTTTAGCTAAAAATGAATAGTACTTGAAAAAGTGAATAAAATGTATATCATAAGAATGGAAAGAATACTAAAATAGAAAGGACTTCAATGATTATGAAAATTGCATTTTATTCCACAAAGCCATACGACCGCATCTGGTTTGAACCACTTGCAAAAGAGTATGGCTTTTCTTTACATTTTATGGAAGTACCCTGTAATGAAGAGACGATTTTCATGGCGGCAGGCTATGATGCCATTTGTATTTTCGTAAATGACTATGTAAATAAAGAAATGATAGAAAAGCTTTATGAAATGAAAGTAAAAGCAATTCTTTTACGAAGCGCCGGATACAACCACGTGGATATTAAAGCAGCAGAAGACAAAATAGCGGTGCTGCGGGTACCAAGCTATTCACCGGAAGCCGTAGCGGAATATGCGGCGGCGCTTTTACTTTCCGTAAACCGTTTTACCCACAAGGCATATGGCAGGACGAGAGATTTTAACATGAGCATCAATGGCTTAATGGGACGGGATTTGAATAATAAGATTGCAGGTGTCATAGGCACCGGAAAAATAGGACAGGCTATGATAAGGATTTTGGAAGGCTTTGGCATGTCCATACTTGCATACGACCCTTATCCGGTAAAAGGTCTGGACGTGGAATATGTTTCTTTGGAGGAGCTTATGAAAAAGGCGGATGTGATTAGCCTCCATTGCCCGCTTACCAAGGAGACAAAACACATCATTAACAAAAAGACCATTGCCAAAATGAAAGATAACGTATACCTGATTAATACGTCAAGAGGGGCGCTGATTGATACGGAAGCGCTTATAGAAGGGCTTTTAAGCAAGAAGTTTGCCGGGGTAGGGCTTGATGTATATGAAGAAGAGGAAGGGGTTTTTTATGAGGACCGCTCCAACGACATTATGGAAGATGAGCTTTTAGCAAGGCTTACCACCTTCCCCAATGTGATTATTACCTCCCACATGGGATTTTTTACAAGAGAGGCAATGCAGTCCATTGCCATAGAAACCTTGGAAAATGCTTATGCACTGGAAAATGGACTGCCTCTTATCAATAAAGTAGTATAAAAGACAAAAGAGGGATAATATGAAAATGGAAAGGGAAAAACTGCAAATATATCCTATAGGCAGGGCGGAGTATGAAGAAGTCATGGGTCTTGTCTGGAAAACCTTTCTGCGCTTTGAATCAGAGGATTATTCCAAAGAAGGAGTGCAGAGCTTTCAGGATTTTATTACGGATCCAGTGCTTTATAAAATGTTTAAAAAGGGATATTATCAGATTTTCGGAGCCTTTTATGACCATAAGCTGGTAGGCATGATCAGCTTAAGGGACCGTACCCATATCTCTCTTTTGTTTGTAGATGAGCAATATCATTATCAGGGCATAGGCAGGGCGCTTATGGATTACCTGAAAAACTATCTTCTGACGGAGCTGGGCGAATATAAAATAACCGTCAATGCCTCTCCCTATGGCGTTGGATTCTATCATAGACTTGGATTTCATGATACGGATGTGGAGCTGACAAAAGAAGGGGTTCGATATACGCCTATGATTCTTTTTTTGTAGTGGTTAAAAGGACGTGGGAGCTTGCCGGGCATAGGATAGTCTTCTGGACACGCTCTCGCTCTGCAAAGACGCAGCGGTACTAGAGCTTGTTTGAAAATTC
>JAMPFB010000121.1 GCA_023664735.1 Robinsoniella sp. | reverse complement strand
AGGTACATTTTTCTGATACGAGTACCCAAAGCGTGGAGGACAAGTTAAAACGTGTTATTCTCCATGACATAAAGCATGGGAAACAAGGCAAAACAAGAAAACGTGATGAAAAATGATGAATACATACTTGACAAGTTGCAACAGGAGTGGCAGCTCCAGATGTCTTAAACATATCTGATTTATTTAAACACAGGTACCGAAGCAGGGAAGATGTGCTGGCTGTTATCAGTCGTATAAGCATTCCAAATCTGGAAATCATACCATCCAGCAAGAGACATAAAAACACAGGATTGAACATAACGGCAAATCAAACCGGAAATAACAATATCATTTTGAAAAAAAGCATTGGCAGAGATAAAAGAAGAGTATGATTTTATTTTAATTGATAATGCTTCGGCTAATGACGTTCTGACAGTGAACAGCATGTTTGCATCCGAACTGGTATTAGTGCTGGTAAGGGTAGAAGGGTTTTCTTACAAGGACCTTTGGGAAAAGATAGGAGAGAATAAGAAAAATCATTATCCAAAGGAAAAAATGGAATCCCTGCAGGAAAGCATCCTGCAATTTGGACTTCAGCAGAACCTGTCAGTGATTTATCTGACAGAAGATGATTCTTTTGTGCTAGAAGCCGGACATAGGGATGAGCTAAAGAAGAATTCTGACTGTTCTGTTACATCAAACAAAGAGATATTGGACAAATATGGTATGTATGAGATAATACAGAAAATTCTATAAGTTTAATGTTGTAGGTAAAAATATATTTTAAACTAAGTAAATAAATGAAAATATATTTTAAACTAAATAAATAATAAAAGGAAAAAAATAAAATGGCATGAAACCAAAATACAAACAACTTTACAGAAACGGAAATGATCTTTCGCAGGAACATTATATACCTTAGAGAAAAAGCGGTCTTACAAGACATGCAACTGTTAGAAAATTAAGAATGAATCAAGCATACTTGGGATATGCAGCGTTAAGGTTTAATGAAGCAAATCATATAGAAGATGTTTATAGCCTTGATCCGGAAAATTCAGTAATCAGCAATATCAAAAATGATATCATTACATAAAGGCTGCAGGGGCAGTTTTTCCAATTGTAGGTAACTGTTGATTTTTATAATGAAAGGGTGCATGTAGAACATTCCATAGTAGATAAAGAATAGAGCCTGAAGTGGAAGAGTGAAGATTTTGAAAAAGCTAGAAAAATATAATTTTATATTTCCTAAAAAAACCGGGAAAAATCTTGAAAAATTTCCATTTTGTGATATTATTTAATCATTAAATGTTTCTTCCTAAAATTTTTTCCTGTCAGGGCGAATCATTTAAGAGGAAGAGGCGAAGAGCCTCTTCTTTTTTATAGTATGGCGGTTTTGAAATATAGAAGGTAAAAGAGCCACTTGCAAAGCAAGCAGCCCTAGTGTATAATCTACTTAGAAAGGTTATCGGACACAAATTCCGATTGCCCTCAGTATAGAATATTATTCATAGGAATAGCATCTAACTTTGGACGGTTGGGATGCTATTTCTTTTTATGTTATCTATGTAAGATAGAGCCGCAAAAATAACAAGTAATAATGTCAGAACCTCCATTATACTCATAGGGCATCACCCTCTTTCGTAAGACTAGAGGGCATCCATCGGAAAATTGCATCCTACTTCTTTTTAGTTATGCAATCCCATTATATCATATGGAAAACTGATTCTCAATAATAACAATACAACAATAAAAATCCAGTGAAAAAGAAAAAATACAATCAGCGTATGAAGGAAATTTATATGAAACAATTTATAAAGAAAAGCTTCATCCTAATATCATTTGCAATGCTGCTTATCCTGTTTATGCCGGCTACTGCAGAAGCAGAAGAGAAGTTGAATAGGAAATCAATCATACTGGATGCCGGAAAGAGCACAAAGCTGAAGCTTACCGATATGAAAAAGAAAGTGACTTGGAGCAGCTCCAATAAGAAGATAGCAACCGTATCTTCTAGCGGGAAAGTGAAAGCAAAAAATGAAGGTACCGTTACCATCAGGGCGAAAAATGGAAAGGAAAAGTGCACTAGTGAAGACTATATGCTTTATCCATACACAAGGGATATTAGTTGCTATCAAACAATAAATACGATAGACGAATGGAAGTCATATATTATAAAAATGAGAGCTGAAGGAAAAAAGAGGTCACTTTTCTAGCTAAAGAGATGCTGTCGCACAATTAGTGCGACAGCATCTCTTTTACTTTTTACATTTATCAAATTCAGGATTAAACTGGTAGAAGTTTTTGGAGTCTAATTTTTCCTGAGCAATGCGGAGGGCTTCACCGAAACGCTGGAAATGAACGATTTCCCTTGCTCGGAGGAACTTAATAGGTTCACAGACATCCGGATCATCTCTTACCAGACGGAGAATGTTGTCGTAGGTGGTACGCGCTTTTTGTTCTGCAGCCATATCCTCCATCAAATCCGTAATCACATCCCCCTTAGACTGGAATTCACAGGCATTAAAGGGAATGCCGCCTGCCGCCTGAGGCCAAAGAGCAGTAGTGTGGTCGATATAGTAAGGTGCAAAACCGGATTTTTCGATTTCTTCCATGGAAAGGTTTTTCGTCAATTGATATACGATGGCACCTATCATTTCAAAATGCCCAAGTTCTTCTGTACCGATATCGGTCAGCAGATTTGCAACCTCCGAATAAGGCATTGTATAACGCTGGGACAGATAACGCATGGAAGCGCTAAGCTCGCCGTCAGGACCGCCATACTGACTGATGATGCATTGTGCCAGCTTTGCATTGGGCTTCTTTATATTTAAAGGATATTGTAATCTTTTTTCATAATTCCACATTTAGTTGCAGCCTCCTTCCCATGGCAATGGTGTCATTGCCCATGACCATTCCGATTCGTCCTCTGCATACCGCACTGCCAAAGGACTGTATTTGCTGGCATATTCCCGCATCATCTTACTTTTTACCCGGTTATACTGGGCAATATACTGTACGGATTCCGTATCATAAGGATGGGTATCTAAATATTCGTTCAGTTCCACGATAGCAAAGTCTATCATGCTGATTTCGTATAAAAGCTTTTGCTGTTCCTTGCTCATCATGTTATATGCATCTCCTTCCTGTAAACGGTTTATTCAGTATTGGAAAAAGAGTGCCTTCTTCAAAAGCTTTTTCCAGACATTCATAGGTCTCATTGGTTTTCTGCCAGGGGACATATGCCATTGCCACCGGAAAGTCGTCGTAACGTTTTTTTTCGTCAAACATACAATCTTTCATATAGAGCCTTTCATAATTCTATTTGTTCTTTCATAATAATATATGTGGAGAGCTGTTTGTTTGCTACCGGTTTTTAAAAAGATGGTAAGTTTTTCTCTCTTTTTGTAAAAAAATAAGACTATGCTGGAAGCTTTTTCTATGTCCTTCCAGCTCCCATTTGTGTATTGAAAAGCTTTATACACCATATTGCACTACCTATAACTGCCACCTCCCTGAAATCAGACTGAACTGTCACAAAAAAACAAACAAATGTTCTAAAAACTATTGCATAAAAAAATAAGGCATGTTATAATAGAACAAATGTTCCTAATAGCTGTTTTGTAACAAACAGCTATTACAATGAAATCATGCGATAGATATAGTAACTGAAAAGGGGACTAGAGCAGATGAAAGAGATACAGGCATCCCAACGGGAGTTATTTTCTGAAAATGATATCATATTTACAAAAAAATCCTCCCTATCCCTTATGCAGAAATTGGAAATCCTTTCCGACAGCGCCAAATATGACGTGGCATGTACTAGCAGCGGTGTGGACAGGAAAGGAGATAAGACCGGAATCGGCAATACGGTATCGGGAGGAATCTGCCATAGCTTTTCCGCAGACGGCAGATGCATTTCTTTATTAAAGGTACTGTTTACCAATGAATGTATTTATGATTGTAAGTATTGTATAAATAGAAAAAGCAATGATGTAAAGCGGACTTCCTTTACCCCACAGGAAATCTGTGATTTAACGATAGAATTTTATCGGCGCAATTACATTGAAGGATTATTTTTAAGCTCTGGCATACTGGGCAATCCCAATTATACCTCTGAGCTAATTTACGAAGCATTATATAAGCTTCGCAATGAATATCATTTTCAGGGCTATATCCATGTAAAGGCTATTCCCGGAACAGACCCGGTGTTGGTGCAGAAGCTGGGGCTTTTAGCAGATCGTATGAGCATTAATTTAGAACTACCTACTGCAGAAGGGTTAAAGCAGCTTGCGCCCAATAAGCATAGAAAGAGTATTCTGACTCCCATGCGCCAAATACAAAATGGCATTATTAGCAATAAAAACGAGCTGGTGCTTTACAAAAATACGCCCAAATTTGTTCCGGCAGGGCAGTCCACTCAGGTCATTGTAGGGGCAACGCCGGAGAGCGATTATGAAATTGTAACAGTTGCAGAAAATCTATATCAGAAGTTTGACTTAAAAAGGGTATTTTATTCTGCCTTTGTAAAAGTAAATGAAGATAAGTCCCTGCCTGCCCTGCCGGGAGGACCGCCTCTTTTAAGGGAACACAGGCTGTATCAGGCGGACTGGCTGTTACGGTTTTACGGCTTTCAGGCAAAAGAGCTTTTAAGTGAAGAACGCCCTAATTTTAACGTCTTATTAGATCCGAAGTGCGATTGGGCATTGAGGCATCTGGAATTATTTCCCGTAGAAATCAATAAGGCGGATTATCAAATGCTTTTACGCATTCCGGGCATTGGGGTAAAAAGCGCAGGGCGGATTATTCGTGCAAGAAAAAGTACAAAGCTGACCTTTGAGCATTTAAAGAAGCTTGGAATCGTTTTAAAAAGAGCCTTATATTTCATTACCTGCAACGGCAGGATGATGTACAATACAAAAATAGACGAGGACTATATTACAAGAAACCTGCTTTCCATAAAGGAAAAACTGCCCATAGATGCAGAAGGGATTACGTATAAGCAGCTTTCTCTATTTGATGACAAATCTTTTATGGAAAGCCAGCCACAGATAGAAACCTTAAAGCCTCATGAAAGGAAGGGGCTTCAGGAAGAAATCATAAGGGTATCTTAAATATAAATATTTAGGAGGAGAGGGAGAATGGGAACCATTTTATTATGCGAGGATTCCTTAGAGGGGGTTTTTACAGGAATTTATAAGGCATATCAGCGAAAAGAAAATCATAAGGAATGTAAGGTTTTAGCAGGAGGGGTAAATAATTATGAACTGTTTGCGCAATATGTGGAAATCAAGCCGGAGGATGAGCTTGCAGAAAAAGTCAGCAGGACTATATGCAGGGATTTAGGCATGGAAGCTTATCGAGCCATTTGTCAAGCTCTGGCAGCGGAAGATGATGATAAGGCAGATGCAGTCTATCATACGGTTGTGGAAGGGCTAAAGCAGCATGGGAAAGGCAGTAATGGTTTGGGGCAGGAAACCGGAGGCATTATGGGAAATCTTACGAACCCATATATAAGAAAAGTATTTGAGCTAAGCCGCAGTACAGAGTTTGAAATCATGCGCATCAAACAGTTTTTAAGATTTCAGGAGCTGGAAAATGGTATTTTGTATGCAAAGGTCGGTCCTAAATGCAATATACTTTCCTTTATAGCGCCTCACTTTGCTGACAGGCTTCCTTTGGAAAATTTTGTGATACATGATGATAAACGGCAGATATTTATAGTACATCCCGCAAAACAGGACTGGTTTATGGCAGCCGGAGAGCGCTTTGATGAAGAGGTTACAAAACGGTTTTCACAAGATGAGAAACAGTATGAAGAGCTTTTTATTCATTTTTGCCATGCAATTGCCATAAAGGAACGAAAAAATCCTGCATTACAGAGACAGATGCTTCCGATTCGCTTTCGGGAGTATATGGTGGAATTTTAAAATTGATTTCCATAGGATTTTCATATCGGACATTTTCGTAACAGTTCAGCCCACAGGCACAGAGGAAGGACCACACAGAGCATGTTTTCTAAAGGAGCCCTTATAAAAACGCCA
>JAMPFB010000120.1 GCA_023664735.1 Robinsoniella sp. | reverse complement strand
TTTGTCATTTGAATATAAAATTCCCTTTGCAAGTCATCTTTGCATTTTTCCATAATAATTATATTATTACTCCAACTAATTTCTCGCACCAATGGTGCGAGTTTTTCAGAATTACGATAGCTCAGATAAAAATTTCGCATTCTCCAAAGATTTGCCGCTGAGTACCCTTTTGCGCCGGGAAATTCCTTCTGCAACTCTTTTGATAACACCTGAACAATAGATTTTCCCCATCCATTTTCCTCCTGCTGCTTATATATTTCTTCTCCGATTTCCCAGTAAAGGTTTATTGTTTCAGCATTTATCACTTTTAACACCTTATACTGTTTTTTATGTATTAATTCTTTTACTTCATCTAACAAAGGTCGATATTCCATGACTTCAAAATCTTTCAACATATTTCCTCCAAATCTCGCACCACTGGTGCGAGAAATTAATAGCAAAAGCTAATCCAATGTGCAGGAAATAACCCCCTTGTAGGAGTGAACAAGGAACTGCTAAAGGACACCATAAAACATATTGAAGGTTCGCAAAGATTTACGAACTTATTTTCAATGCTTCTTTCAAATCCTTCCTTTGCAGATTTTTGTCAATTAGAATCTTCCATAAGCCATTATATGAGATTATCATTGCCATACACTTTTCCTTGAAAACTAAACTGCACTCACCGCTTTGTATTATACCATACTTTTTTCCATGCTTCCACTTAGAGTTTATTCTAAATTTTCAACTTTCTAAATTTTGATTACAAGAAAACGCACACGAGCACCAAAAGGTATAGCCTAAAGTATAGCATTCCGTTTTAAAGGGATATTGGAAAAAATTCTAAGAACAAACAACCTTTTTTCAATTGTACAACCGGAGACAAAACAGCAACAGCGGGATGAGAGTGGAGTTGCTTCCTTGTTTTTGATGGTACTTCCACTCTCATCCCGCTGTTGCTTCTCTTCAGCCACGCTCTTCCAAAAGCCCCTTCTTACTTCCTTGCCTCAGACAACCGCAGCCGCAGCAGCCGCTTTGCAAGCTGCTTGGGATTTAACGGGAACAACGGATAAATATAACTCTGTCCGGAGATAGTCTTGTTATTCACAATTGCCAAAAGGAAAACTCCTATCCCTGCAATGTAACCATATACTCCAAAGACTGCCGTCAATATCAGTGCAATGATGCGCATGAACTTCATGGCATAAGCCAGCTCATAGCTTGCCTGTGTATAATTTGCAATGGTTACGAATACCATATACAGCATGACTTCCGAGCTGAACCAGCCGCTTTGTACAGAAAACTCTCCAAATACAAGCGCCGCCATGACACTAAATGGAGTGCTTAACATGCTTGGGGTATTTACCGCCGCAAGCCTCAGGCCGTCTATGGCAAGCTCCAGCATTAAAAACTGCCATATAAGGGGAATATTAGGCGCTTCCTTCAGCATAATGAATTCAAACCCGCTTGGAATCCATTGGGGATACATCATTAACAATAAAAAGGTTGGCGTCAGAAAGAATGTCAGTAAGGCAATCAAAAATCTTGCAAGCCTTAAATAAGAGCCGGTAATAGGCGGAAAATAATAATCATCCGCTTCTTCCACAATATCAAAAATAGAGGTTGGCGCTATCATTGCCGAGGGAGAATTATCCACCAGTATGATTACGTTTCCTTCTAAAACCTGTGCGGAAGCTGTATCCGGTCTTTCCGTAAACTTAAACTTAGGAAAGGGATTGATCCAAGCCCTTTGATAGAGACATTCTGCCAGACTTTCCTGATTCATGGTAAGGGAGTCCACTTTAATCTCATTGATTCTCGTCCGGATTTTCTGTAAAAATTCCTTGTCCACCCTTGTTTCCATATAACAGAGCACAATATCCGTTTTGGAGCTTTTTCCTGCACTGAGAATTTCCATCCTAAGGTCACTGCTTCTGATTCTTCTCCGGATTAAGGCTGTATTAAATACCAGTGTTTCCACAAAGCCATCCTTAGAACCTCTCATAGTCTTATCCTTTTCAGGCTCGCTGACGCTCCTGCTTGGATAACTACGGGCATCGATTAAAATACAAGTGTCAAACCCGTCAACAAACAGGGCAAATACGCCGGAAAGAATAAATTTTTCAATTTCCTTCCAATCACTTTTTAAATCCACTTCTACTGTAGGCATAAACGCCTTGGACATTTCATGGGCTGTCTGCGGCATTTCCTCCGGCTTTATGTCAATGAAATACTGCAAAAGCTTCTGCATCATATCATCCTTGCAGAATCCGTCAACAAAATACATACATGCTTTTTTCCCGCCCATTTCTATGACCCGGTAAACCAGATCAAAGTTTTCATCTACAGCAAGCATTTCATTTAAATAGCTCATATTGGATTCCAATGAGCTGCTCATTTTGCTTTCATAAAATTTTACTTTGTCACTTTTTTTCAATATAAAAAACTCCTTTTGCTAACACTGTTTTTCCTGCTTTTATTTAATAGTGTTCCAAAAGAAGTTTTTCTTTATACTCTATTTTTTGTTTTTTATTGCTGACTAGTAGTGCTTCCGAAACCGCCGTTTCTTATTTCTGTCACCTCATCATCCACCGTAATTCCATACTGCATGAAGATTCCCTGCATGAAACCGGTTCCTTCTTTTACCTCCAATACCTTATCTTCCTTGGAATCATTGGTAATCTTGGCAAAAATATGTCCTTCATTATCCGAATCAAAATAGTCGCTGTCAATAATGCCTACCGTATTATTCAATTGAAGACGATACTTAAAGCCAAGCCCACTCCTTGGATAAAGGCAGAGTACATAGTCCTCATTCATTTCCACCCGGATTCCGGTAGGAATCTTTATAGTTTCTCCCGGCTTTAAGGTAAAGGTAAAAGGACTGAAAAAATCATAGCCCGCACTCCTTGCCGTAGCCCTTTTGGGCAATAGGATCTTGTCATAAACCGTATAAATTTCTTCCTCTTTATAAAAAGGAAACGTCTCCTTAAATCCCTTTAAAAACTCCCCAATGCTTACTTTGTGAAATTTTGCAACTTTTAACATGGCAATCTCCTAAGTCTCTTATTTTCATTTTACTCATAATCCCCGCAATGCAGAATTGGTTTTATTGGGTCAGTCTGCCTCAGGGACTTTTGCACATCAATGACTCTTTGGTTTTTGCTGCCCTTCCACAATAAATTCACGTCTTTTTCTTCTTTTTTAAATTCACCATCCACCAATACATCCACATATTGAAGCAAGGGATAATGCAATATTTTCTCCCAACTGTCACCTGTATACAGCCATATGGTCTTATTGGGATATTTGTTTTTGATTTCCTCCATCAGCTTTCTTACATCCAGCCGATTTGCCGCATGTAACGGGTCCCCGCCCGAAAATGTAATTCCTGAAATATAAGGCTTATCCAGTTGTTCAAACAGCTCTTCCTTTACCTTATCGTCTACCAAAAGCCCTCCGTCCGGATCCCATGTAAGGGGATTGTGACATTCCTTACAACAATGCGTACAGCCTGCAACCCAAAGCACTACCCGCAAACCATCACCGTTTAGCATATCATCCTTCGTAATGTTGTGGTACCTCATGTTTACATGCTCTTCCTTTCTGCAATTTCTGCCATCTTTGCATCGTTCAGCCTTGTATCTCCATGAACTCTGGAATAAGATAAATAACCATTCATTCTATCAATTTTAGTCAAATTGCGGCTTCCGCATTTTGGACATACGTCCATTTCCAGCTCTTCGTGTCCGCAGTCGTCACAATATGCCAAAGATAAATTTACACCTTCATAAAAGCCCATATCCATGGCACGCCTAATTAACGTTTTAATTGCTGCTTTATTGTAACCAATCGGGTATTTTACATATTGAATCTTTCCCCCATTGGACAAATCCCAGAAACGAGCTTCCAAATCCTGCTTTTGAATTGGCGTAATATCCTCCGTCACATGACAATGAAAGCTGTTTGAAACATATTCCCTATCGGAAACTCCTTCTACAATGCCGTATTTTTTACGGAACTGCTGTACCTGCAGCCCACAGAGATTTTCCGCCGGTGTTCCATAAATAGCATATAAATTGCCATCCTCTTCTTTGTATTCGTTTATTTTTTTATTTATGTGTTCCAATACTTCTATGGCAAACTGCCCGTCTTCCACAAGGCTCTTTCCATTATAAAGCATCTGCAGCTCATTAAATGCTGTAATGCCAAAGGAGGCGGTTGCAGATTTCAAAATCGGTTTAATTTTATCGGAAAGCGCCAAATGCCCTCCTAAAAATCCGCCTTCACAATAAGCCAGCGGATTGGTGGATGCGCGCATTTCACCTAAATAAGCATAGGTGCGGATATGAAGCTGGCGGATTAAATTTAAATAGTAATCCAGCACATCATAAAAATCTCTGCTTTCCTGTCTTGCCTTTGCCAAAATCATGGGCAGATGCAAAGATACAGCGCCTATATTAAATCTTCCTACAAAAACAGGCTTATCATTTTCATTTGCTGGGTGCATACCTCCTTCCCGATACCATGGGGACAAAAAGGCACGACAGCCCATCGGGGAAATGATTTCCCCGTACTGCTTGTACATACTTGCTACATATCCTTTTCCGGTAAGGCTCAGCCAGTCTGGATACATGGTTTTTGCAGAACATTCTACTCCTGCTTCAAACACATCTTCCAGTTCTTTGCCGGGACCATGCAGGTTTTCATCGTATAAGAAAACAATTTTGGGAAAGAGCACAGGCTTTTTATGATCTTCCTTTCCCTGTCCCTTTCTTCTTACATTCAGCATGGAAATAGTGGCAAGCTTTGCAAACCTGCCGGTTTCCGTTCCTGCTGTCACGGTAATAAAAGGATAATCCCCCCGGCTGCTGGCAACGGTATTGAATTTATATTCCCAGCCCTGAAAGCCCTGTTCAAATTCCTTTACTACATCGGCATAGGCTTCCGCCTCCGCACTTTCTTTGTCGATCCCCAGACGAATATATTTATCTACATACTTCTTGTAGGACTTTTCCGCATAGGGCTCTAATATCTTATCCACGCTGGGCACTGTAAAACCGCCATACTGCTGACTTGCCGCCGACAAGACAATATCACCAATTACGTCAAATGCCACATCTAGCGTTTTTGGCTCATTATACCAGATATTGCCCATTTCAAAGCCTCCGGACAGAACGCTTTCCACATCAAAAAGACAGCAGTTCATGGTGTCACGCCTTGCAGACATATCATGCACATAGATATATCCATCTCTGCATGCCTGTATTTCTTCTGTAGTCATAAAAAATTTCTGGTACAACTCTTTATTTAACTGATTAAAAACAAGGCTTCTCTTTGTGGAAACCAATGCGGAATCCGTATTGGCGTTTTCTTTATCACCTACGTACATAATTGACTGGCTCTTTTTGTACACATCATCTAGCATACGCACAAAGTCCTGCTTATAATTCCGATAATCACGATAACTTTTTGCCACAATAGGCTTTACTTCTTCCAAGGCGCTTTCCACAATATTATGCATAACAGGAATGGGTATGCGGTCTTTTTCAAGTTCATCTACTTTTTTCACTACATAATTACAAATATGTCTTTTTTCTTCTTCTGAAAATTCCGTTAAAGCGCGATATGCAGATTTTCCAACTGCATCCACTACCTTTTGTACGTTAAAGGCTTCCTCACTTCCGTCCTTCTTTACCACTTTTACAGGCAGCTTTGTTACATATTCCTTTCCGAAATCAACTTTCTCTGCCTTTTTTCCTGTTGCTTTTGTCATGAAAATCCCTCCAAAAAGACGGCATAATGCCGCATATACTCACCCGAAGCACTATATTGTGTTTCTTTTCCTGTTCAATCACTATATCTAGTGGTCGCTAAATTAGTATAGAGTATTTCCACCCTGATGTCAACCAAAGATAAATGAAAAAATTGCACAAAAAGGGAACAGAAAATTTAGCAGATAATTCGTCTATTTTTGGTAGTAGTTCAGCCCACAGCCGCCAGAGCGGATTTTACACAGAGCGTATTTTCTTAAGGAACCCTTATAAAAACGCCAGCGCTTAGCGAGGTATTTTCGAGCT
>JAMPFB010000011.1 GCA_023664735.1 Robinsoniella sp. | reverse complement strand
TTCCTTGTCGTGTGATTAAGGTAATGGATACCCTCTACTTTTCATTTTCAATCTTTTCCTCCCTGACAAATCTCTTTAATCCATATAAGGCCACATGCTCTCCAGCTGTCCTGACTGCATGCTTCCATCTGGCAGAACCATTGCCTTTACTCTGGGCCAGACTGTCTCGTCCGGCGAAGTAAATACTTCACAAAGTATCGGTTCATCATCTGCCAGAATCTGTGGCAGAATCTGGAGCATTTCTTCATTATTTGCCATTGCATATGTTTTGAAGCCATAAGCCTTTGCCACTGCACTTATATCCGGGACTGTAAATCCGCTCTCCTCACTGCTTGCCACATACCTGCCTTCAAAATTTCCTCGCTGCATGTTTCTTATGCTGGCATATCCCCCATTATTGAATACAAACATTTTAATTGGCAATTTTAATCGATGCATCGTTTCTAATTCCTGAATATTTAATTGAAATGCACCATCACCATTGATTAAAATAGTTCTTCTCCTATCATTGGCAATACAGGAACCAATGGAATAAGGCAGACCAAATCCCATGGAACCCAGCCCGGCCGCATGTTTCATCTTCTGTCCCTTTTTTATCTTAAATGCCTGACAGGTAATCTCCGCTGCCCCACCGGAACTTTCCGGTGCAATTACATCATCTGCCCTTAGCAGCCTGCAAAGCTCATCAATAAAATAATAAGCGCTCACATACGCACCCGTATCCTTATGCTTGTCTGTAACGGTTGGATAATCGGCTCTAAGCGCCTTACAGTAGGTAAGCCAGTCTTTCCAGTCCGGTAGGCTTTCTTCCTTTATATTTTCTATAAGGCAGGAAAGAAATTCAAGAGCATCTGAGGCAATTCCCACTTCTTTTGGCATTTCCATCCGGTTTATTTCATTTATATCAATATCTACAATTACTTTTTTGGCATTCTTCCCAAATAGTGCATCGTTAAATGCCGTAATACTGGCATCCAACCTGCTTCCTACCGAAATCAGTAAATCTGCTTCCTGCAAGATTTTATTTGCCCCTCTATCTCCCATAATGCCCGGATGTCCTACATAGAGCGGATATTTTTCATCAAACATATCTATGGACTTCCATGTAGTGAGAACCGGAATCTTTAATTTTTCCAGAAGCTGATACAAAATCTCCGTTGCTCCCGCTAAATAAATGCCATTTCCTGCAATAAATAATGGAGCCTTTGCTTCTTTTAACAGCCTGACAACGCTTAAAACCTGTGGGGAAATATCAACTTCCTCCGCTTTTTCCGGTATAAAGCCCTTTAAGCTTGTTTCATCAATGACTGCTCCCTGTACATCCAGAGGAATCGAAAGCCATACAGGACCAGGACGTCCGGAATTACATTCATAATAGGCTTTTTCTAAATGATATCGAATCTCTTCCGGTTTCATAATCTGCACTGCATATTTGGTAATGGGTTTTACCATATCTATAATCTGAACTTCCTGTGAGCCAATCTGCCTTACCTTCTTATTGCCTACCAAATCCGCTCTTTTGGATTGTCCAGATAAGACAAACATCGGTGTTGAATCAATCCAGCCTGCGGTAACTCCCGTTATGGCATTGGTAGCGCCCGGCCCGGATGTAACCAAAAGACAACCCGGTTCATTTGTATGCTGCCCATAAGCCTCCGCTGCAATGGCAGCTCCCTGTTCATGCTGAAAACATATATAATCAATACCCGAACTCCCCATGGAATCAAGTAAATGCATGGCACCGCCTCCCGGCAGCATAAAAATTTCTCTTACTCCTTTTTCCTTTAGGAAATCCATAATATAATCTGATACTTTTATCATTCTAATCATCTCCAAAATTATTTTATATAGCTCAACTTTCCAAACACAAATCATTGAATATTTCTTGCATAAACAACGTTTCAAACTTCCTCTAATGTAAACAACAATAAAATTCACAATATACAAAACAAGAGCAGATAACTACTTTCCATCTTTCATCTGCTCTTATACTCATATTACAACCTCCCTGTTTTCATTAATTTCATCCATGAAATATATTATATTAATATATATCGGCATATTTTAAAATATCCTTAATTTATAACCAGCTAAACCATTCTTGCTCTTCTATAATCCTTTTCATGATTCAACAATTTTAATACATCATACCATCTGCATTCATCTGTCGCTGCCATTGCCATATGGTTTATAAAGTTCCAAAAGTTTCCCTGATACTTTTCCTGTACATAGCCATTTTCCATTACAGGAAAATAAATCACATCCTCTATTTCGCATGGCACTTTTGTAAAACCAATTTTATGTTTATACGGAAGCTCACAAAATTTTTCCAAATCTTCCTTTGCATCAATAATCATTTCCACCAAAAGATTATCATAATTGATTTTTTCCTTTCGTCGATTCCATGTTTCAACAGCTGTTTCAAAATCTATATAATGATTAAAGTACAATGTTACATCATCCAAACCTACAATTGGATAATTTCGTTTCAAATTAACCTCATACCCCTCTTTTATATAATGTAACGGCTGCGCAAGGTAATATTCCAGATTTTCCAGCAACCGCAAATAATCCTCAGCCTCCAAAAACATATTAATAAAAGGACTTTGAAATTCCAGCCCTAAAGAATTGTATGTGTAGCCTCCCCAACAATTATTTGCAATAATACTAACCCTGCTCCTTTGAACCTGACTCCATCTTTTTAAATCAAAAGCCGGCATCCCAAATACATGTGCGGGAATGACTTTGTTCCTTGGAATCCTTAACAATTCCAAAATACGCAAGACACTTTCCCGATTATTCTGATTCATGTCAATCAAATAATCGTACTCTCGTGTTAAAAGCCCTTCAATAGGAATTACCTCAATTCCCTGCAGCTCATAAAAGAAATTCTCCCTGTTTAATACAATACACTCTATATGCATATTTCCTTTTACTATCTCTAATTCAAACCACTTTGAAAAGAAGTCCCATTCCTCTGCTGTTCCCCAGGCAATCATTTTAAGCATTTTCAATTCCTCCACCTTATCAGACCCTATTTTACCACATACTCAAATCTTTTTCTATAAAGATACAGTCTTTGTTTGTGTCAACACTTTATTTATATTTTCGCTTTCTTTTTCCATAAAAGTATTATATAATTTTCTGCATAAAAGAGTCAGTGGTGTTTCCCCGGCTCTTTAAAATAGAAGATAAAAGGAAATCATAAGACTGCCATGAACATCGCAATCCTTACAAACCCCAAACAGTATCCATATCACATTTCCATATCACAGATGATAAATACCATACTGACGGAACATGCTCATTCCATATATCTGTTAGATATCAATTCCGAGAAATATGATTATCAATGTCTGGCAAAATTAAATGCCTTTGAGCCTGACGTAATCATTACTCTGGACTTAGCCGGTTTCCGCTTCCGCACCCAGTCTGAGGAAAGCGCCTTAAATATGCTGTTTACCAAAAACCTTAATATCCTTTGGGGAAACAAACCGGAATACCAGCCGCTTCTAAACAGGAAAATAAGCCTGTCCATGCTTTTTTATGATGCCTCAGGCACAGATTATGGCTTACCGCTTCTTTACCCAAATATGCTCTATTACAAAGCTGCAAAACCACTGCCTGTTTTTTCTGCTTCCAATGGAGAAGCTTCCCCGGACATTTCAAGGGATCCTGAAAGCGCCGCAGCATTTCTGGAAATCTGGCATGACTTCCTTAAAGAAGCCCTGCTGTCCGAAGCATAGCGCTCAACCTGTCTTCGTAGCCAAACAGTTCTTTTACCTTCTGACAGCCATTTTGCGCAATACGCCTGCGTTCTTCATCATGCTCCAGATAATATTTACATTTTTCCACTGCATCCTCTAAGCTGGTGTACATTACAACCTCTTTACCATCTATAAATTGCTCTGCTATCTCCGGCTGATAATTGGATAACAGGAAACCGCCGCACCCCAATATATCCAATACCCTTAAAGGTATTCCTGATTGTATGCATTTCAGGGAAACATTCAAATTGACTTTGCTTGCCTTAAATACCTTGGGCATCTCATCAAAATATCCTGCTGAGCCATGCCAGATTACATTGGATAAGGTTTCATCCGTTTCCGGACCATACAAGTGCACCTGATACGTTTCACTTAAAACATCTAAAAGCAAGACCCGTTCTATGTGGGTTATATGCTTTGCCAATGCCACTATCAGGCCATCTTTAGTCAGTTTTAATTTGTCCTGTCCCATAGCAGCATAGGCATTGTTCATCGCTTCAAGAAGCTCCTCCGTAATTACCTCTTCCAGAAAGTAACATCCGTATAAGCGCAATTGCGACTCCATGACAGCAGTCAGATACCCTTTTTCATAATCACCAAGAGGCGCCATAAGCACAGGAAGGGAAGTGTCGTACAACTGCCCCAGCATGGAAATGTCTCCCGAATACTTTTTCTGTTCTTCCTTTGAGAGCCTTACCTGCTCCAGCCTTTTGGTATTTACCGCCAATGGCAGATGATACACATTTCCATATCCTTTTTTCCAATACTTCTCACATTCTGCCCGGTCAAAGAAGAAAACAAAATTCGTCTCATATCCCAGCGTTTCCTCAATATGCTCAATGTTAAGCGGACTATCATAGCTCCATGAAAGATAGGGAATTCCAAAAACATGGCAAATGCGGGCAAGAACAGGATAATAATTCACGCTGAATACCGCATCATAAGCATCTGCCTCCAGCAATTCCTTTATCCTTTTTTGGAAATAAATATCTTCATGGACATTCCTAAGCTTATATACTATGTTTTTATAGGAAATTCCCATTTGGGTAAGTGTTTCCATAATATCCCTCTGGGTATAAGTTCCCATATCGTAAAGAAATAATTTCATATCCTGTACTTATTCCTCCGGATTATTTTCTTCAGCCAAATCTATTAACTGCGCATATATAGTCTCCCTAATAACCTGTATGACATAATCTGCCGTTAAAAGTTTATTTGCCATCTGGGAACGATTTTCATGCAGGCAGTCCATTCTTGCGGCTGCCATCAGCCCGCCCAGCTGCTCAGCGGCATTACCAATCGAACCTATCATTTTTTCATATTTGACTCCATCGAAACAAATATTCCGGCTTCTTGCTCCCACGCAATCCTTTAAGATATCTATTGCATTCTTTAAGTCCTTCATGAATCCTGCTTTTTCACCTGCTACAATTGCCCTATATCCGGAATACTCTTCTTTCCTTTCTTCATAATAATCCACTAAATCATAAATCTTATCTAATACCAGGCTAATATTCCCTGTATCCTCTATCTTATAGCATTCAGGTATTCCTACATCCTCCTGATAGGCAGCGCTTCCCATTCTATTGGTTAATATACAGCAGCCACAAATGGCAGCTTCCCTTGGAATCCTGTCCTTACCGGGATGATGTCCAAAATCTACATATAACTTAGCCTGACACATTAGCTCAGCCATTTCTGCGGGCGTATAGCCGGTTAAAGGCATCCATTTTATATCTTCCCTGCAAGAATCCATTATGGGTTTTAGCGTTTCATATCCCTTTTTAGGATTATACAGGCATATATTTTTTCTATCATATGCATTTTGGCATAAAGCAGCAGCTTCCATAATATCATCATTGATATAATCCATAAGGAAATGACTGTTGGCTATTCCCATGTATTTTTCCAAAAACTCTTTCGCATATTGGGACTGTACAAAATGTAATATGTTTTTGCGTGATTTCAAATCAAATAAGTCAAAGCTTTCCCTTTTAAACTGCTCCCTATAAGACAGCAGATAATTATCTACCGAAAGCCACCAGAGCATTACAGTCCCTTTTACACATTCCCTTGCCAAATGCACCTGAGTTTCTGCTAATACCAATACAGCGTCATAATCATCAACATATCGATTTACATATTTCACCCCGTATTTAAGAAAGGTTTCCGGAGTAGGACATTTGATGCTGTCCGCATCCGGATATATCATATAACTTTCAATGCCATTATCTGAAAGGCACCGGCTGAATTGGTGTAATAATTCAGTCCCGCCAGTTGCCAGCCCGGCTCCTGCCACCAAAAATACCCTCATTTTCTATTTCATCCCTTCCGATATAATATCCAGTATTTTTTCAATACGACTTCTCATATTGTGCTGTTCTCTAACCTTTTTACAGCCGCTTTGCGCTATTTTCCGCCTTTCTTCCTCATGCTTTAAATAATAGTCCACCTTATCCGCCAAATCATCATAATCCCCATAATAAACAAAGTCCTTATCCGCTTCAAAATATTGAAACAGCTCTTCCTGATAATTCGTCAGCAAAAAGCCCCCACAGCCCATAATATCAAATGCCCGAAGCGGTATCCCTGTTTTAATGCTTCTAAGCGTAATGTTCAGATTAATCTTTGAGTTCATAAAAACATACGGCATATCGTTATAGTAGTCAACCAGCCCTTTATTGTAAATACCGGGAATTTTCAAATCATCATCATATGTATACAAATACACCTTATATTTATAGGCAAACAGCTCAAGTATCTTTCTGCGCTCTAATGCTGTTACCTGTCTGGATAGCACATAGTCCCCATAAATTGCTTCCGGAGACAATACCGTGCTGGCATTAGGATCCGTAGGATATGCTTTCTGCATTTCCTCCACAATATCCGGCGTCAGCATCTGCTGCAGAAAATTATATCCCTGCACGTGTAGCTGCGCCTGAATCAAACCATCCAGATAGCCTTTCGCATAGCTGTCAATTTTTAGAAATTTGTCATAAATCCTGTGTTTAGGTTCTGAATATAAGGAGCCTACGAAAGAGACGTCACAAGAATATTTATCGCACAGCGCCTTATGATTGTGTAAATTTGACAGTCTTTTATCATTTACAGCCAACGGAAGATAAAAAACGGTCTGAATCCCGGCATTTTTTAACTCCTCATACATGGCATAATCAAATAGAAAAATATAGTTGCAGGTATTGAGCACTGTGTATGAATATGCATGAATATGAGGGCTGTCATATACCCATGAGACGTATTTCATTCCCAGTTCATTACAGCAATTTGATACATTGGGGAAATAATTAAAAGAAAACAGAAATTCGCAGTCTGCTTTTTTTATTGCCTTCTCTAATAAATCATAAACCTCTTTTTCCTGCATGCTGATTCCCCGAAAAGGTATTTTAATCACTCTATGACCCATTTCCTGTAATATTTCAAACATGTCTTCATTACAGAAGCTGTTCCACTCTAAATATAATATATTCAAATCATTTCTCCTTCTTCCCTATCAATATTCTAAACACCGCAAGCTTAGAAAGCAATAGAGAATTTAAAATAAATTTTGATAGAAAATTGATAGAGCAATGACCGTGGCTAAGCAGCAGTTAAAACTTGTCAAGGAGAAAGATAAGTAGTAAAGTAAAAGATAAGTTCTTGAATCCATGCAGTAGGAATTTAAAGAAAAAATCATCTGGAATATAAAAATAAAGGTAGGAAATACAGAATGTGGGATAATATCAGAAACCATATTGAAAATGGCGATTTTATACGTGCAAAAGCATTAATGGATGAGGAAAAAACACATCTGAAAAATTATGATGACATCTTTGCGATTTTGGATGCCAGCATCTGTGAAGCGGAGGCGGATTTGGATGGAATGTTTCATGCTATTGCAAAAGGGCTTGCTTACAATCCGGCAAGCTATGAACTGTACTACATGTTGGGACGCCTTTATTGCGCCATGAATCCCAATCAGGCATTTTTATGCTTTGAAAACGCCCTGCTTTACTGTAATTCCCCAGAAGATAGACAGACCATTCAGGTTGAAATGGAAAACCTGAAACAGCTTTATGATATCACAGTCAGAAATACTGTAATCGTGATAGTTTCCTATAATTCTCAATACCTTTTGCAGAAAAGTATTGAAAGCATTCGTAATACACTTTTGGAAGGAACATATAGCATTGTAGTCGTGGACAATGCCTCGGACGACGGCGCAGCAGAATGGCTGGAAACGCAGAAGGATATTATCCTTATCAAAAATAAGGAAAACAGAGGCTTTCCCTGCGCCTGCAATCAAGGTGTCAGGGCAACCCTTGGCACGGAAACGGCAAGCAGTAATATATTTTTATTAAATAACGATACTCGCCTTGCGCTTAATTCCCTGTTCTGGCTCCGTATGGGACTCTATGAAAATGAAAAAATCGGTGCAGCAGGAGGCTATTCCAATTATGCCGGAAATGAGCAGCAATTGGATATTATCTTTACACTTCCCGATGAATATCTGGAGTATGGCGCCAAGATAAACATTCCCTTGAAAATGCCTTATGAAGAAAGAATCCGGTTATCGGGCTTTGCCCTGCTTGTAAAAAGGAGTGCATGGGATGTGGCAGGTGGGATGGACGAACAGTTTTCACCGGGATATTTTGAAGATGATGACCTTTGTATGCAAATATCCAGACATGGCTTTAAGCTCCTGTTGTGCAAAAACAGCTTTATTTATCATGCCGGAAGCCAAAGCTTCAATCATGCAAAAAATGTAAGTGACATTCTGCTTGAGCATCATCAGCTTTTTTCTAAAAAATATGGATTCGATATTCTGAAATATGCCTGTCCTGACAGAAATCTGCCTGCCGGAATACCTTATACGGAACAGGAAGAATTTAACCTCTTGCATTTAGGATGTGGTCTTGGAGCCGATCTGAAGCTGTTACAGACACTTTATCCTCATGCACATATGATAGGCATCGAACCTGACCCATTGCTATTTTCCGTGGCAAGCGGCACGGAAATAGTTTTTCAAACCATATTGGAATTAACGGATTTTTTTCATTTACCTGTATTTGATGTGCTGATTATTAATCTAGAGGTATTTGCAGCTTTATCCGAAAGTGATAAAACTGCACTGACTAATTTGTGTAGGAAGGACTGCGTGATTCTGCCAAAGCCTGACCCTTATGCAGGTTTTCCCTTTGAACAAATCAAGCTTGTCATATGGGATTTGGACGATACCTTTTGGAAGGGAACATTAAGTGAAGAGAATGTGGATTTTTTACAGGAAAACATTCAGCTTGTGAAGGCTTTAACAGACTGTGGAATCATAAATTCTATTTCTTCCAAGAACGATGCTGCTCAGGTACAGACTGTTTTAGAAGAGCTGCAGCTTTCTGAATACTTTGTCTTTAATGACATAAACTGGGAAAACAAAGGCATACAGATTGAGCAGAAGCTTGCCCACATGGGGCTTAGAGCCGAAAATGCACTATTTATTGATGATAATATCAGGAATCTGGAAGAGGCAAAATATATAAGCAAAGGGCTTATGACTGCATTGCCCGATATCCTCCCTTATCTGATAAAGTATGTATGCACACTGGAAGCATCGGATATGACCCATAAGAGGCTTGCCAGCTACAAGGTACTGGAAAATAAGACAGCTGTGCAAAGTCAATTTGATTCCAAGGAGGCTTTTTTATTTGACAGCAATATCACAGTCACAATAGAAAAGAACTGTCTGGAGGAACTGGACAGGCTGGTGGAACTGGTGGCAAGAACCAATCAGCTTAATTTCACAAAAATAAGAAGCAGCAGGCAGGAACTTTTGAAAATGATATCTAACGACTGGATGGACAGTGGTTATATAAGGGTCAGGGATAAATATGGAGATTACGGAATCGCAGGCTTTTACTGTCTGGACCTGCAAGAACAAAGACTGAAACATTTCCTGTTTTCCTGCAGAATTATGGGAATGGGAGTGGAACAGTACGTGTATGGTAAAATTGGGTATCCTAATATTGACATTCTTGCTCCCGTTGCCAGCACACTTGAGAAGGGGCAGAAAATACCTTGGATATCCGAAAGCATAGAAGTGGAAAATACAGAACCTGCCCGTGATGACCGCATAAAGATTCTGCTGAAAGGACCATGTGACATAGGTGCAATCGAGAGCTATCTGATTGGCGGAAAAATCACCACGGAATTCAATTATGTCAATTCAAAAGGGGTTATTACTGCCGGACAGAACCATTCCATGCATATATGGGAAAGCGCAAATTGTCAGGAATCCGAGATAAACGATATTCTTAAGCAAGCGCCGTTTTTAACACATGGAGATTTTAAGACGCTGCTGTTTCAAAAAGAATATCATGTTATCTGCTACAGCCTTTTGCCGGACTGCCATGCCGGACTGTACCGCAACAAAAAAACAGGATTGTATGCCAGCTTTGGCAGCGTAAATTTTGACCTGACAGATATGGAAAATATGTCAGGCTACATGGATGGCAGCATTGTAAACCACGGTTTTTCCTTTACGGAAAAAATCATCCGGGATTTTGCAAAGCAATGGGAATTTGTGGGAACAACGCCGGGACAAAAATTGATACGAAATCTGCAATACATGTATGATAATGCATTGGGTACCCCTACCTTCGTGCTGCTGCTGGGGAGTGAAATCGAATATGAGGGTGAAAATACCGAATTTGCCTTCCATGCAGAACGACATAAGGAAATCAATGCTTTGGTAAAAGCATTTGCTGAAGGAAAGGAGCGTATCAAGCTTATCAATATTACGGACTTTATCAAATCCCAGGAGGATTATGAGGATTGTATCAACCATTTTAGCAGGAACGTTTATTATAATCTGGCAACAGCGGTATGTGCACACATTAATGAATACAATAAAAACAACTAATACGCAATTAGTCAAAAAGCAATTTTCAATCATCCCATACTTCCAGATAGCCTTCTGTAAATTCCTGCTGGGCAATTTCCAGAATCTGTCTGGCAGACAGCTTCTCCTGATATTCTTTTTTAGTAAAGACATCCTTATGGTCTTCTCTGACAAAATGATTTTTTTCAAAAGAAATAGCATCAAAATCACGGCCCAGCCATTGATAATCAGAATCTGTTATGGCATCCGGATGGAAAAACTCCCCGCCATAACGGAAGGAATGCCAATTCCGCAGACGATAAGCCTCCGGATATCGAAAAGACACATAGGTTCCATAAGTTTCAAATTCACTAAAGCTGTTTGAACGCAGTCTGGATATGTCGATACAGCGGATAATCTTTTCATAAAAGGCTTTCCCTTCTAGCTTATCATTACTTTCAATATCATTGATTAGATTTTTCATAATGTCGCATCTCATAAGCATATGCTCTGAAATGAAAGATTTTTCAATGCTTTTGTGCATATCCGGAAACAGCTTTGCTAATGTTATAAAGTATTCTTCGTGGTACTCTCTCTTCAAATCCAAATAAGGCTGGCCACCATTTATCTGAAACATTGTGACTGGCCTGCATGGTATGGTATCCCCATCCCATACCAAATAATACTGGTTTCTGCAAAGGAAGCTGTACTTCATCTTTAAAAACTGCTGATAATACCATCCCGTCACTCCCCTTGGAAGGGTCTCGCATTGCAGCACATCAAGCATGATTTTATGTACATCAGCAAACGGAATTATCTCTTCTTCATTGAGAAATCCTACCTGCTGTCCCATATGCATGTCCTGCACTAAGGCTTCTACTTCTCCATTTCCCACAAAAATCAATTTCCTTGCCGGGATATTTTGCACTAATCTAGGATAATTGCTTCGTAAACGTAAAAAATCCTTTGCTGTAGTAAAAATAAGTACATCATATGCTCCTTCCATCTTATCGCCTCCTTTCAGTAATTATTTATGCAAATCAGCTATCATGCCAAGCAAATATTCCTTTTCTTCCGCATTTCCATGGTAGCCCTGTTCTATCCGGAGTCTGACCTGCTCTAAATAATCTTCCCAAGTCTGGTTCCTGCGCCCTTCCATATATTCCGGATAAGTTAGAAGAAACTTTTCTTTTGCTTCATCATAATGCTCCAAATTAATTGCACCACAATCATGAATATACCATTCAGGCTCCTGCCCCGGCACTACTATCTTATATCCGGCTCTTTGAAACTCAAAGCTTTGTGATACATCATAAAAATCCCACTTTTGAAAGACATCCTCTCTCCACGGAATATCATACTGTGTAGCTATCAGCAGCCCATCGACTGCATCCATTTCCATATAGCCCATTCTTAAGGGATAGAATCTATGCACTAAATCCTTTTCAATTAATTCATCCAGCTTGTAGAAGCCCCCAAACCGAACTCCTTTCCACATAGTTCCTTCCCAGCACAAATAAGGTGTACCCACAAGCCCAATCATGCCAATATTGATATCACTTTGAAAAATCTGCAGAATATCTGACAGAAAATTCTTATTCGTGATAAAAACATCCTGATGCATATATATTTTATATTTTGCATCTGATTGCTGCATTCCCTCATTACAGCCTGATGTCATGGATTTTGCTTCTGCAACTTCTAAAATATCTACTTCATATCCTTTTGGCACTATAAGTTCATTTAAATATACTCTACATTCCTGCATATAAAATTCGTCGTTGCAGCATATTATAAAGCTTACTTTTTTATCATTCATTTCTTCTCTCCCATTAATGGCTGTTGGATACTAGCAGGACATTCTCCAATTCCTGTATTAACAGCCTTATGTCCTGCTCTGGCTGTTCAATCAGATATAAAGTCTCCAACGCATCGTTCCACATGGACAAATCCATAAGACATTCCGCTTTTTTCAACGCCAGCGCCGTATTCCCCGGAAATAGAATTAACCCGTAGGACAACAACTCCACTGCCTCCAAAATGCTATACCCTCTCATATAGCCAGCCAGTTTTATAAGTACATTCTCCCGTTCCTTCATATTTGCAAAAATAATCCATACTATCAATATTCTGGATATTTTTTCTTTTTGTAGCATTTCAACGACTTCCATGCACCTGCTTTCACTAAGTTCCTGTTCAATCCGCCACATTCCATGCTTAACCCGAAGATATTTTTTCTCTGCCTGCTCCATGCATTCCACATCATTAAATAAATTGGATTTTCCTATTTCCATCTCCATCTGCCAACATTCCAGCATTTCACGAAGCACTCCCAAAGCAGATGTTCTTCCTACCACTGTTTCGTATTTTCTATCTGTAAGAATTTTATATAATTTATTGTAGGAATCCTCTGATTTTTCTTTTAAATAGAAATTTGCTTTATGATATAACCACTCTCTTTGTATAAGCACATATGTTTTTGTCCTTGGCTGTTCCTTCTCACTTACCATTTCCATAACTTTTTGTATCTTATCATGGAAATCGTGCAGCCGTATAACCTTCTGCTGACCTCTTTTTGCAATCTGCTCCCGCTCCTTTTCATGGGAAAGATAATATTCCACATAATACTCCAGTTCCTCCATATTATGATAAAGAACAATTTCTTCTCCCGGAACAAAGAGTTCTGCTAACTCCTGCTGATAATTGCTTAACAGAAAACCACCAGCCGCCATTACATCAAAAACACGCTGCGAAGCGCCTGTTTCAATACAGTGAAGGGTTATATTCAGGTTAATCTTACTGGTGCGGTAAATATTGGAAACCTCAAAATCATATTTTGCCCCTTCCATAACCTTCACTTTATTACTTAAGGACTTCACATTTGAATCAAATGTATAAAATTTCACATCATATTTCTCTGCCAATGAATTTAAAATATGCACCCGTTCCCTATGAGCCAATAATCTGCTAAGAACCGCTGCCTCATAATAAAACTGTTCCGTAATATAAGGAAATTGTTTTGATATCTTATGCTTGTCTATATCGCTAAAATACTGAACACAAGCCTCATTCATGATTCCATGCATTCTCGTATTCTCATCCCATTTCAAGAAACATGCTTCCATATTATTCTTCAGTGCTTCCTTTACATCGCTGTCAGCATTTTCATATAAAGTCTCCAGATTTTCCATTCGATACAATTGACCAACAAAAGCAATTTCTCCCGTGTAGCCTCTTTGAGCCTTTTCACTCTTTTTCAAAGCCATTTCTATTTTCCCGGCATGTATTGCCAACGGCATATGATATACATTTTGTATGCCAATCTCCTGCAGGCGCTTTTGCTGCATTCTGTCAAACACAAAAATATAATTACAGGGATGCTGAGCATAAGGAGTATATAATTCCTGCTGTGGAGCATCATAAACCCAGGAAATATATGGAATTCCCGTTTCAAAACATGCCTGTGAAATACTTTCTGAAAAATCGTAAGATATGGCACACTGGATTTTTAAAGCATCTATTGTAGAAATAATCCGCTCACATGCCTCTTTCTCAAAGCCCTGCGCCCTGACACCTAGCGCTGCTTTATATACCGTGTATCCCAATTCATCCAATGCCCGGGGAATATCCAATAGCGATATTTCAATAGTTTGGACATATAATACTGTTATCTGTTTTCTCTCTGCCAATTTCATAATTATTCTCACATTCTCATTGATTAAAAAGAAAAAGAGTCGGCAAAGCCGACTCTTTCGATAGTCTTTATGAGCTTCTGGCCCTTACTGTAACAGAGACAATACACCCTGATTAGCCTGATTGGACTGAGCCAGCATAGCCTGACCTGCCTGTGCAAGGATGTTATTATTTGCATACTTAACCATCTCTGTAGCCATATCAGTATCGCGAATCTGGGATTCAGCTGCCTGAGTATTCTCTGCAACGTTCTGCAGGTTGTTGATAGTATGCTCAAGTCTGTTCTGTACAGCACCAAGGTCTGAACGGAACTTGGATACAGACTGGATAGCAGCATCAATAGATGTAATAGAAGCATCGGAACTAATCTGTAAACTTCCTACACCAATGCTAGTTGCAGTCATGGAAGATAAACCAACGCTAATGGTATGACCCTGCTCAGTACCAACCTGAAGTGTAAAAGTAGTATTGGAATTTAAAAGTCCCATCTTATTGAAGGTTGTATCATTAGATGTCCTGGTAATTTCAGATGCCAGCTGGTCGATTTCAGACTGGATATAAGCCTTGTCATCTGTCTGGTTCGTTCCGTTAACAGCTTTTACTGCCAACTCATTCATACGCTGTAACATGTCATGAACTTCATTCAATGCACCTTCAGCTGTCTGTACGCAGGAAATACCATCCTGAGCATTTGCTGCTGCCTGTGTCAGACCTCTTACCTGACGTCTCATCTTCTCGGAAATTGCCAATCCTGCTGCATCATCTGCTGCACGGTTGATTTTGTAACCGGAAGATAACTTTTCTGTAGACTTGGTCTGTGATGCTGTCGTTAATCCTAACATTCTGTTTGAGTTTAATGCGCGTAAGTTGTGTTGTACTACCATAATATATTCCTCCTTGAATTTTATGCGGCTTCCCTGCCGCTTTCTTGTTTGTAAGTAATCCCTTCTTCAGACCGTACGCTTCTTCGGAAAAGATTACTGTTTTTTAAGTAAGTTGTTTTACTTGTATTATATATCGGAAGATTTCTTAAATACTTTATATGTAAAAATTAAACTTTTCCTACTTTTTTGTCTGCCAACCTTGAATACGGAAAATACGTATGATTCAGGCGCTTTATTTCCTTATGCCATTAGATTATGAGCAACCGGACAAAAAAAGAGCCGGCAAAGCCGACTCTTTTGGTAGCCTTTAAGAATTGCTTACTCTTACTGTAACAGAGACAATACACCCTGATTAGCCTGATTGGACTGAGCCAGCATAGCCTGACCTGCCTGTGCAAGGATGTTATTATTTGCATACTTAACCATCTCTGTAGCCATATCAGTATCGCGAATCTGGGATTCAGCTGCCTGAGTATTCTCTGCAACGTTCTGCAGGTTGTTGATAGTATGCTCAAGTCTGTTCTGTACAGCACCAAGGTCTGAACGGAACTTGGATACAGACTGGATAGCAGCATCAATAGATGTAATAGAAGCATCGGAACTAATCTGTAAACTTCCTACACCAATGCTAGTTGCAGTCATGGAAGATAAACCAACGCTAATGGTATGACCCTGCTCAGTACCAACCTGAAGTGTAAAAGTAGTATTGGAATTTAAAAGTCCCATCTTATTGAAGGTTGTATCATTAGATGTCCTGGTAATTTCAGATGCCAGCTGGTCGATTTCAGACTGGATATAAGCCTTGTCATCTGTCTGGTTCGTTCCGTTAACAGCTTTTACTGCCAACTCATTCATACGCTGTAACATGTCATGAACTTCATTCAATGCACCTTCAGCTGTCTGTACGCAGGAAATACCATCCTGAGCATTTGCTGCTGCCTGTGTCAGACCTCTTACCTGACGTCTCATCTTCTCGGAAATTGCCAATCCTGCTGCATCATCTGCTGCACGGTTGATTTTGTAACCGGAAGATAACTTTTCTGTAGACTTGGTCTGTGATGCTGTCGTTAATCCTAACATTCTGTTTGAGTTTAATGCGCGTAAGTTGTGTTGTACTACCATAATATATTCCTCCTTGAATTTCATGCGGCTTCCCTGCCGCTTTCTTGTTTGTAAGTAACCCTTTCTCCTGACCGTACGCTTCTTCGGAAAAGATTACTGCTTTCTAAGTAAGTTGTTTTACTTGTATTATATATCGGAAGGTTTCTTAAATACTTTATACCTAAACTTACACTTTTTCTATATTTTAATTTTTCTTATCCACAAACTGCGGGGACACGAAATTCGTATGGTTCATATTCCGGTAATAGTCAATTGCTGCCTTGGAGCCCAGCTTTACTGCCTTTATCCGTTCTCTTTCACCTTTGAACACCTTTTCCACCATCTGTTTATTTCTGCTTTCCTGCGCCTGAATGGAAACGCTTTTTTCCGTAAGATTGGAAATCAGCTGCTGCATCTTCTTTATTTCATTTTTGTATGCTGCCTTTCCCTCCTGTGAAGTCAATTCCTCTTTTACATGCTCATACATTCTGTCAAAACCCGCATCTAATAACTCAAGCTGCTGAATCAACACTGCTTTTTCTTCCACATTGCTGTCAAAAAGCTCTACGGAAAATTTCTCTTCTTTTAATATCTCTGCCTGCTCATTATTCTTTTCTATAATTTTATCCAGCATTTCTTCCTTTTTTTCCAGACTTTCAATCATAATCTGTATGTAATTATCCGTCATGTTTCCTCCTTTTCCCTGCTATCTTTATAGCTTGCCATGTTCCCTGCAGATATTCACTTAAATAAAGCAACAAAGAGGATTTAAGAAATCCTCTTTGTCCTATTCCTTATGTTTCTTCTGAAACCGTATGCGCCTTTTTCATGACTTCCTTCCATGTATCACGCATGGAACGAAGATGAGTATTCACTTCTTCTAAAATTTCCTTATCCTTTTTGATGTTCGCCTCCAAAAGACGTTGCAGGAGATACACATACACCCTGTCAAAATCTTCCGCCACCGGATATTTCATATCAAGAGTCGCACGGAATTCTTCAATAATCTTCTGCACCTTCATGATATTTACATGGGCTTTTTCAATATCTTTCTGTTCTATACCTAAAATTGCTATATTGCAAAATTTAATGGCGCCCTCATAAAGCATAAGAGTCAGCTCTGGCTTGGAAGCAGTCAATATCTTGCTATCATTGTATTTCGTATACGCATTTGGTATAGCCATATTATGAGCCTCCTAATAAACCTGCAATGGCATTGGATTTTGATTCAAGCTTTGCAAGCGCCGTCTCCATCGCACTAAACTGTTTATAATACTTATCCTCTGCTGCGGTGATTTTCTTTTCCTGCTCAGCAATCTTGCTTGTATAAGAATCGTATTCCTTCTGCATCAGCTTATCATTATACACTTTGTTGTAGCTGCTGAAATCATTTGACTTCATTTTTTCAAACAGTTCCGAATGAAGCTGTTTGGAAAGCTGTGTAAAGAAGGAAATAACCGTTTCCGGATCATTTGCAATCATGGACTTTAGAACATCCGCATTGCCCATTGAGTTTGCATCATCCGGATCGCCATCAATATGGTAAGCATTCCTTTCATTATCCGCTGCATTGAAATAACCAAGCTTATTAATCCCAAAGTCGGATAAATACATGGTCTTTCCATTTACCTCAAAGCCCGACATCATGGTCATCTTAAAGAGACTTGAAATCTCACTTAAAGTAGAATCCCTATATAAAGCAGCATCCTTTAAAGTATCTTCATATTTTTCTATTTCTTTGTCGCTTAATGCTTCCTTTTCCTCATCGGACAGAGGCGCATATCCTGTTGGTGTCTTGGTGTTATACAGCTTATCCATTTCATTGATAAGTTCATTATATTCTTTAATGAAATTCTTGATGACACCATAAATGGCATCATAATCATCTTCCGTAGTCAGCGTTACGACCTCATCACCTACTGTCTTAGCCTTAACGGAAATGGTAAGCCCATCAATTTCAAAGTTATTGGTAGAAGAAACAAACTCTGCCCCATTTAGGCTGATTACTGCATTCTCCCCTTCTATTCTGGTAGCCTTTGTAGAAAATTCGCTTGAATCTTTGCTCAATACAGCATTGGCATACTCAATCTTTGCCTTCATGTCTGCTTTCACATCATCATAGATTGCCTTATTGCCATTTGCCAGCCTATTCTCAGCCGCCGCCTTCTCACCAGTTACTTTATCCAGCTCCGCTTTTTCTTCTTTATAAGCATCATAAGCCTTTATATCAGCTTCTACTTTTTCCAGTTCTGCTTCTCTTGCTTTCTTTTCTTCTTCTGTTTCACCTGCCGGAGCATTGGACAAATCCGCTTTTTTATCTAACAATGCCTGATAATCATCATCAAAAGCGCTTATATCTACACTGCCATCCTCTTTCTGGTACCCTTTTGCTTTTAAGAATTCACCAATGCTCTTTTCATATCCACTAATCCGCTCTTCCATGCCTGCAATCTGGCCTTTCACTATCTCTGCCTGTCTTGCAGTCTCTTCCTTAATCAGCTCTTCAGCAGCAGCGCTGTTTTCATCTCCAAGCCCTTTGTAGATTTCATACTGTTCTTTTGAATTTTTATCAAGCACGTTGATTCCTAAAGCTGTCAATGCCTTAAATCCTGCATCCGTGCTGGCTGTCAGGGCAAAATCTGCATCTTCGCCGGTAGTTTTGGCCTTTACAAAAAATCTTTGATTCTTTTCATCGAAGCTGGCATTTACGCCTGCATTTTTTAATTGTCCCACTACATCGCTAATGGTAGAACTGCCAGTCAATTTAATGTCTCTTGTTTCGCCGCCGACAGTAATGGAAAAAGCTACCGAATCATCTTCAGCTATACCTGCAAGCTCAGACAATTTGGTACTTCCTGAATATGCTCCATTGGTACTTAACTGTGCGCCGGTGAGATATCCGCTCTTTGCCAAAGCAGTCACCTGAAGCTCCTGAACCCCATTGGTTGCATCCTTGCCTGTGATCACACTTGCCACGGACTCATTAGATACAGAGGTTTTCTGTTTTTTGTAAGCAGTGCTATACGACATATTTTCAATTGTCTTACTATATAAATTCAAAATCTTGCTGTTCAAAGTCTTCCATGCATCCTGCTTGTAACTAAGCGTTGTCTGGGACTTTTGCAGTTTTACTTTTTTCTGGCTTTTCGCCTTTACTAATTCTGCTATGATGCTTTCCGTATCAAGACCGGAATTCATACCTGTTATACGCATTGGCATATGTGTTCCCTCCTATCGTCTTTCATCTACTAATATACCCGCCAATTCCCATACCTTGGCAATCATGTCAAGGGTCTTTTCCGGCGGAAGCTCTCTTAATACCTCTTTTGTGTCTTTATTTACGACCTTGATGGTGATCCGGTTGGTCGCTTCATGAATACCAAACAGCACCTCTGAATTACCCATATTTTTGTTGATTTTTTCGACCGCCTGCCTAAGCTGCTCTTTGGAAGGCTGCCCCTGTTCTTTGGCGCCATTTTCCCCGTTGCTGTTTTCTTTTCCTTCTGCGGCTTTGATATTAAGGGTAGCCGCATCTGCTGCCTGACTCACTTCCTGTACCGCAGATTCCGTTCTGCCTGTAACAGGTTTTACTGCCTCTGTTTTCTGAATGGGCTGCGCCTGCAGCGTCATTGCACTTCCTAATGGTTCAATTGCCATTTTTGTCACCTCCGTGTGATATTCGCTTCTCTTGGCAAAAACATGCCATGTATACGTTTCTTAGAAAATATATCGGTATAAAAAAAGAAAATGTTTATAGTCTTGCCAAACATTTTCCTTTTCTTTTATATAGCATATTACAATAAATCCTTTAATGCCTTCAAGCCATCTGCATTTCCCGCTTCCTGATTGGACTCCTGTATCTGAACATACACTTCTTTCCTGTATATAGGAACATTCTTTGGCGCTGAGATGCCCAGCTTTACCTGTTCGCCCTTTATTTCCAACACGGTGAGCTCAATGTTGTTATTGATGACCAAAGCTTCGTTTTTCTTTCTAGACAATGCCAACATATCATTCACCTGCCTTTCTTGACTTGAGCAATTCATAGACAGGATATTTGACCAAATAGTTTTCTCCCTCGGCAATTACCTGACATGCCTTTTTATTATTTGTATTAATAATAATAGGCCCTCTTAGATTTACGCTCATCTTTGTTAAATCCGAAGGAATAGTAATGGTAATGAGCACCAGCATATTATCCGGTTCCAGCTCCCCTAAAGGTTTTAGCAGGTCATCTTCTATTTGCGGATTGTAATCCGGCAAAATCACAAGCGGATCCACTACCGGCATGGCAAATCCCGGTTCCTGCATGGACTGAAGCCATTGGATGCTGCTTTTTGCTTCCTGCTCCACATCATGTATCAACGCAAACTCCACAAGATCCGGAAAACCTACGATACCGCCTACAAAACGAATGATCTTCTCCTCTTCAATATCAATTATCCCAAAGTTTTTTGTGTTTATTTCCATCCCTTTTATTCCTTTCCTTTACGGGCAATGGCTCCTGCTCATAACATTTATAAATAATTCAAAAGCGTTGTCTGGGTAATCTTGCCAGTTGCCATAAGCGCAGCTTCATAAGAAAATTGTGCGCTTGCCAGCTGTACAGCAATAATCTCCGCATCTTCATTTTCATTTTCCGAAGTCAGAGTTTCAAAGGTAGTCACCTGAGATGAAAGCCGGTTTTCGATTAAATCAAGTCTTGCGCCTCTGCTTCCAACCTGTGTCAATGCCAAATTAGCAACATCCAAATACCCCTGCATCCTGTTAATGCCGTTTTCGAACATTTTCTGCATCTTATCCGCCATAAGGCTGAAGGCTTTGTTTACTGCAGTCAGTTTTTCCTCTAATTGTGCCTTCTTAGCCGTATCCGTTTCATTTTTTACCATGGTTTCCAGCTTGGTCTTAATCTCATCCATTTCTACAACCTGCTCCGTTATGGTAATCAGGTCATCCACATCCCTTCCTACATCCGGCGTATATACATCATTTGCCACGGTATTTACACGAAGCGTCTGATTCATCCCCATATCATAACTGATAATCTGTCCATCCGTATCCGTAGGCAGGTTCGTTAAAAAGTCTTCATTATATTGAATGCCGTCATCTGTAGAGGTGCAGGCATAATAATGCTCCGGTCTTAGTTCATTGTTGCTCCACTGGGATTTTTCATAGGTAATCCGAATCTCCCCTTCATCAATGGTCTGTGTGCTTCCTACATCCTTCAAGCCCAATAATGTGTTATAAACAGCATCGCTTAAAATAAGTTCACCTGTTTCAGGAATAAACACCACTCCGTTAGCAGAATCCTCTGCCGCCAGATAAGGATTGGGGGATGTGCTGTATACGGAAACCACATCTGCTGCGTCAACCGTAATGGTCTGTTGGGCGCCTGTGGAATCATAGTAGGAAATAGCAGGCAATGCTCCGTCAGAGCAATTGGCATATGCCAGCCTCAGCCTGTGTACCTGTGAAGTCTCTATATCCCTCTCTGTTGTTGTAAGGGTCGCAGCATTGGCGCTGGTTATTGTATTTAAGTCCTTGGAATCCACATAGGTAATGTCCTGCAGCGCCTCTGTGGAAAGCTGCTCTGTAATGCGGTAATTCTTCGTAGTGCTTCCTTTAAAGGTCAGCGTCGTATCCGTGCGGTAACCGCTGAACACATAACGTCCTGCATAATCGGAATTGCCTGTTGCATATATTTCATCCCTTAAAGACTTTAAGCTTTCCAAAATCTTCGTTCTGTCATCAGGCTTTAGGGAATCCTTGGAGCCTGCTACGCACTGCTCATACATGTCGCTAATAACATCTACCGTATTACCCACAGCATCCTGCGTAATCTTCAGCCATGCCCTTGCATCCTCCACGTTTCTTTCATAATATTGGTTTGCCTTGGTCAGATTTGTATGAAGCCTCAAAGCGCGGATGGCAATTACCGGATCGTCACTGGGTCTTGTAATCTTCTTTTCCGTAGACATCATAGTATTCAGCTTGTCTTCCAAGGCCTTATTTCTGTTAATGTTAGTAAGTGAATTATTTTGTATAATCTTATTTGTAATACGCATGGCTTTTCCTCCTATACACCTGTCTGCAATATGAGCCTGTCATAAATTTCCGTCAGCACCTGAATCATCTGGGAAGCAAGATTATAAGAGTGCTGGAACTTTACCAGATTAATTGCTTCCTCGTCACCGTCCACGCCACTGATAGAAGTCCTTTGGGTTTCGATTGTATTCTTGATGCCAGTATAAACATCATTAAATGTAATTGCATTGCTGGCATTTAATGCCACATCCGCTAAAATACACTGTAAAAACTCTCCTGCTGCCGCCCCTCTGAAAGAAGCCACCTTTTTATCCTCCTGCATATTAATCAGATTTTCCACAATGTCATATTTGCTCTCGCCCGCTCCCACAACCGTATGGGTAGCAAATAAGTCTGCATTTTCCACAATCCGGTTGGACACTGCAAAATTCTTTGCCGTAAGAAGGTAGTAGCTGTCATCCGTGCTGTAAACTACAGTGCCTGCCGTAATATTTTGGGAAGCATCAAAATGATACTGCGTGGTATCTCCTGGCTTATCCGCCGCAAAAAAGATGTCGGCAGGATTGCCTTCTCCATCCTCCGATCCATCTGCCGTGGCAATATCGTTAAATGCCTTTGCAAATATGCGCACCCATTCATTTAACTGCTCCTGATAATAAGGAATCCCCTGATAATTAAGAGATTTTCCTACAGTGGCTTCCTTGCCGATTCTTCCCGGATCAGGCTGCTTATAGTTTTTATTTGTATCATTGCTGATTACAAAGGTATATTTCTCAATTTCACCTGCTGCATTGTAAGTAACGCTGAAGCTGTCATAGCAGTATTCTTCATTTCCAAGGGTTACCACTCCTCCTGTCGGAGATAAAATAGAGGGATTCAGGTTTTTCAAATAATCTGCTGTTACCGATACATCCACCATATTCCGCCTGTCACCGTTAGGCAGCGTTCCCCAGTATACATTTTCAATAGTTCCACGAAAATTCTCACCGTTATTTCCGTCTCTTAACTGGATAAGACCTCTCAGCTCGCCGCCAATGGCATTGCTGTATATATTAAATTCCCTTCCATCCTTAAAATAGATATCATAAAGCCCAACCGCATCCGACTGGTTGATTGTTTCATAAGTGGGTCTTGCTCCACATACCAATTCATAATATTCATTGGTATCTACGATTTTCTGTCCGCCTGCAATCTTTACGATATACCGGTTGCCGCCGGTTTCCCTGTCCGGATAATTGCTGTCATGAATCGGGATTTCATCTGTCTGCACATCCACAATCTGGGAAAGCTTATCAATAATGGAATCCCTCTGATCCCTCAAATCATTGGCTGTTATACCGGTTAGTTCAATCACGTTTATCTGCTTGTTCAGAGCGGAAATTGCCGTAGCATAAGAATTGATCATATCCACCTTATTCTGAATCTGCAGATTGATTTCAAGCTGAAGGCTTTCCAAATTTTCAGCCATCGTATTAAAATAATACGTCAGGCTTTCAGCGCTTCCTACGAACTGCTGCTTTGTGGTGACGCTTCCCGCATCCTTTTTTAATTCAGCAAGATTGGTTACCATTTTATTAAAAATAGTAGTAAACCCTTCCGTAAACTCATCATCCTTAAAATAGTCCTGAATCTGCCACATATATTCTTTTAAAATACTGTATTCCCCTACCTGTGCATTATTATTCCAGTATTTGAAATCATAAAACACGTCTCTTACCCGGTCAATAGAATTCACATCCACGCCGGAGCCGGCACAGCCATAGCTGGTATAAGTCCTGAGAGCATCAGAGGCTGTCTGATTCACTACCTGTCTGGAATATCCTTCCGTCTGCTCGTTAGAAATATTATTTGCGGTGGTATTCAGTGCCGCATTGGAAGCCAGCAAGCCTGTATATGCAATATTTAATCCAAAAAATTGTGATGGCATCTTTCTTCCCCCTTATACTCCTAATGTGTTTATAATGTGCTCCAGCATTTCATCAATTACATTTATGTATCTGCTGGAAGCATTGTAAGCATTTTGAAACTTAATCATATTGGAAAGCTCTTCGTCATCGGAAACTCCCACTACCTGCTGTCTTGATTCCTCGGTGGAATTTACTGTTGCAACCTCATATTGGTAAACGCTTTTGAATACATAGCCCAGATTTCCAATCTGGCTTACCATATTATCATAATAGCCAAGGAAATTCGCCTTGCTGGTCACATTTGGATTTAGCACATATGCTTCTTCATCAAATGCTGCATTTAATGCTTTTGCCAGCTCATAATCCTTTGAGCCGTCCGGTCTTGTTAGGCCAAGCTTTGTAGGCGCTTTTACCAAATCCGGATTAATCATGAGATTGTCTATGGTATACAGGGTATCTTCTTTGCCCGGCGTCAAGTCCTCTCCATATCCCTTATCCGCTTTCTTATGGAAAATGCGGATAGGATCCGTGCCATCCATCAGATATCCTGCGACCGGATCAGATGCCTGTGCAAGCACATCATTAATCTTAGTCACGACAGTATGAATCAGATTGTCAAACTCCGCCTGCATATTCATAATAACGGATTGGGAAACCATGTCATTATAGGTATCCGGATTCAAGTCCGTATAATTGGCCCGATGGTCTCCTCTTGCTAAAAGCTTTGCTTTTAAGGCTCCCACATCTGTATCCAACTCACTGGAAATGGTTCTTGTGAGATTAAACACTTTTGCCCCATCAATCTCCCATTTTACAGAACCGTCCGTCATTTCAGTCTTCAAGGCATCAAATACCCAGAACGGTGTGTAAAATCCGGAATTAGAGTCCTGATTTAGTCCAATTTCATATGCCATTGCCCTGTTTACAAAGGCATGACCTTCTATCTTTACCAAGGCACAGCCATCCGAGTCATAATGGTAAGATATGTTTACCAGTTGGCTGAGCTCATCTAAAAGCGCCTCTCTAGCGTCCTTTAAATCATTGGGGGACTCAACCCCTCCCACTTCTATATTTAAAATCCGCAGGTTTAAATCATAAATCTGATTCCCAATTTCATTGATTCTTTTTACGTCCTTTGCCACCTGCAGATTCAGATTATCCTGATAATCCTTCAGCCCCTCGCTTACCGCACTTGCCTTTGAAATGAACTGGGAAGCGCACTGAACCAAAGTGCCCTGTGTTACAGCACTGCTTGGGTCTTTTGCAAGCTCCTGTATGGAAACCCACAAATTATTCAAAGATTCTTTAAAAGCTTTTCCATCCAACTCCCTGAGCAATGTTTCGATTTCAACAATTGCATCATAGGACTCTTCATAAAAAGCGCTTCTTCCTGATTGTTTGCGATAGGTCTGATCCAGAAAATAGTCCCTGACCTGCCTTACCTTTGCATAGGTAACGCCCAGTCCGGTCTGTTGATTTGATATAGCTTTGCGATTTATAGATAGGGTATTGTATTGTTTATCATTTAATAAAATCTGCTGCCTTGTATATCCCGGAGTATTGGCATTAGAAAGATTGTGTGCAATCGTATTCAATGCGTTCTGACTTGTCTGCAGACCTGAAGTTCCTATATATAAGCTACCCATAAGTCCCATAGATGTTTCCCTCTTCTTTCTTATTGTTTTGCGTCAAAGCTGCCCGTTTCCGGTCCCATCATGCTGCCGGCATTTAATGCGCCTTTGTTATAATTGGCTGTTTCCGGTGCGCTTTTCATGCTCTGAATCAGATTCAAATCAAATGCCACCATTTCTAACGAGCTTTCAATCAGAGCCTTATTGCGCTCGTTGCAACGGCGCATTTTATCCACTGTCTCTTTCAGCCTGTCATTGATAGATGAGAGCCGTTTTTGCTCTGTAGGCCTTTTTTCCAGCATTTGAATCAGGTGTATAATCCTTAGAGTGTCAACATCCTTGTTTATTACGTTTGCAATATCTTTCATCACTTCTTGTCTTGTTTTGTCCAAGTGATTGATCTTGTCAATAACGTCTTGTTCTTCATCCGTGATTTTCTGTAAAGCTACTGTGTCTCCTTTAATGAGAATCGGTGTTTTGTTCATGGATAATTGAAGCAGCTCTTCGTAAAGCGCCTGTTCCTCTTCTAATGTATCCATTAAATTTTCCATTAAACTCGCCACAGAATATACCTCTTTTCCTTTTGCCGTCTTATTATAAGGCAGTTGCCCCGATTGCATATCCGGGAATGTGATAGTAAAACAAAACAGGTGCCTGCACCTGAAAAAAATGGTGCAAACACCTTGGCTAATCTACGGTACTGATAGATTAACCAAGTGTCGCTTCATATTGTTCCAACAATTTATCTGCAAAGCTTTCGCTGCTTACATGATATGTCCCTGCCTGAATGCCTGCCTTTAAAGGAGCTACGATTTCTTCCCTGATATCAGGTGTATTTGCCACTGCCTGCTTTGCAACCTGAAAATCCCTGCCCAGACTGGAAATCTGGACTGCATCCCGCTTTCCTGCTGCGTTAGTCTTTACTGACTTTGAAGTTTTATTGGTGTTATATACCTGCTGTACCTGTGTATATGCTTCAATACGCATAATAGTCTCCTCCTTCCATGGAGCTTTTGTACTTCTTACATACATTATCGGACATTTCTGGAAATTCTTTAGCATCCTATCAAAAGTTTTGTAAAATAACTATTTTCTCCCTAATATGATAACCGATTTTGGATTTAATAAAATGGTATTGCCACATATTTCTTTTCCGTCAGGAACGCAGTCCTTTCCATCGCTTAACAGCTCCCATTTTCCTTCCGGCAGCTTCCACTCCTTTGGCTCCTCTGCATTATGGTAGATGACAAGCAGCTCTTTCCACCAGTCCTCCTTAGCGCCTGTTCCCTGAACCCGGAAGGCAATCATTTCCTGCCGGTTCGTATCGTAAAAGGAAAAATTGTTGATAATTTTTGTATCTTTTGAGAACAATGCTCCAAAATGCTTCCGAATCGTCAGCAATCCTTTGTAATATTCCACCAGCTCATGATATTCTGCTGCTCTTGTCCAGTCCAACTGATTGATTGCAGATTCCGTTTTAAAGGAATCCCCAATGCCGTTTTTCGTCCTGCCAAACTCTTCTCCTGCCTGAAAAAAAGGAGTTCCCAATGAGGTCATTACCATCCCGGCAGCCATCCGGTTCAGCCTTAGCACTTCTTCCTCTTTTTTGTAAAAGTCCGGTTCCTCAAACAACGTATAATTTAATTTATCCCAAAGGGTAAAGTTGTCGTGGGCGGATACATAGGTAATAATCTGTCCGGGATTCTTTGGCGTATAGCTTTCCTTTCCGTCACACCATGCAAGCACACAGGAAGGAATCCTTTCTCCCATTTGCGCATCCCCGTTTATATAGCCCGAATCCCTTTCCAGAAAAACACTGCCTTTAATAGCATCTCTCGTGTCGTCATTAAAAATAGCTATCCTCTCGTCCAGCTGTGCAACATTTTTCTTTAATGCAGGAACACAATCCTCCCTCATGGCAGACTGCCTGCCCCGCCATGGCTCTCCATATACAAGGATGTCCTCTCCTCCCGGAAGGCTGTCTAATGCTTTCCGGATTTCGTTCATGGTAGTCACGTCATGGAGGCCCATTAAATCAAACCGGAAGCCGTCAATATGGTATTCCTTTGCCCAATAGCAGACTGATTCTATCATGAACTTCCGGAACATATATCTTTCGCTTGCCGTATCGTTTCCACAGGCAGAGCCGTCTGACCATGTTCCATCCTCCCAAGTTCTGTAATAGTAATAAGGAACCGTTTTCTGGAATGCGGAATTTGTATCGTAGGTATGGTTGTAGACCACATCCATTACCACTCCTATTCCGGCATTATGGATTGCCTGAACCATCTGTTTAAATTCCCGAATCCTTACATGGCCATCTGAGGCATCCGTAGCATAGCCGCCTTCCGGTACATTATAGTTTACCGGATCATAGCCCCAGTTAAACTGATCCTCCAAGGGCTTTGTCTCATCCACAGAACCAAAATCAAATGACGGTAGCAAGTGGATATGGCTGATTCCCAGTTCTTTTATATAAGAAAGGCAGGTAGGAAATTTTCCTTCTCCTTTCAAGGTGGTGTCCCTCTCGGTAAATGCCAGATATTTTCCCCTGTGCTCTTTCGTAACGCCGCTTAAGGCATCGCTGGAAAAATCCTTTATATGCAGCTCATAAATTGCCGGAACTATTTTTCCCCGCTGGGCAAAGGCATCCTTCTCCCATCCTTCCGGATCTGTTTTATCCAAATCGACAACCATGCTTCTTTTCCCATTGGCTCCACATGCCTTCCCGTATATATCCTGCGTTTCCCTTGCTTCACCATCTATATTTAACCGATATGTATAATAAACACCTTCCAAATCGCCCGCTACACGTACAGCCCAGACACCCTGCGCCTGCTTTTCCATAGGATATTCTCCTTTGCAGGTTCCTTCCAAGCCGTCCGAATAGGTGCAAAGGCTTACCGTTTCTGCTGTAGGAGCCCATACTTTAAAAATAGTCTGGTCTTTATGATAGGAAGCACCCAAATCCTTTCCTTCGTAATTGTAATTGGTGTTAAATTCCTTTGAATCAAATAATACTTTCATGTCCATCCCTCTCCGCCTGAAACGTCCGGCTATGCTTTCATTTTTTCATATAGATTTATCATATCACATATTTTGTGAAAATTTAATCCATTTATTTTGTTTTTTAAAGATGTTTTGTAATAAGCGGCTAAGCGGGACGCAACAAATAAAAAAACACCCCGCCCGGAATCTGGCGGATGATTCCACGGGGTGTCTTTAACAAATTATTGTTCTATGCTTCTTTTAGGTCTTTTCGGCTGATAGATATAACCAATGCATCGTGGCGGCCAATAAAGATATGAGTCCTTTACCTCAGCCTCTGCCAGCTTTACCATAGCCTTTAAAATCTTTTCTTTTCCCTTTTTCATTTCCTTACTACCTCCTGTTTTAATATTTTTGCCAGCAACAGCAATAACGCATCCATTCCCATGCCTGCTACTACATAGGAAAGAAATACCGGAATTACATCCAGCCATACAAAAAACAGAACACATATAGATATCAGTATTGTAAGCCATCTGGAAGAATTTCTACACTGCCTTATCTCTTCTTCGTCCAAATCCAGATTCGGGTGATTCACAGGAGAAAATGCAAATATGAGAATCCCGGATATGACAACAATGCCATATAGGAAATAATGATTACTCATAATAAGAGGAGCTGCTGCTTTTGTCACGAATATGTAAATGATAAAGGTTCCAAAATAACAACTTAACGGCTTTTTTGCATGATATCCACCTGTCCGGCCCCTCAACGAAAAAAAGGATGCCATAAAAAACATGGTAGGAATTAAATTGTGGTTTATGCAGGCTAATATAAGCAATGTACCGTAATTGAGGATTTTTCCAAATATCACTTCAAATCCATATATGTATTCTTCGCTTTTGTTTCCTTCTATAAAGCCATTCAGAATTAGATAGTCCGTTAAGCAGCAAGCCATAGTGTGCATTTTGTTTTCTCCTTCTCCAACATCTGTTTTTACTTTGGGCAGCAATCAGGTGTTTTTTATTTTTTTGACAGCTAGTAAAAAAGATGATGGGCATTGCATTTTTTCCATTGGCTTTTTTCTCTTCATTTCAATCCTGCGGAAATAAATATGATATCCTTTTACACTTTTTTATTTTTATACCATGCCGGAAAAATGTTGAGATGATTTTGTTTTGCCCGTCCCCCTTACTATTATCTGATATACATTCCTAATAAATTGTAAAGCTTTGCTAACTGCTTTTAACTATACAGAAAAAATAGAAAATGAAAATAGCCATAACAAAAATCGACATTAAATTGCAAAAAACGACGGTAGCTTCAGTATGATTTATGCGTAATTACCTGACTAATATTGAATGACAATGCTATGGGTAAAATAACCTCCATTACAGCTAAATATATCATCTCCTCCATACTTTTCCACCACGTTACGTATGTTTTCAAGCCCTATCCCATGCTCCTCCTTATTGCTCTTGGTAGTAAAAATCCTGTTTCCGGACTGTCTGATTTCCTCGATAGTAGGATTCTTTACAGAAATCGTGATTTTTCCGTTTTCATCTACAAAGCGCAGCTTAATCACTTTTGTTTTATCAGCTACCTTTTCGCAGGCTTCAATGGCATTATCAAGCAGGTTTGCAAGCAGCGTAACTAAATCCTCATCTTCAATGGGAATCTCTTTCAAGCTGCTAACTGACAGCACAATGGGGATTCCTTTATTTTGTGCCAGCTTAAATTTCTGATTGAGCACACTGTTGACAATAAGATTATTTGTATTTATATAATCTATTTCCTCCGTCCAGCTTTCATTTATCCTTTTTAAATAGTCCTCTGCCTTTTCATATTTTTCTGCTTCTAAAAGCCCCTGCAGGCAGCCCATATGATTCTTGAACTCATGCACCTTTTTCCGCTGCTGTCCATAAACAGTCTCCATATATCGGTACATATCCATTTGATTTTTGGTTCTCTCCTGCGATATACGTATTTTCTGCACTTCTTTTTCTCTTACCACCACGTCCCGAATCATATAAAACACAAAAAAGTTCATAAATACAAGCCCAAAGGAGGCTATCAGCATTGCATGGTCGGCCGGTCTTCCTTCTATGGCAAATGCCGACATACATATAATCGTAATCAGCGGAAAGAATAGGAACCGAATCCACTCGCTGTCTGGAATCAAATTAAAGCCATCATACACTTTGAACTTTCTATTTAGAAAAACAATGCACAGAAAAATGACGGTTTTGCACAGCAATGCTAAAATCGTGGTTTTAATGGGGTCATCAAACAAATTGTCCGCCTGCTCCGTGAACATATTCTGTATCAGGATAAGCATGATCCGATCCACGGAAATCAAAAGTCCATAATATCCAATTGCCGGAAAGATATTTTGTATGCGGTTCCCGTCGTATTGGACAAGAGTGACTGTATAGATAAGCATAATGGAAATGACTGCCTTTAAAGCATAGCTCTCCATATTGAGAAGAGAAATTCCGATAAATCCTATAAATAATATGATGAATCCTATTTTATTTCTCCACTTGCCAAAGGGATATTTCTTTTCTAAAAATGTGTCCAGAAAAATCTTACAGCACAGCGCTTCTACAAAAGTCACCATGATTGTCTGTGTGTAATTTATCATACTAAATCTCCCTTTATTTCGTAAAAATGTTCCTTTACCTTCTGAAATTTCGCTCTCGGAACAGGCAAAAGCCTGCCATCCTGCATCTTTACCTTGTAATTGCAAATATCTTCTATATACATGGTATTTACTAAATAGCTTTTATGAATCCGCAAAAAGCCATATTCTAATAATTCTTTTTCTATATTATCCAGTTTATCATAAAGACTATATTGCTTTTGCTTTCCTGCACATACATTGAATATCAGCTTATGCTTCTGGCTCTCAATATAATATATCCGATCTACCGGCAGCGCTTTTTTCCCTTCTATAAAATGGTATTTCATATACTGTGCCTGCAGGCATAGCTTTCTGATAATGACTTCCACGCACTCCGGCAGCATTTCTTCCAGCATATCCTTTACCAGATAACGGATTGCCTCCATTTTGTAGCCCTCCAATGCATAGTCGATAAATGCCGTAATAAATACGAGCAACACATCGGGAGATTGCTCTCTTATTTTTTCCGCCACCCTCAGCCCGTTTATGTCAGGCATGTTAATATCCAGAAAAATCACCTGATACCGGCTGGCTGCTTCACTGTCTGCAAGGAAAGCTTCTCCGGATGAATAGGTATCCAGCTTAAAAATGCTGATTCCCTGTTGAAGCAATTGTTCATGAAGCAGTTTTTCTATTCTTTCCAAGTAATATGGTTCATCATCACATATTGCAATATGAAGCATAGCTTTTCCTCCTGTCATGTGGAACTATAGTCTTTTCTCGAATAGTGAATTACATTAGAAATATTATACTTTATCTTTTGCCTGTCCGCAATATAAACAGTGGAAAATTACTTAATATAAAAATTCTCTTGATATTATGTTCTTGATATTATGTAATAAGTTGGCTGATAGGGCGTGTGAGCTGGCAGGGCATGGGAGCTGGCAGGGCATGGGATAGTCTGATGGACACGCTCCCACTCTGCAAAAAAACAGCCGGTTACCGGCTGTCATATCTTCTCTCAATGCTTTCTGCATCTGGAGCTGCAAAAATCCATTGTTTCTATTATGCTTTTCTCTTCATAGGCGCCAACCGCCTGCTGCATTTGTCTTTTTCTGCTAACAGACTGCAGCAGACAGCTATTTTCTATTTTTCGCTCTTCCACTTCTTTTATCCAATGCTTTTCCAGAAGTCTTTTTTCCTTGGCACGTTTTTTCAGGTATTCTTCCAATAATCTTTTTCTTCTTTTTTTCCTTTCCGCCTGTATTTCCCTTTCAATTTCTGACTGGGACTTTCTAAAATTGTCCTGCCTGATTCCCCCGGTATAGATATGACAGCCTTCCCATGTGTCATCTATATGGATATATGCAATCTGGGGCACACAGCCGCCAAAATCAATTGCTTTGCTCTTTGCCAATGCCTCCAATACTTTTTTCTCATATTCCGGCTCATTCCTCATCCGCTCATATGCCGCATCTGTAATTTCTATTATCCAATTCAGGTTTTTCTGGGAAGGGTGCACAAAAAGCTGATTTACCTTTTCTTGAAAATATTGCTTATATTCCCCTAAAGACATGTATTTGGGGGAATATGCAGCCTTCTCTGCCAGCTTATCCGCAAATGCTGTGCCTGTTTTCTTTTTATCACATGCCGGGCAGTGTTCATGAAACTGCGCCCCATAATTTGTCTCAATCGGAGGATTCATGGCTGCTCCTTTCTGCCGGCATGGAATCTGGCTGGCTGCTTACATTTTCCTGCATAGAATCGCACCTTTTATCTTTTCATTTTATTTATCGTAATTTCTTTTTGATTCCTTATAGAATCGTAATGAATTGCTTTATTTTTGATATGAAAAAATCCGGTTTTCCTGTATGCATTCTTTCCAGCTATTTTAACGGTGGCACCGGAGGGCGCAGCGGGTCTATGATTTTGGCTGCATCAAATAAATCCGACACATTATCCTGCTCTCCAATGGCATTATAATAAATCCGGAACCCGTCTAGGTTCCTTCGCCCCTGACGCAGATAATCCTTGCCAAACCACGTCCTGTACATGCCTGCATCCACGTTACAGAAAATACTATAGTCCTGTTCCCGCAAATATCGATACATTTCATTTGTTTCATCATAATTTCCCCATTTTCCAAGATCCTGACCATGGGCAAAAATAATGGTATCTGTTTTGCCTACTAATGGCTCCACATTTTCACGCCATTTTTGCGTATCCGACATAAGCCTTGCCAAATCCACCTCGCCAATCTTGATATGTCCCCATGTATGGCTGGCAAATTCCCAGCCTTCTTCTTTCATTGCGCTAGCAACCTTTTTCGCCTCCGCCCGCTCTTTCTCTATATCAAAATCCGGATGTGCCTTAAGCCAGTTCTTCTTGGCATGGCTAATATCTCCATCTATATCCAGATAACTGTTATCCGTACGGTATCCTAAAATTCCGTTATATCCGGTAAGTGCAATGGTTCCTTTTGCTCCCCGATAGGAAGCATCCGGATGTTCTTCAATAAATGCATCCAAAATCGGCACCACATCATAGGCTCCTGTTACAAGCGCTCCATCTTCCTGTATGTATTCGCAAACCGGCTTGCCGCTTTCATCCAAAATCAGCTTTGCTGCATATCCGTAATTGTCATAGCTGTGATAATAACATAAGTCATCCTGCGACAACACATAAGCCTTCTTGCCGGGAGGCAGCATAATTGTTGCAGGCTGGTACACCGTATTTCCATTTTCATCATTACTGACTTCAATCAAATCATGAAGCCCTACAAGCACATACCCCCTGTCGTACATTTCCTGTGTAATCTTCTTAAATTCGTCTACCGTAGTCATCCATTGATTATTTCCCACTGCCTGAAAATTTGTTTCCTGATTGGCAAATGCACGTTTTGGGTCAACTACTAATGTATGATAAAACACATGGGTCACTTCATTTATGTCCACCGGCACACAGGATGCCTTGGTAAGCTCATATATGTTGATTTGTGCCTGAAGCTCCATATCCGTTTCATATCCTTCGATTTCCCGTATCAGGGCAATCGCACCATCATAATCATAAGCTGCTGCCAGCCGCTTTGCCTGTTCAACAGCTTCCATTCGTTCCGGAGCTGTTAATTCTGCATAATAAGCATTTTGGGAAACCGAATTTGACCCAGCCGGCACCACGGCTCCTATTCCGTCTGTCCATTCCCTTTCCAAAAGCAGAAAGCACAGTCCAAAAAGGAAAGCTGCGCCTACCATGATAATAGCGGTAAGCTTTACCGCCATCTGTATATTTCTTCCCTTTTCCTGCCCTTTTTTATGCTTTTTCATTCTCTATCACTTCTTCATTCCTCCACCAGCTCTCATTAGGAGCAAACTGCTTTGCTTTATTCTATCATATGCTGTTTAAATTGTATCATTCAAATGGGGGAATTAAAAGTAAATAATTGTTTTATCCATTATTTTCCGTAAAACTTGCTTGGCTTATTTAGATAGGGGGTGATTCTACGGACGTGGGAGCGGGATGAGAGTGGAGTGGCTTCGGTGTAACAGTTCAGCCCACAGAGCATGTTTTCTTAAGGAGCCCTTATAAAAACGCCAGCGCTTAGCGAGGTATTTTCGAGCTTAGCACTGTTGCGTTTTTATAGAGCGAAAGCGTGGCGACGTAGAAAACATGCTCTGTGGGCTGAACTGTTGCACCGAAGCCACTCCACTCTCATCCCGCTGTTGCGTCCTCCAGCCACTCCTTCAAAAATCCCTCCCTCTCTCTTACCACTTCACCCCCCCATCATCCTCAATCCTCACATTCTGCGAAAGCCCTCTCATATACTCCATAAGCCGCTCCCCATCCTCTCCTGTAGCTAAAAACGTCCTGCAGCCCTCTGTTTTTGCCGGCAAAAATTGAAAGGATTTCAAGCCCTGCTTATTTACCGCTACTTTAATGATACAGGAGTTTAAGTTTTTGGAATTAAACCAAAAGTTTCCTATGCTGTAAATAACCGGAACATTTTTCACGACGTCTATTCCCTGAAGGCAATGGGTATGTCCACCGATAATCACATCTGCCCCCGCCGCTGCAATCAATGGCGCCTGATAAGTCTGTGCCCAGTCCAGTTCATCTGTATTTTCTGTTCCCCAATGTATATAAGCCACTACAAAATCGCTGTTAGCCTTGGCTTCCTTTATTTTTTCCAGCAGATTATCCAGTTGGTTTCCCCAGCATCTGAATACTCCCGGACTATTTTCCGTGGCTCCTTTTGTATCAGGAGTATCCAGCCTTTCCACCTGCGTAGCAGATACAATTGCAATTTTAATATCGTTGCAGATAAAATAAACCGGTTTACCTGCCTCCTCTAAATTTCTTCCTGCGCCCACATATGGCATTTCCGCTTTTTCCATTGTTTCTAAAGTGTCCAATAATGAAATTTCCCCGTAATCATAGGCATGGTTATTTGCCAATGATACAATATCCACTCCCATATCCTTTAAAATCTTTGCATTTTCCGGATTGCTTCGGAAGGTAAATGCTTTTTCCGGAATCGGTTCTCCTCTTGTGGTATAAGTAAATTCATTATTTACCATAAAAATATCCGCCTCTGTCATTTCTTTATATAAGTCCTCCGACAGACACTTTGAAATATCTCCGCCTTTTTGAGATAAGTAATACATGTTTGAGTAGCTGTCATCAAAGCAAACGTCTCCGGCAAAGACAAGAACAACCTCTTCTTCCTTTGCGGCCTCTTTTGCATAAATCCTCTCTGCCTTCATCCGTTCCGGGTCTGCCAAAATTTCCCCATATTTCCCTTCGTATTGAGCGGCTTCACCTGCCTGAAACCTAGGGGTGCTGCTGCCCTCAGGCTCTTTTGTCGTTTCCTGAGAAGGAACTGGAACTACTTCGTTTACCAGCCGGCTTTCGTCTATTTCTGCACCAGCCTTTTTTCTATCCGGCACTTCCCCCTGCTTTTGTGCCTCAGTGGTTTCCTGCCCGCCTCTGTCACTTTTATATGCCCATACTGCCGCAAGCGTCAGGGCTCCCACAAACAACACTGCCAACAATACTATTATAAAAATCCCTGCCTGTCTTCTGCCTTTTCTTTTCATTTCATCCCCTCTTATTTCGTTGTTGCTTTATTCTGCTTTTATCATGCCACATTTCCCCACTTCTGTAAATCCTATTCTATCGACAACTCCGGAAATCCGTAACAGTTTGGGCAATTTTTTGAATGCATGGTAGTGGATTAGCCTCTGTGGTTTTAGAGTGTCTTTAACCTTATCTCAAAGCAGATTGATTTTGCTTTTATACATAAGCATGTATAGGGCTAAAATTTATAGATGGGCTTCTCCATGTATATGTATATGGATATACATGATACTTAATATTATATAGGTTGCCCTACACAGAGCTTACCAATACACAGTGGGAGACGGCAGAGCATAGGATAGTCTTCCGGACCTTGGCAAAGTCGCCGGCACTTATGCACCGTATTTTGGTGCATTAGTACCGCTGCGTCTTTGCAGAGCGAGAGCGTGTCCGGAAGACTATCCTATGCTCTGCCGTCTCCCACGTCCGTCATCCAAAGCCCCATGCTCTGCTGCCAGCCACATGCATACTTAGGGCACTTAGAAAACAAAGCAATAAATTACAGCGCAAAAAAAGAGCACAGCCCCAGCCATGCTCTCTTCCATTCGCCTAATGTTATACTTACAACATAATTCTTATAGCTATCTACCTATGGATAAAGTAGATTTCTTTTTGCAAATTAATATTTTGCTGTGCTAACCTTGACACCCGGTCCCATTGTGGACGTAAGAGTAATGCTTCTTAAATACTGTCCCTTTAATGAGCTTGGTTTTGCCTTTACGATAGCTTCCATTAAAGCATCAAAGTTCTGCTGCAACTGCTCTTCTGTAAAAGAAGCTTTTCCAACAGGAACATGAATGATGTTAGACTTATCAAGTCTGTATTCAATCTTACCTGCTTTAATATCGTTAACAGCTTTCGTAACATCCATTGTAACTGTTCCGGCTTTTGGGTTCGGCATTAAGCCCTTTGGCCCAAGTACCTTACCAAGACGTCCTACAACACCCATCATATCAGGTGTAGCAACTACTACATCAAAATCCAGCCAACCATCATTCTGAATCTTTGGAATCAGTTCATCGCCGCCTACAAAATCTGCGCCTGCTGCTTCTGCTTCATTGATCTTATCGCCTTTTGCAAACACCAAAACCTTTACAGTCTTACCTGTACCGTTTGGCAATACGACTGCGCCACGAACCTGTTGTTCTGCATGACGTCCGTCACAGCCTGTTCTAATGTGAACTTCGATTGTTTCATCAAATTTTGCTGTAGCTGACTTCTTAGCAAGAGAAATTGCTTCTGCTGCTTCATATTGAACTGCACGATCAATCAGCTTGGCAGCTTCATTATATTTTTTACCATGTTTCATTTTGTTTTTACCTCCTTGTGGTAGTGGCGGAGCTTTATCTCCTCCCACATGTTATATTTGCTGTTTGGGGGATATGCTCACAATTAGTCTTCTACTGTGATACCCATACTTCTTGCAGTACCTGCAATCATGCTGATAGCTGCATCTAGGCTTGCCGCATTTAAATCAGGCATTTTAAGCTCTGCGATTTTTTGAATTTCTTCTTTTGAAATCTTTGCAACCTTCGTCTTGTTCGGTGTTGCAGAACCAGACTGAATCTTACAAGCCTTTTTCAGAAGTACTGCAGCCGGTGGAGTCTTTGTAACAAAACTAAAGCTTCTGTCTGCATATACTGTGATAACAACAGGAATAATCAAATCTCCCTGATCTGCTGTTCTTGCGTTGAACTGTTTTGTAAATTCAACAATGTTTACACCATGCTGACCAAGCGCTGGTCCAACTGGTGGTGCTGGTGTAGCTTTACCAGCAGGGATTTGTAACTTAATATATCCTTCTACTTTCTTTGCCATTTTGGCACCTCCTAATAAATTGTGGTAGTGGCGGATCGAAGAAATCCTCCCACAGCTCATACGTCATTCTTTTCACTTCATATTTATATAAGTAGGAATGAATCCTATGAACATCAACTGTTACATTTTTCGCACTTCAGCAAAACTGATTTCTACCGGAGTTTCCCTTCCGAACATTTCTACATTAATGGTTGCTGTCTGCTTACCGTAATCCATCCTCTGAACAACACCTACCGTATCCTTCCAAACACCTGCAACAACAGCAATCGTATCTCCTTCACCGAAATCAACTGAAATGTTTTCAACTTTAATTCCAAGGGGCTTCATTTCTGCATCCGTAAGCGGTACCGGCTTGCTTCCCGGTCCTACAAACCCGGTTACGCCTCTTGTATTTCTAACAACGTACCAGGTATCGTCATTCATAACCATATTGATTAACACATAACCGGGGAACATTTTTTTCTGAACGGTTTTTTTTGCACCGTTTTTTAGCTCTACGACATCCTGCATAGGAACTCTTACTTCCAAGATTTCCTCTTCCAAATGTCTGTTCTCGATGGTTTTTTCAATATTGGCTTTTACTTTATTTTCATACCCGGAATAGGTATGAACTACATACCAGTTTGCTTCTGCCATATTTTCACCCTCACCCTTACATTGTTAAGAAATTGACACCGTACTGAATCACCATATCAATCACTGCAATAATACAGCCAAGCACGACAGACACTGCTGTTACTGCTACTGCCTGCTTGCCTAGGGTCTTTTTGTCTGGCCAAGAAATTTTCTTGAATTCGGCTTTCACGCCTTCGCTGAAGCTAACCTTTGGCTGTTTATCCTGAGTTGCGTTTTCTCCCATGATCTTCACTTTCCTTTTTGCCTAAACGTTTACAGTTCCTTTGGTTATCTTATTTTGTTTCCTTGTGTAATGTGTGAGTCTTACAGAATCTGCAATATTTTTTTGTTTCCATTCTGTCTGGATGTGTCTTTTTATCCTTTGTCATGTTGTAATTGCGATTTTTGCACTCTGTGCAGGCTAATGTAATTTTTGTACGCATTTTTCCACCTCCGCGCCCATTTCTTCTATATTTCATTCCGTTTGAGTTCTTTTCCAGCCCATTTTTTGAGCATAAAAAAAAGACCTGAATCTCATCTCGCTTGATTACTATATCATAGTATTGTCCTATCGTCAACGATTTTTTCCATCAAAACAATCAAAACGTAACAGTTCAGCCCGCAGACGCAGAGCGGGGTTCCCACAGAGCATGTTTTCTTAAGGAGCCCTTATAAAAACGCCAGCGCTTAGCGAGGTACTTTCGAGCTTAGCACTGTTGCGTTTTTATAGAGCGAAAGCGTGGCGACGTAGAAAACATGCTCTGCGGGAACTCCGCTCTGCGCCTGTGGGCTGAACTGTTACATCAAAACTATTATGTCCCAATTCTGCCATTTTTGTATTCCCCGTAAACTTTTCTATAAAAGATACCGATAATTTTTTATAGCCTTTATAAAATATTTCTATCCAAAATGTGAAATCTTTGTGAAAATCCGTCATTTTTTGTATTGTATCTATATTAGGAAAATGTTAAAATAAGGTATCAGTAATTTTTGCCCTGATGACGGCATTGAAGCCTGTAGCATCACATTCATGGAAGAAAGGAGGGGCAGCATGGCTGTTAATTTTTCAGCGCTTAATACCGCTTACAATTATTATCTGACTTCCTATGCACCAAAGACCAGTACATCCTTTGATGCTCACAAAAAAAGTGAATTACGCCGCTTATACAATTCCATCATAAAATTAGATAAAGAATCCCCTCTGTACCTTTTAAATGAAAAGGCGGATTATAAAACCTTCGCAGTGGAACTGAAAGAAAATGCCAGAACCTTCCGCAATACCATTGCTTCTCTTGGTGGATTGGATGAGCATGAGCTTTTGAATAAAAAAGCCGCCTATTCCAGCAATGAATCTCTGGTAACTGCAGAATATATCGGTGACATGGCTCAGGCGGCAGAAGACAGTACTTTGGAGATACAAATAAATAATCTTGCCACCTCACAGGTAAATATGGGAAATTTCTTGCCCTCTAATGAATCGGCAGCTTTGAATCCTGCTACCTATTCTTTTGACTTAAGCATAAATGATTTGAATTATGAATTTCAATTTACTATAAGTGAAAATGACACCAATAAAGATATTCAGGAGCGATTAGGCAAGTTGATTAACAATGCCGAAATTGGCATAGCCGCAGAGGTCATAGAGGATGGAGAGGGAAATTCTTCCTTAAAGCTAAGCTCCAATCAGACCGGGCTTCCTGAAAACCGTAAGTTCCTGTTCCGAATTTCCGACGAACATACAAGCATGGCAGCTGGCGCTGTGGAATATCTGAGCATTGGGGAAATTACAAGGAATGCTTCTAATGCCGAATTTACCATTAACGGCGTTGCCCATACCACTTATTCCAACCATTTTACGATTGAAAAAATGTATGAAATTTCTTTAACAGGATTAAGCGAATCCAAAGATGATGTAGCAATTATCGGCATCAAAAATGATATAGAAAGCTTAAAGGAAAATATTCACACTTTAATCGGCGGTTATAACAGCTTTTTAAAAGCAGCCTCCGAATATATAGAAAGCCAGCCCGGAAGCAACCGACTTGTGAATGAAATGTCCCATATTGCTCTCATCCATTCCGATGACTTCGACCATTTAGGTGTCCACATTACGAACGGCGGCACCTTGGAGTTAGATGAAAAACAGTTGTCACAGGCTGCCCTTACAGAAGATGTGAATGAAACCTTCCATTCCATAAAGGATTTTACCCATTCTGTGCTAAAAAAGACCAGTTTGATTTCATTGAATCCTATGGAATATGCGGATAAAAAAATTGTTGCTTACAAAAATCCCGGAAAAAATTATGCTAATCCATATATGACCAGTTCCTACAGCGGAATGCTATTTAATGGATATTGCTAATAATCACTTTTATAAAAACGCCAGCGCTTAGCAAGGTATTTTCGTGCTTAGCGCTGTTGCGTTTTTATAGGGCGAAAGCGTGGCGACGTAGAAAACATGCTCTGTAGGAAGCCTGCTTTGCACCTATGGGCTGAACTGTTATTCGGGTTCATTTATATTTACGCTGCCACATTGACTATCATTTCTCACTACTCTCCAAATTCACGGTAAAGAAAGTCGGGGCTTAACATTTTATCATCTACATAATAATCCGCATTTGGCTTTCCCATATGGAGTTCATGGTATTTCACACCCCAATCCTTCATCTGCCTTTCGGTTGTTTCCCTCCAGTCGATTCCCGTTACATAGCCTCTTGCTGTAAAAAGCACGATACGGTTTCCAAGGTCGTACAGCTCATTTACAATTTTTACCATCCTTTCATTTGGACCGGTTTCCCCATAGGACAAATCCTTTCGCAATTGAGCGATTACCCCATCTATGTCAAAAACAAATATATTTCCACCCTGTCTAATTTTCAGACATTGGGAAATTCTTGCGAAATCCGCTTCTGTATCTACATCATACATTTCACTCATAATGTAGCCCTTAATCTTCTGCCCTGTCATGGAATGGTATTTTGTAATATTACCGGGGCGAAGCACATCTGTATTTCCATTTTGATGATAAATTTTAGGAAGCTTTTGCCTTGGCATATTGTATGCTTCTGGAATGTCCTTCATAATAGGCTCCATCACATTGTCCTCGCCCACATACCACATTTTATGAGGAACTGTATCTGTTAAAGATACGCTTCGCACTGCATCTACCGTTTCATCTTCCAACATCATTTCTATCATCTTATCAATGTCTTCTGGATTGCGGATAGGATCGGTAGGACGAAGCTGCACGATAATATCCGGCACGTAACCTTCTTCTCTCTTAAGCCATGATAAAGCATGCTCAAACACTTCAATATCCAGCGAATTATCCTCTGCTAACTCCGCCGGTCTTATAAAGGGTGTTTCCGCCCCATATTCTCTTGCTATCGCAGCATATTCCTCACTGTCCGTTGTTACGATGATTCGATTGATATACTTGGATTCCTTTGCATGTTCAATAGAATATGCTATCATGGGCTTTCCATTAATCAGACGGATATTTTTATTAACCACACTTTTTGATCCGCTTCTTGCCGGAATGATTGCTAATATCTTTTTCATATCTGTTTCCCTTTCTGTTGCTCCTCGTCTTGCAATACCTGACTATTACTAATTGTCCCACCGTTGACTGACTTTATATATTATAGCATACCCACTTGTCTGTTTCCAATAAAATTAGTTTTTGGAGGGTCTTTTTAAGTAACAGTTCAGCCCACAGGCACAAAGCGGATTTCCCCCAGAGCATGTTTTCTAAAGGAGCCCTTATAAAAACGCCAGCGCTTAGCGAGGTATTTTCGAGCTTAGCGCTGTTGCGTTTTTATAGAGCGAAAGCGTGGCGACGTAGAAAACATGCTCTGGGGGAAATCCGCTTTGTGCCTGTGGGCTGAACTGTTACCTTTTTAAATGTACGGTCTGCAATAAAACAGTAACAGCGGGATGAGAGTGGGGTTGCTTCACTCTCATCTCGCTGTTGCGTCCTCTTATCCTTATCCACATCCTCTATTACAACGGAATATTCCCATGCTTCTTATACGGTCCTTCCACCTTCTTGCCCTCTAATGCAGAAAGCGCCTTTAAAATTGCCTTTCTGGTTTCCTCCGGTTTGATTACCTCATTGACATACCCTCTTGCTGCTGCCACATAGGGATTCAAAAACCGCTCTTCATATTCCCTTTTATACTCTTCTCTTGCTGCATAAGGGTCGGAAGCCTCTTTTATTTTTCTTTTAAATGCAATATTTACTGCTCCATCGGCTCCCATAACTGCAATCTCTGCAATCGGCCATGCGTATACAATATCTGCTCCCATTTCCTTGGAATTCATGGCAATATAGGCTCCGCCATAAGCCTTTCTCATAATCAGGGAAATCTTTGGCACTGTAGCCTCCGAATATGCATAAAGCACTTTAGCACCGTGACGGATAATCCCATTATGCTCCTGTGCTGTTCCCGGAAGAAACGCCGGTACGTCAATAAGCGTTACAAGAGGAATGTTAAAGCAGTCACAGAAACGAATAAACCTTGCCATTTTATCTGATGCGTGATAGTCCAAGGAACCTCCCATAACAGCAGGCTGGTTGCATACGAAACCTGTTACATTGCCTTCCATGCGTCCAAATCCAACCACCACATTTTTTGCAAATTCTTTTTGAACCTCAAAAAAGCTTCCACTATCCGCCACACATTCCACTACTTCATGCACATCATAAGCATGACGGGAATTATCGGGTACAATATCCTTTAGCTTGTAGCAGCAGTCCTCATTACTTTTCACAAAGGTCTTTCCTAAATTTCCCATCTTGTTTAAGACTTTATTCACACTAAAAAGAAGAGACTGCTTTTCATCAATTGTTTTCACCACTGGAGGCGTATCCAGATTGCTGCTGGGCAGATAAGTAAGCAGCTTTCTTACTCCCATCAGACAATCGTTTTCCGTATCATATGTAAAATGGGAAACTCCGGATTTCTTTGCATGCACATCTGCTCCACCCAGCTCTTCCACAGATACCTCTTCATTGATAACAGTTTTTACAACATTAGGACCGGTAATGAACATTTTGGAAATATCCTTTACCATAAAAATAAAATCGCAAATAGCAGGGGCATAGCAGGCGCCTCCGGAACAAGGTCCTAATATGACCGCTATTTGAGGAATAACACCAGATGCCTTTGTATGCCGTAAGAACATGCCGCTATAACCGCTTAGCGAAGAAATACCCTCTTCAATTCTGGCTCCGCCGCTGTCATTGATACAAATAAGCGGCGCCTTCATTTCCATAGCCATATCCTGAATCCTGCATATTTTAAAGGAATGATATTCTCCCAGCGTACCTCCGATAACCGTAAAATCCTCACTTGCCACAAAAACAAGCCTGCCATCGATTTTGCCATAGCCGGTTACCACACCGTCTCCCGGAACACGCTTTTTATCTAAATCAAAATCATCTATTCTGGATTCAATAAAGCCATCTACCTCTACAAAGGTTCCTTTATCCAGTAAAATATCTATTCTTTCTCTGGCTGTCAGCTTCCCAATCTTATGCTGTTTGTCAATCCTTGCCTGTCCTCCGCCAAGCAAGGCCTTTTCTCTTCGTTGATCCAGATCTTTAATTGCCTCATCCCAATTCATAATAACATCCTCTTTCTTTCACGTCTTGTGATTTGTCATTTTTTGCTTTGAGCCTCGAATACTTTGAATTTATAATACTTTGATATTCAAAATATCTTGTTATATTATAACACCAGCAAAAAAAAGTGCAAGAGGTAATTTTTTTGCAATCTTAAATTATGGAAAAAAGCAGCCCAAATCACTGGACTGCTTTTTCTTTTTATGCATCTTCTTAAGAAATATTTTATATACTACACTTCAAAAATCAACTCCGCATAAGTAGGAATCGGCCATACATCTTTATCCACCAGCATTTCAAGTGTATCTGCCGGTGTTCTCAGCTCTTCCATGGCGGCCTTTACTGTATCTTTATAGAAAAATGCCTGTGCCTTTACATCTTCCATAGCAGCCGCTTCTGCGGTTACTTTCTCAAGCCTTGTAAGGGCATCTCTCATGGCCTTTAAGTTTGTGGATACTTCAGCTAGCAAATCAGACTGTACAGAAGCATCTGCTCCTGCCGCCTTTACTGCAATTACAGTATCTGCCAAGGACTTGGAATAGCCTACTACCGCTGGAATCAACTGCTTGCTTGCAATGTCAATCATAGTCAATGCTTCAATATTGATGGTCTTTGCATAGGTTTCATAAAGGATTTCCTCACGAGACTCTAATTCTACCTTTGTAAAGATACCAAATTTTTCAAATAACCGTACTGCCTTCTCGGTTGTCAATGTATCGACTGCTTCCACCATGGACTTAATGTTTGGAAGACCTCTTCTTTCTGCTTCTGCAACCCATTCCTCTGAATAGCCGTCGCCATTAAAGATAATTCTCTGGTGCTTTGTCATGTATTCTTTAATCAAATCATGTACAGCCATATCAAAGTCTTCCGCTTTTTCCAAAACATCTGCGGCTTCACAGAAAGCTTCCGCTACAATGGCATTCAAAATCGTATTGGGGCTTGCTATGGAATCGGCAGAGCCAACCATACGAAATTCAAATTTATTTCCTGTAAAAGCAAATGGCGAAGTCCTGTTTCGATCCGTTGCATCCTTTACAAAGTCAGGAAGTGTAGAAACACCAGTCTCTAACTTGCCGCCCTCTAAACATTTTGTAGCCTCGCCGGTTTCTACCAATTGCCTTACTACATCCTCTAACTGGTCTCCTAAGAATACGGAAATAATAGCCGGCGGAGCCTCGTTAGCTCCAAGTCTGTGATCGTTTCCTACGTCAGATGCACTTTGGCGAAGCAAATCTCCATGAGTGTCCACTGCCTTCAGGATGCAGGCAAGCACCAGTAAAAATTGTATGTTTTCATTTGGGGTTTCACCGGGGTCAAGAAGGTTCACACCATTATCAGTTGTGATAGACCAGTTGTTATGCTTACCAGATCCATTGACTCCTGCAAAGGGCTTTTCATGAAGCAGGCATCTTAAACCATGGTGCTCTGCTACCCTCTTCATGGTTTCCATGACAATCTGGTTGTGGTCTACTGCAATATTTGCCGTCTCGTAAATGGGAGCAAGCTCATGTTGTGCCGGAGCAACCTCATTGTGCTGTGTCTTTGCAGTAACGCCCAGTTTCCAAAGCTCTTCATTCAAATCCTTCATATAAGCGCCAATGCGTTCTCTGATAACACCAAAATAATGATCCTCCAGCTCCTGTCCTTTTGGCGCAGGTGCACCAAATAAAGTACGTCCGGAGAAAATTAAATCTTTTCTTTGTAAGTATTTCTCTTTATCTACAAGAAAGTATTCCTGCTCAGGTCCTACTGATGCGGTAACCTTGGTGGCTTCTGTATTGCCAAACAATCTTACGATACGAAGCGCCTGTTCGCTAACTGCCTCCATGGAGCGAAGAAGCGGCGTCTTTTTGTCAAGAGCTTCACCTGTATAAGAACAGAAAGCGGTAGGAATACAAAGAGTCACTCCAGTTCCGGATTCCTTTAAGAAAGCAGGTGAAGTAATATCCCATGCTGTATATCCTCTTGCTTCAAAGGTTGCACGAAGCCCTCCTGAGGGGAAAGAGGAAGCATCCGGCTCTCCCTTAATCAATTCTTTTCCGGAAAATTCCATCAGCATCTTTCCATCTTCATCCGGATGGGATACGAAGGAATCATGCTTTTCTGCTGTAATACCGGTTAGCGGCTGGAACCAATGGGTATAGTGCGTAGCGCCATTTTCCACTGCCCAGTCTTTCATTGCTTTTGCCACTACATCAGCCGTTGTCGCTGAAAGCTCTCCTCCATGATCCATAACCCTTTTTACTTCTTTGTAAACATTCTTTGGAAGACGCTCTTTCATTTTCCCAAGAGTGAATACATTTTTTGCAAAAATTTCTTCTACATTTAATACCTGACTCATTTTTATATACTTCCTTTCAATCATTATTTTCCTGTTGGATAATCGATATCCTTTTAGCTGATTCCTTAGACGGCTTCATCACTCTTTTTATTTTCCATGCTATATCAGAAAATAAAAAAATGCCCCAAAGCTTATGTTTGGAACATCATCGTTCAAGATATCTTATTCAACTTTAAAGGTTTCCCCTCGTTTTCTATAAGATACTCTATATTTTTTCAAAATGCAAGTAAAAATTGAAAAAAATTTTCTGTCAGGCTGCATTTTTAATAAATCTGATGAACAAACGCCGGCTTAGACGTAATCATTTCTACATATTGTACAATATATACATTCTATCGGTCAATATGCAACTTTTTAAGGTCACGGAAATCAATTTTTAGTCAGCGGCTCTCTTCCCGCAGGCGCCCAAACGGGTCTTGGACAGAAATGTTTTCTGCAATTTTAAACCCTGCTTTTACACTTTTTCTAATACAATTGTTTTTTCCTCGGGCAAATAACAAGCTTTCAAAACATCCCCCACCTCAAAATGATTTTCTTTATATAAACAGCTCAGTCCACCAATTCTTCCTTTGACAGAACTATGTGTCTTACCTTCGTATTCCCTGCCGCCAAATTTAATAATGACTTGAATCCCGGGCTCAATATTAAATCCAGAGCCAAAGGTGCATATCTTATATTTCACATCTGTATTATTAAGTGTTTTTATAGTTTCCAAGACGGCTTGACAGAGACTTGGATTATGCAGGCTGCTTGTTTTTTTCATCATACCATCAGATTCATTTTTGTTTTTATTTTTTTGTCGGCCATTTTCAAAATCTTCTTTAGTTTTTCTTTTTTCTCGTCGTCTTCGTTGTTTTCTCTTGCCGTTTTTTCAATTTGGGCATATAAATATTTATCTTTTGAGGCGGCTTCACTTAACTTCTCATATTCAAACACATCCGCTCCACAAACATTCAGCAAGGGACCGATTATCTGCTGGACATAAAACTCGTCCGTATCTTTATAATAATGTCGATATCTTGGGCATATGATTTGCAGCATCTTTGCACAATGACGCTTTTCCAAAACTTTTGCTCCGTTCCTGAAATCTTTTTCATACATATTTTGTAAATTATTGGTAACAGTTCAGCCCTTTCTAGTAAAGATGGATAAACGCAGAATCAATCTATTTTGAAATAATATTAGAGACACTCTAAAAACAAGCAAACTCTTTTCTAGTACAGCCTGCCACAAAACAGCAACAGAGGGATGAGAGTGGATTGGCTTTCTTGTTTTTGATGGCGCTTTTCCTTAACAGCCTTTTCGGTGCCTAGGGGAAAATTGCCATGGACGGCAATTTTAGTCATATTGCGCCATGGAGGG
>JAMPFB010000119.1 GCA_023664735.1 Robinsoniella sp. | reverse complement strand
AATACCTCGCTAAGCGCTGGCGTTTTTATAAGGGCTCCTTCAGAAAATATGCTCTAGGGAACCCCGCTTAGCGCCTCGCCTGTGGGCTGAACTGTTATATATTTTTTAAGAAAAACGAATTGGTTCTTTTTTTACATTTTTCAGGTAGAGATGGAGCTTTACCTTGGCTTCCAGCTCAAGCCGCTCATCAAAGCCGCCCATAGAAAACAAATAGCAATCCTCCGGAGTAATTCCTGCCTGTTCCAGATTGTGCAGATACTTTTGATAGTCCTCGTAGGTCATTCCACTTTTATCGTATTTGGTAAACATTGCAAGAACCTTTCCCTGTCCGTTGGATGCAAGCATATCGATGCTGCCATCCTTTCCTGCCCAAATGCCGCTTTTCTCGTAATGAAAAGGAAGCTTTCTTTCTTCGTTTAAATAATCCATATATTCCCTGCAGATTTTGGAAAAATAGAATCTGCAATATTCTTTAAAGCCCGGCGCAATATAGGCTTCATAAAATTCCTCCGGCCTCATCAGGGAAAGGCTGCTTAAATTGGGAAAAATGAACCGAAACCAAAAATCCATATAAGGATAACTAATCTGATACAGCCCCTTTTGCACATGCTCTTTGCCCTTTGTCTCATAGGAAAAAACCTTTTCCACAAATTCAAGCTCCATCAGGCTTTTTAAATAAACACTTATTTTAGCCCTTGAAAATCCTGTATGCTTATACAGATCATTCAGCTTCCTTTTTCCGGAGGCAAGCGCTGCTAATATGGAATGGTACACGGCAGGCTCTCTCAGTTCCTCTTCTAACAGCCTGCTTCCTTCAAGCTGCAGAAAAGTGCCCTCCTTTAAAATAAATTCACAAATATTTTCCTTTGTAGAACGGGTTTTATCAAAGCGGGGCAGATATCCGGTTATCCCTCCTAAAATGCTATAGGTCTCAATCAACTGCTCCAGAGTATATGCCTTGTAATAACGGGAAATTTCCCGAAAGGTAAGCTCCTTTATTTTCAAAAAGCCGGAAATGGAATATGCCGCCCTTCCGATTTTTTTAACCATGCTGTTTTCTATGAACCCGATAAAAGAGCTTGCCAATATAACCAAAGCATTGGCTTCTCCCTGTAAAAATCCTACCAATGCTTCCATAAAAGCGCTGTCGCCTTTGATTAGGTATTGAAATTCATCAAAAACGAGAACTGCCTTTTCCCTGTTCCTGCTTTTGCTTCCTATTTTTCCGAACACTTCCTGATAATCCGGAAAATCAGAAGAAAACTCATAACCGGTCTGTGACAGTTCCTTTGCCATCAGAAAAAGCTGTTCCCGTTCCGATGCTTCCCTTGCCAGATAATAAACAGGATTTTTATCTTTTATGAATTTCTTCAGCATCGTGGTTTTCCCAATGCCCTTTTGTCCATAGACTACTAAAAGCCCCGGCTGATTTTTTTCATAAAAACCTGTTAAGTATTCTAATTCACTCTGACGCTCCATTCCCATAGCTTTTCCTCATTACGATTATTTGAAAGAACCTGCAATTATCTTTTCGATTTCAGCAGCCGGCATAGGCCTGCCTAAGAAAAATCCCTGAATATTATCACAATCAATATCCTTTAAGTATTCATACTGTTCCTCTGTTTCCACCCCTTCTGCCACTGTTTCACAGCCTAGCTTCTTTACCATGGAAACGATGGATTCCGTAATGACTCTGGTGCTGTCATCACAAATAACCGTATCAATAAAGGATTTATCTATTTTCAATGTATCAATTGGAAGTCCTTTTAAATAAGAAAGGGAAGAAAAGCCTGTTCCAAAATCATCCAAGGATATTTTGATGCCATATTCCTTTAAAACATGAAGCTTTTCCAATACGCTTTCAAAATCGTCAATTAACACGCTTTCCGTAATCTCTAATTCAATTTCACTGGGATTAACCTGATATTTCTTTAAAATATTCAAAAGATTGTATACAAAATCCGGACGCTTGTACTGGATAGCGGAAATATTCAAAGAAATTACTAAGGGCATGTCATATTTTTCTTTCCATTTGGCAAACCGGCTGATTCCTTCCTCCAATACCCATGTTCCGATTGGCACAATCATACCGCTTTGCTCCGCAATTGGAATAAATACGCCCGGACTAATCATTTTGCCAAGATCATCCCGCCAACGTATCAGCGCTTCCACGCCTCTTAGCTTTTTCGTCTTGGAGTCATACTGGGGCTGATAATATAACTCAAATTCATTGCCATTTAATGCATTTTCCAGCTTATTTTCCAATTGGATGGTTTCCTTGAAATTTGTTAAAATCGGCGCCTCAAAATATTGAATATTGTCTTTTCCCACAGATTTTGCCTTAAACATGACTATTTCTGCACAATTCATAAGCTCCAGTGAATTTCTGCTTGCTTCCGGATATTCCGCTACGCCTACGCATATGGTTATTTTTAAGGACAGCGTACTGGATAATACAAAAGGCGCTTTTAGCTTTTCTCTAATTGTATCGTAAATACTTTCCACGCTTCGTTGACCAACCGGGTCATAAATAGCCATATAAAACAAATCATCATTTACATGGGCAATCAAAGTGTTTTCATTTTTAAATTCTGATTTTAAAAACATTCCAAAGCCTTGAATCAGTTCATCTCCCGCAATCATTCCAAGGCCGTCATTTACCTTTTTAAAATCATCAATATCAATACACAAAACCGATACGACTACCTGCTCTTCTTCTGCCTTTCTCAGCCATTCGCTTAACATGCGCACAAAATAATTGCGGTTATATAATCCGGTAATCGTATCATAATAAGCCATGTAAAGCAGCTCTTCATTTTGCATTTTCAGCTTGCTGATATCTTTTATGCGGATTACTTTTTCCAAAGGCGCTTTCTCTTCATCATATGTAATGTTTACTTCAAACTTCAACCATGTTTTTCCATCTAACAGGCGACACTCACATTCTCCATATTCCACGCCATTTTTTTCATCAAAAATAATTTCTCTTAAGGGAGCCTGAAATTCGTCTTTGACATTTTCCACCAAATAGGACAAATCCGCAAGGGAATGCACTTGAAAAGAAAAGAATTTTTCAAAGCATCCTAGCACCTCTATCCTTTTTTCCTGAAAATGATAATAAATAAAAGCATTGGAGGACATACCACATATCATGCGGTACATCCTTTCATTGCCTGCTAATTTTTTATTCATTGCCAAAAGCAAGTCCATTTGGTATTGCTCTTCCTTCATAATCATGCTCCCTTGTTCCTAAAATCCTGTTACTCTGTTTTTATTTACTTTTTATTGATAAAGCCCTTTGCCTTTAACAGCTCTGCACACAATACTGCTCCCCCTGCAGCGCCGCGAACCGTATTGTGGGATAGCCCTACAAATTTATAATCATAAATGGAATCTTCCCGAATTCTTCCGATGGAAATTCCCATTCCATTTTCATAATCCACATCCAAAGATACCTGTGGCCTGTTGTCCTCTTCCATATACTGTATAAACTGCTTTGGAGCGCTTGGAAGCTGTAATTCCTGTGGCACACCCTTAAAAGATACCAGCTTTTCAATCAACTGCTCTTTGGTTGGCTTCTTTCTGAATTTAACAAATACCGCAGCAGTATGACCGTTTAAAACCGGAACACGGATACACTGGCAGCTAATTGCCGGCTCACTTGCCTTTACAATTTCACCATTTTCCACCTTACCGTAAATACGCAAAGGCTCCTGTTCGCTCTTTTCCTCTTCCCCGCCAATGTAAGGGATAATATTCTCCACCATTTCCGGCCAGTCCTTAAAGGTCTTTCCTGCTCCGGAAATAGCCTGGTATGTAGTTGCAATAACTTCGTAAGGCTCAAATTCCCTCCACGCATATAATGCAGGTGCATAGCTTTGTATGGAGCAGTTTGGCTTTACTGCCACGAAACCTCTTTCTGTGCCAAGACGCTTTTTCTGTGCTTCTATAACATCCGTATGCTCCGGATTGATTTCCGGAATAATCATAGGCACATCCGGAGTCCAGCGATGGGCGGAATTATTGGAAACTACAGGTGTCTCCGTTTTTGCATAATCTTCCTCGATTTTTTTGATTTCTTCCTTTGTCATATCTACAGCGGAAAAAACAAAATCAACTTCAGAAGCCACCTTTTCCACTTCATTTACATTCATTACTACAATCTTCTTTACTGCTTCCGGCATAGGTGTGGCCATTTTCCATCTGCCTCCAACCGCTTCTTCATATGTCTTGCCTGCGGAACGGGGGCTTGCTGCAATGGTAGTTACCTCAAACCATGGATGGTTTTCTAACAAAGAGATAAATCTTTGTCCCACCATTCCGGTTCCGCCTAAAATTCCAACTCTTAATTTTTCACTCATAACCAATCTCCTCATTTTTGTTCTTTTCTATAATAAACAGTGCACACTGCCTATTCCGTAGGTTCATCATCCTGCCACTCGTTATCCAGATATTCTCTGTTCCTCTTTAGCACTTCCTTCATGGCCTCCATGCCCGGAGCCCCGATGGTAAGCCGCTTTTTCACACAGGCTTCAAGGCTGATGGCATCGTATATATCCGGCTCGAACACCGGGCTGATTTCCTTTAATTCCTCTATGGAAAGGTCATCAATGGATGTGTTTTTTTCAATGCAGTAAAGCACCAGCCTGCCAATAATGCCATGGGCATCCCGAAAGGGCACACCTTTATTTACCAGATAATCCGCCGCATCCGTTGCGTTGGTAAAGCCCATCATGGCGCTTTTTTCCATCACATCCTTTTTAAAGGTCATAGTCTGCAGCATACCGGTAAATAAGACGAGACAGCCTTTTACCGTATCGATGGCATCAAAGGTCAGCTCCTTATCCTCCTGCATGTCCTTATTGTATGCTAAGGGAAGTCCTTTCATGGTAGTCAAAATGGCAGTAAGTGCGCCATATACCCGTCCTGTCTTGCCTCTGACAAGCTCTGCGATATCCGGGTTTTTCTTCTGGGGCATAATGCTGCTTCCGGTGGAATATGCATCATCAATTTCCACAAATCCGTATTCGTTGGAATTCCAGATAATGATTTCCTCCGAGAAACGGCTAAGATGCATCATAATGGTGCTTAAGGCGCTTAAAAATTCAATGACATAATCCCTGTCCGCCACCGAATCCATGCTGTTTAAGGTAGGTCCCTCAAAGCCCATCAGGGAAGCCGTATAATTCCGGTCAAGAGGATAGGTAGTGCCTGCCAAAGCGCCGGAGCCTAAGGGACAGTAGTTCATGCGGAAATAAATATCCTTTAGCCTGAGCCTGTCTCTTTTAAACATTTCAAAATAAGCGCCCATATGATGAGCCAATGTAATGGGCTGTGCCTTTTGCAGATGGGTAAAGCCCGGCATATAGGTGTCCAGATGATTTTCCATAATCTCCTGCAGCACAAGCAAAAGCTCTTTTACAAGCAGGTCTGTCTGCAGCACCTCCAAACGAGTGTAAAGCTTCATGTCCAGCGCTACCTGATCGTTTCTGCTGCGCCCGGTATGGAGCTTCTTTCCCGCATCTCCAATCCGCTCTATCAAATTTGCCTCCACAAAGCTGTGAATGTCCTCATATTCCTCGGTAATAAGCAAGGTTCCGGCTTCCACCTCTTCCCGGATTTCCGTCAGTCCCTTTACAATGGCATTTTTTTCATCCTTTGTTAAAATCCCCTGCTTTTCTAACATTACTACATGAGCAATGCTTCCTTCTATATCCTGTTTGAAAAAACGTTTATCAAATAAAATAGACGCATTAAACTGATATACTAGTTTGTTTGTATTTTTCGTAAAACGTCCGCCCCATAACTGAGCCATGTTGTTTCCTCCAATAGATTGTTGAAAGTTTTATTAAGTCTAAATTTGATATTATCATAAAACTAGCGGTTTTACAAGAAAATAGGAGAGATTTTCCTTTTATTTTGTAACGGTTCAGCCTGTTTTTGGGAGGTAGTGGCTAAGCCGGACGCAACAGAGGGATTTTTTTGAAGGTAATGGCTGAGACGGACGCAACAGAGGGATTTTTTTGAAGGTAATGGCTGAGACGGACGCAACAGAGGGATGAGCGTGGATTGGCTTTCCTGTTTTTGATGGCGCTTT
>JAMPFB010000118.1 GCA_023664735.1 Robinsoniella sp. | reverse complement strand
TGGCGACGTAGAAAACATACTCTGCATAAAGCCTGCTTTGCGCCTATGGGCTGAATTGTTACTCAAAATATGTTCTAAGGCTTTCTGCCAGACCTTCCACATTGCTGACCCTTGCCAGTATCTGCGGGGAAAAGCCCTGCCTTTCCACCTCTTCCTTCGTTACCTGACCAATGCACGCAATGTTTCCCCCAAACTTATAATCCGGTTCCAGTTCCCGTATCTGCTGGAAAAAGCTTTTTACACCGGATGCGCTGACAAACACGTGACAATCTATTTTTTCAAGGGTTTCCTGCTTTACGCACAGGCTTCCTTTTACATCATAAAGAGAAATTTCTTCATAGTCATAACCATGCTCCTTTAATATTCGGGTAAGCTCTCTGCTTCCCTGCCTTGCTCTGGGCAAAAGAATTTTTTCCCCAGCAGATGCCTGCCTTATAAACTCCATGGCAAAATCTCTTGACGTATAGGTTTTCGGGATAAAATCTGCTTCTATACCATACTCCTTTAAAGCGGCGCTGCTTCCACTTCCGATTACGGCAAATTTCAGCCCTGTTCCTGCCGGAATTTGAATGCCTTCCGCCTGTGCCCGTTCAAAAAATATCCGCACTCCGTTAGGACTGGTAAACAGAATCCATTGATATTCCTCTAATCGCAAAAGAGCTGCCTTCAGCTTATCCGACTGCCCCTCCTCCCTGATTTCTTCTACTTCCATGCAGCAGGTTTCTACCACATGAAAGCCTTCCCTTTCCAAAGCATGCCTTAATTTATCTGCTGTATGTGGAGTGGCGGTAATACCAATCGTCCTTTTTTTACACTTCGTATGTCCTCCATAAGAAAGCGCAGCTGTTTTTCCTATTAAAATCACTACCGGAGAGGAAAGTGCGGCATTGCTCACTTTATCGTAAATATTTTCTAACGTTCCCCTTACCATTTTCTCTTCACTGGTAGTTCCTTTTTCAATTACTGCTGTCGGAGTGTTTTTGTCCTTTCCGTAAAAAATCAGCCTTTCCGCTATTTCCTTCAAGTTTCCAAGCCCCATCAAAAATACAAGGGTTCCATCCAGCCTTGCAAGTATGTGATAATTTTCTGTCAGGGCATGTTCCCCATCCCTTGTATGTCCAGTAATCACGTGGAAGCTTTGGCTCATGCCCCTGTGGGTAACTGGAATTCCGGCACATTCCGGCACTGCAATGGCAGAACTTACACCGGGAACCAGCTCAAAACATAACCCTGCAAGCTGCAATGCCTCTGCCTCTTCGCCACCTCTGCCAAATACAAAGGGATCTCCGCCCTTTAACCTGACAACCTTGTCATACTTCTGTCCACACTCCACCAAAAGCTTATTGATTTCCTGCTGACTCATGGAATGTCTACCCGGCTCTTTTCCTACAAAAATTTTTACGCAGTCCCGCCTCACTTCCTCAAGCAGTTCAAAAGAGGCAAGCCTGTCATAAATAACCGCATCACATTCCTTTAGCACTTTTAACCCCTTGACTGTTATTAATTCCTTGTGGCCGGGTCCGGCCCCTACCAGATAAACCTTCTGCATATCAGTTTCCTTCCTGTCCTCCAAGCTCCTCTATTAACTCTTCCAAAGCCTTTTCCGCCTTCTCCAATGACACTTTTGTCATTTTTCTTTCCAGCTGCCCATTTCTTTCCCTGCATATCCATATAGAAACCATCCAAGACATGATTTCTTGTTTCTGTTCCGCTGTCTCTTCTTTTATCTTCGCTGTTTTTTCTCTTTCCGCTGTCTCTCTCTCAAGTCTTGTAAATACACCTATTGGTTCATGGCAGCCTGCTTCCAATAGTCTTAATGCCTTTCGCTCCAGCTCAAGCTCTATTTTTGTTTCTTCGTGGGTGATAGACGCAAGAAGCCCTAAGAAACGGCTGTCCTTCCTGCCCTCTATTGCAATGATTCCCTGACCGCCTGCAGGAATCATCCGATCTATGTCAAGCATATGGTAGTGGAACTTGTTTTCCTTTTCAAAACCAAGCCTGCGAAGCCCCGCTGCTGCCAGAAGGATTCCGTCATACATGCCATCCTCCAGCTTTTTCAGCCTTGTATTCACATTCCCTCTTAAGCTCTTGCATAGGGCATTGGGAAATTCTTGTTGAATCTGTACCTGCCTTCTAAGGCTGGATGTGCCAATGCTTGGATGCTCTTTTTGCAAAAAATCTTCCCAATCCACTGTTACAAGCACATCTCTTGAGTCTTCCCTTTTTAATACTCCAATAATGGCAAGCCCCTCTGCCAGCTCCACAGGCATGTCCTTTGCGCTATGGACTGCCAGATCGATTTCTCCGCTCTTAAGCTTTTCCTCGATTTCTGTAACAAAAACCCCCTTTCCACCAAACTCTGCAAGGGGCTTATTCAAAATTTTATCCCCTTTTGTAGTAATGATACGGATTTCACATTCCACTTCGGGAGATATTTCTTTTAGCCGCCTGATAACCAATTCCGTCTGCGCCAAAGCAAGGGCGCTTCCCCTTGTGCCAATTATAAGCTTTTCCATTTTACCGTACTTCCTTTTTTATTACACACTCTATTTCCTTTTCTGACAACTTACCGTCCTGCTTTTTTCCTTTTTCTATCAATGCTTCAAAAATACGCTTACGTCGTTTCACATCTGACACTTCCGTCAAAATTCTATTGCGCCATATTCCAAGGGTTTCAACCAGTTCTCCATAATAATCGGGAATCCTGTTTTCCAGTTCTCTTTTTAGTTTTGCTGCAAACATGGGGCTTTTTCCTCCGGTAGAAACGGATACCACCAAATCCTTCTTCTTTATAATCGCCGGAAAGATAAAATCGCACTGAGCCGGCACGTCTACCACATTTACCGGTTTTCCATCCTGTTTACATAACTTATATATCCTGCTGTTTTCCGCTGGTGAATCCGTTGCTGCAATAACAATATCTGCCGCCTCTAAATCTTCCTTTTCAAACTTCCTTCTTTCCAGCGTAAGCTGTCTTTGATATGCTGCTTTCGCCGTTTTATAATCTGTTTGTTTCCCGGTTTCAGCCTCTTCTTTTCCGCTTTCTTCCATCTGATAGAGCTCTTGTATAATTTTAGGAGCCACCACCAGTATATAAGGGCCATATTCTAACAGTGCCTTTACCTTTCTAAGAGCAACTCTGCCCCCCCCTACGATTAAGATTCTTTTTTGTTCTAAGTTTACATAAATAGGGAAATATGCCATTTTAATTTTCTCCTGCTATCTCGTTCAAACCTTTAACCAATGCGTGGATTTCATCCCCCGTCAGCCTGTCCCTTAATTGATAAAGCACGTGGGAAATACCTTTTTTATCCGCAAGCTCCTGCAAGGCTGCCACATTTTTCTGAAGCTCATGGTAGGAAAGAGCCTTTTTTATTTCTTCCAAACCTTCCTCCATATAAATCTGTGCCTTTTCCAGCTCCTTTAGCTTCACCGCATTATTTTTCTCTGACAGAATTTTAAAATCATCAATATTCATGATTCTGGTATCAGGCAGCTTGCCAATCTCCCCATCTATATCACAAGGCACTGCCAAATCGAGGAATAATCTGCTTTTCCCACTTTTTATCGCCTGTTCCGTTTCATCCTTTGTAAATGTGTAATGGGGGCTTTTCGTGGCGCTGATAATCACATCTGCCTGATTTAAATATTCATACCGCTTTTCATAGGGCACAAAGTCCGCATTTTTCGCCCGGCTAAAAAGCTCCTGCTCCTGATTGTGGCTTCTGCTTGTTAAAAGTAGACAGATTTCTTCTTTTTCCAATAGATTCTTTGCCACAATTCCTCCAATTTTTCCGGTAACACCAACTAACAGCACGCTTCCTCTCATGCCTCTTTCTGCTTCTTCTAAAAATGCAATCACTGCATGGGCCGCCAAAGTACCAATAGAAATAGGTGTCTTAGACAACCGGGTGTCCGTCTTGATTGCTTTTGCCACATGGAAAGCTTCCTGAAATACCAGATTGCATTCATAATCACAGCACCCTTCTTCCATAGAAGCCTGATATGCTTCCTTTACCTGCCGCAAAATCTCATCCTCTCCAAGCACCATAGAGTCCATTCCGCAGGAAACCTTCATAAGATGCCGCAATGTCCCCTCTCCGCTATAAATGCAGATGCTTTTCTTGAACAAGGCTTCTTCTATTTGCTTTTCCTGTAAAAACAACCGTTCCACCCTCGGAATCAATCTGTTTTCCCCGGTAAAATAAATTTCTATCCGATTGCAGGTGGACACAAGAACGCAGCCTGTTATGCCTAAAAGTAATACCTTCTTTTCAAAGCATTTCTTCTCTTCCATGGAAAACGCACAGCATTCCCGAATCTTTAAAGGGGTGTTCCTGTAACTGATACTGATGCAATTCATAGGTATGGTTACTTCCTTTTCGTGGTATTTGTAGGATTTTTGTAACAGTTCAGCCCACAGGCGTTAAAGCGGGTTCCACACAAAGAATGTTTTCTGCGTCGCCACGCTTTCGCTCTATAAAAACGCAACAGTGCTAAGCTCGAAAATACCTCGCTAAGCGCTGGCGTTTTTATAAGGGCTCCTTCAGAAAACATTTTTTGTGGGAAACCCGCTTTACGCCTGTAGGCTGAACTGTTGCGACTTCTTTCTGATTTTTCATGTACAGTATAGCATAATTTGCATTGGAGGGAAAATAGAAATTGTGGGCTGAACTGTTACCAAAATAAAGTTCAAAAAGGGAATGTTGCAAAATAACTAAGACTTCTCTATTTTGCAACACTCCCTTTTCGGGTATTGTTTCATGACTCCATTGTTATTTAAATTCGTTTCCTTCCTAAATGCTAAAGTCAACTTTCCTTCCTACTTCCAGTCCGTTCCCTGTCGAAATTGCATCCCAATCCACCTTCCGAATTTTTTCCAGAAGCTCCTCCATACTATCTGCTTGCACAGTTGTATGCTTTACACCATAAGCCGTTTTTCCTTCCTGAAGCTTTTCAATATGCTCCCTTTGGCTGGCACTAGACTTTTCTAATTCTGCAAAGAACGAGGTTGTACCGTCCGAGTTAAAAGAAATGCCAAACTTGCTTATTGCACTACTGCCACCATCCTTCCCAAATGCCGATTCAAATCCAAACTTTTTGTTAATCTCCTCTGACATCTGCAAAGCTCCCTGTATACGTTCCATACATTCCTGCTTATATTTTTCATTGGAAGCCATCTCCTCAAGCTCTTCGCTAGAAAACAAGACAGAAAATTCTTTTGTGCCACGGGAAAGGACGGCTTTTGCTTCATCTGCATTTTTAAAATCTGCCACCATGAAATCCATATCGCCGTATGTATTACGCAATTTTTCTAAAAGCTTCTGTGCCGCCTGTGAAAGCTGCGGTTGTTTCATTTCACCATCCTGCTTGTTTACACCTACTCCTTTTGCCTGTTCCATCTCTTTCTTTTTCATGCCTGCATCTGTATTCTGTGCTGCATAACTACTATATAAGCTATGGTTTACTGTCATTGACATATCGTTTTCCTCCTTTAAGAATTTATTTTATCATTATAATAGCCTTGCCTAATAATCTGCCATATTATGTATCGCTACTGTGTCCCTTGAATTGCATATTGCAAAACAATATTACCCTTGCTTCTGCTATCAATATCGGCTAAATCCAATATTTGTTTATTGCATATTTTAAAATTTATAGCAAAATTAGAAATATTGCTTTCACTATTAAGTATTAAAATTTAAAATGTGTTACATGCGCAAAAAACAATTATATGCCAAATAAATATATAGATAGTTTTCCCATACCCTTTTATAAAATGTTATTGGTGAATTGTTTACGAACTGTATTCTGACTAGTGCGGTCTCAGACCGCACCACTAGAATGTTTGGATGTTACATTTAGATTTTATGTAAGCTCTTTATACAAATTTTTGCATTTCCTTCTCGAACTGCTCTATAGAATCTACACTAGCGGCAAGCTTTAGCCATCTTTTTAAAACTTTCAAATCCTTTTGTGCCAAAACTGCTTCCCTGACATGCTCCGGAATGGCTCCATAGTCCTCTAAGAACTCAAAGACAGCCTCTTGACTTGCTTCTCGCTTTCCTTCCAGCATACCTTCTTGCCTTCCTTTTTGCATGCCTTCCTGCATGCCTTTTTGCATACCTTCCTGCATGCTTTCCTGCCTTATTTCCTGCCTTATTTCCTGCCTTATTTCCTCAACTCTGGCAGCCTCTCTGATATCCAGCTGGTCATTTAACCATTCCTCAAGGGTCATATACCTCGCCTCCA
>JAMPFB010000117.1 GCA_023664735.1 Robinsoniella sp. | reverse complement strand
GCCCCTATGCCGCATCCGTTTATCCATCTTCACTAGAAAGGGCTGAACTGTTACAAAAATAAGAAGAAAATTGAAAAAAACCGTTGCCAATCCCCTCATCCTGTGCTACAATAAGCCTTGTTTGATATTAGGAGGTTTAAAAATGGGTACAATAAGATTGATTTTAACAATAATTTTCATATTAGTATGTATTGCAATCACAGTGCTTGTATTGATGCAGGAAGGGAAATCAGCAGGGCTTGGAGCCATCAGCGGTGCAGCAGAGTCTTACTGGGGCAAGAATAAAGGTCGTTCCATGGAAGGAGCCTTAGTAAAGATTACAAAGATTTTAGCCGTTGCTTTTTTACTCCTTGCAGTGGTGTTGAACATTAACAAATTTTAAGAAATAAGCACTCTTTACAGAGTGCTTTTCTTTTTTTGGAGCAAAGAATGAGTAAAAAAACATTGGAAGAAAGAAAGAAATTAATATGCGATTTTGTGGCGGAAGATATATACGTTCCCATGAAGGAAAAAGAGCTGGCAATTATGTTTCAGGTGGAGCCGGAGGAACGGCAGGAATTTAAGAAAGTGTTAGAAAGCCTGTTAGCAGAGGGCAAATTGCAGATTACAAAAAGAGGAAAATATGTAATGCCGGAAAAAACAGCTTTGACTGGCACCTTTATCAGTAATGCAAAGGGCTTTGGCTTCGTGGAGATAGAAGGACAGTCGGAGGACTTCTATGTACCTGAAACAAAAACAAATGGTGCTTTTCATCAGGATAAGGTGGAAATTGCCCTGCTTCCCGGCAAGAGAGGGATTCGTCAGGAAGCGGAAGTGGTGGCTGTTTTGGAGAGAGGCATGAAAACAGTCGTAGGCACATTTGAAAGAGGGAAAAGCTTTGGATTTGTAGTGCCGGATAATAAAAAGCTGCCGGATGATATTTTTATCCCCTTAGAGCGTTCTAAAGGAGCTGTCAACGGGCATAAGGTAGTAGTGGAGATTACCGATTATGGAAAGGGATATAAGGGAAAACGTCCGGAAGGGAAAGTGGTGGAGATTTTAGGGCATATCAATGATCCGGGCGTGGATATCCTATCAATCGTAAGAGGCTTTGAGCTTCCCATGGAGTTTCCGGAAAAAGTGCTTCATCAGGCTGAACGGGTGGCAAAAGAAGTGTCTTTGGCGGATATGGAAGGCAGAAAGGATTTAAGGCAGATGGAAATGGTAACCATTGATGGCGAAGATGCAAAGGACTTAGATGATGCCGTAAGTCTTACTATAAAGGACGGATATTACTATTTAGGCGTCCATATTGCAGATGTGACCAATTATGTACAGGAGAATTCCGCTTTGGACAGAGAAGCGCTGAAAAGGGGTACAAGCGTATATTTAGTGGATCGGGTGATTCCCATGCTGCCCCATACCCTGTCTAACGGAATCTGTTCCTTAAATGAAGGCGCAGACAGGCTTGCTCTAAGCTGTCTTATGACAATAGATGAAAAAGGTGCGGTAAAGGATTATGAAATTGCGGAAACCGTTATCAATGTAAACCGCCGCATGTCCTATACCAGCGTAAAAAAAATTTTAGAAGACAAAGATGAAAAAGAATGTGAGGCCTATAAGGAGCTTGTACCTATGTTTGAGCGGATGGCAGAGCTTTCCGGAATCTTAAGGAAGAACAGGCAGAAAAGAGGTTCCATTGATTTCGATTTTCAGGAAAGCAAGATTCTGCTTGATAAACAGGGACATCCTGTGGAGATTAAGCCTTATGAGAGAAATATTGCAACCAAGCTGATTGAGGATTTCATGCTGCTGGCAAATGAAACGGTTGCCCAACATTTTTACTGGATGGAGCTGCCTTTTGTATACAGAACCCATGAAGTTCCGGATACGGAAAAGATAAGAAAACTGATTACTTTCATCCGAAATTTTGGCTATGGAATTAAGCTGAAAAATGAAGAAGTCCATCCAAAAGAGCTGCAGAAGCTGTTAGGGAAAATACAGGGGACGAAAGAAGAAGCTCTTATCAGCCGTCTGGTGCTCCGCAGCATGAAACAGGCAAGATATACAGAAAACTGCTGCGGACATTTTGGGCTTGCCTGTGAATATTATTGTCATTTCACTTCTCCTATCCGCAGATATCCGGATTTACAGATTCACCGGATTATCAAGGAACAGCTTCGAGGAAGATTGAAGCCTGAAAGAATTGCCCATTATAAAAGTATATTAGCAGAAGTGTGCAGGCATTCCTCTGAAACGGAACGAAGAGCAGAGGAAGCGGAGAGGGAAACGGACAGGCTGAAAAAGGCGGAATATATGGAAGACCATATTGGCGAGCAGTTTGAAGGCATTATTTCAGGAATTACTTCATGGGGGATTTATGTAGAGCTTCCCAATACCATAGAAGGTATGGTTCATGTGGCTTCCATACCGGGAGGCTATTACTACTATGATGAAAGTTCCTATGAAATGGTAGGGAAGGATAACCAGAAATCATACAAGCTGGGGGAAAAGCTGACAATTCAGGTAAAAGATGTGGATAAGCTGGCAAAGACCATTGATTTTGTAATCCCCTATGGAGAAATGCCCGGCGAGGCAATAGAAAACAGTGAGAAGGGCAGGTGAAAAAAATGAGCAAAGAACAGGGAAAGCTGGTAGCAAATAATAAAAAGGCATATTTTGACTTCTTTATAGATGAAAAATACGAAGCAGGACTGGTGCTGCATGGTACGGAAGTGAAATCCCTGCGCATGGGGAAGTGCAGCATAAAGGAAGCCTATATCCGAATTGAACAGGGGGAAGCCTTTATCTATGGAATGAATATCAGCCCATACGAAAAAGGAAATATCTTTAATAAGGATCCTTTGCGAATCCGGAAGCTTTTGCTGCACAAGTCAGAAATTCATAAGCTTGCAGGGAAACTTGCAGAAAAGGGGTATACCTTAGTGCCTTTGCAAGTATATTTTAAGGATGGAAAGGCAAAAATGGAGGTAGGTCTTGCAAGAGGCAAGAAATTATATGATAAACGTCAGGACATTGCGAAAAAGGATCAAAGGAGAGAGGCTCAAAAGGATTTCAAAATTAAAAATTTATAAAATCCTGTTTTTTCCTATGGACGGAAGGAAATTTTACCGATATACTAGATAAGAAATAAAAAAACTTCCCAATTAAAAGCAGGGAAGGAAACGGACATTTTCCGATTTTTCACATCGGGAAAGGTCAGAAAAACTGAATACGGGGTAGTAAAGGTTTCGACAGGGGTCTTGCAGCTGGAGAAGCTATCCGCAGGTGATGCGTCAAATCACAACAATAAATATAAACGCTGAAGATAATTTAGCATTCGCTGCCTAGTTGCAGCGTGTCCGCCTTAGTGCACCTACACATTAAGAACCGGGCATCGACTATGTAGGAAACGACATAGGCAAAGCTTTGAGCCTGTGGGCATAATATGAAGCTACTAAAACCGGCAGGGTGTTAGTTTCCGGCAGGTGGAGGGAATGAAAAAGAACTGACTATGATAGTAGAAGTACAGGGAATAGGCTTTTGGACACGGGTTCGACTCCCGTCTACTCCATGCTATGTGCCAAGCTGTTACACGCAGCGGGCAGATGTTCCAATATAGCTATTTACAAAAAAGATTTAAGCAAGTATATTATAGATATTGCTTAAATTTTTTTTGCTTTACGGGGCATTTTATAAAGTGTTCAGTAAAATATTACAGGTGTTATTATATGAGGAGATTATTATGGCGGTAAAAGATGATTATATAACAGGTGGTTTTGAATTTGCAACGGAAGCAGAGGCAAAAGCAGCAAAAAATGACGAAACCAAAATACGGGCAATTGATAAAAAGCTGAATTATAATAATTTTGAAGCCGTTTCCATGGTTTATAATAAGGCAATCGAAAATCGTGTATTTGAGACTGCTGTTGGAGAGCATTATTTAAAAAGACTTCAGGAGCGTTTGATAGAGATGAAAGAAGCAGACAGCGATTTTGTCTTAAAGCCCATTCCGGTGCGCTCCGGATTGTCCGTTGCAAAACAACCTGAGGAAACAACAAAAGTAAAGGTTCAAATTCGCTCGCAGAAAGCAATCAAAGAAAAATTAAAATTTTCTGCCCTTTTAAATTTTTTTCTGGCATTGATTATTGTCATACTCTTTATTATTACATTAACAGGGGAAAATGCCAATATCATCAACTATAGGACAGTTATTACCAACCAATATGCCCAGTGGGAACAAGAATTGCAGAAAAGGGAGGCGGCTGTGCGGGAAAAGGAGCAGGAGCTTTTTGCAGAATAAAATAATAAGGGAATTTCACAATTTTTACATACTTGTCTGTTAACATACATGATAACTTCACAAATTATGTAAGAGGTGCAGAAATGGAAAAATTGAAAATTCTCGTTGTAGATGATGAAAGCAGAATGAGAAAGCTTGTAAAGGACTTTCTGACCAAAAATAATTACGAGGTGTTAGAGGCAGAGGATGGCGCTCAGGCACTTGATGTTTTTTTTCAGGAAAAGGATGTTTCCCTGATTCTGCTCGATGTGATGATGCCTAAGATGGATGGCTATCAGGTTTGCAAGGAAATCAGAGAATATTCCAAGGTTCCTATCATTATGTTAACTGCAAAGGCAGATGAGCAGGACGAGCTGAAGGGATTCCAATATGGTGTGGATGAATATATCACAAAGCCTTTTAGCCCAAAGATTTTAGTAGCAAGAGTAGAAGCGGTACTTCGGAGGGCAGGAGGCGGCACGTCGGAGGAGTTATTGCAGGTAGGACAGATTACCATTGATAAAACAGCCCATATTGTTACTATAGGGGAAAAGCAGGTGGATCTTAGCTATAAGGAATTTGAGCTTCTTACTTATTTTCTGGAAAATAAGGGAATTGCACTATCTAGGGAAAAGATTTTAGACCATGTATGGAACTATGACTATTTTGGAGATGCCAGAACCATTGATACTCATGTGAAAAAGCTTAGAAGCAAAATGGGAGAACAGGGAAACTGCATTAAGACTATCTGGGGCATGGGCTATAAATTTGAGGTAGAAGAATGAAATATAAGCATTCCATAAAAAGGCAGTTTGCAATTATTTTTATTGGACTTATGGCCGGCACAATTTTATTGTGCTGGTTTCTTAATAGTATTTTTTTGGAAAAGTACTATGTTCAAAATAAAGAAGCGGATTTAAAAGATGCCTATACAAGTATTAACTATGCAGCTAAAAAGGGCACGCTCAGTTCCAAAGAATTTCACTATGAATTTCAGAAAATATGTGCCACTTATAATATGAATATCATCGTGATGGATGCGGAATCAAAATTGATTTTAAGCTCGGTAAATGATTACAAAAGAATGATTACCCAGCTATTAGAAAGCGTTATGGGGATGTATGTGCCCGATAAGGTTTTAGAAGAAGAGGAAGCCTATGTAATTCAGCAGAGCTTTGATAAAGAAACGAACAGCAATTACATTGAAATGTGGGGAATGCTGGAAAACGGCAATTTATTTCTGCTTCGTTCATCGGTGGAAAGCATCAGGGATAGTGTAAAGATATCCAATCAGTTTTTGGCATATGTGGGAATCGGGGCGGTCATCATCAGTGCATTTGTGACCTTGACCATAACAGGCAGGGTGACAAAACCAATCCTGCAGCTGGCAAAAATATCAGAAAGGATGAAGAATCTGGATTTTGATGCAAAATATACAGGAAATGATAAAAATGAAATTGGCATTTTAGGAGAGCATATCAATCAATTGTCTGATACGCTGGAAAAGACTATTTCTGAATTGAAAACAGCAAACAATGAGCTGAAAAATGATATTCGGCAAAAAGAAAAAATCGATGAGATGAGGAAAGAATTTCTCTCAAATGTATCCCATGAATTGAAAACTCCCATAGCGCTCATTATGGGATATGCGGAAGGACTAAAAATGGGAATCAACGATGACGATTCCAGCCGGGATTTTTATTGTGACGTGATTATGGATGAAGCCGGCAAAATGAATATTATGGTAAAGAAGCTTCTTACATTGAATCAATTGGAATTTGGAAATGATGTAGTTACCATGGAGAGGTTTGATTTACATGAATTGATTGAAAATTACATTCAATCAGCAGACATCCTCATCAGACAGAATGCTGTGCAGGTAGAATTTCATTGCAATGAGCCTGTGTATGTGTGGGGAGATGAATTCAAAGTAGAAGAAGTGTTTATGAATTACTTTACCAATGCCATGAATTATGCTATAAGAGAAAAGAAAATTGATATTAAAATCGCAAGGCTTCCGGATAAAGTAAGAGTATCCGTGTTCAATACAGGAGACCCTATTCCGGAGGAATCGCTGCCACTTATATGGGGAAAATTTTACAAGGTAGATAAGGCGCGTACAAGAGAATATGGAGGCAGCGGGGTAGGGCTTTCCATTGTAAAAGCAATTATGGAATCCATGAATCAGGGCTATGGAGTTATCAATTATGAAAATGGTGTGGAATTTTGGTTTGAACTTGCAACAGAATAGTGGTAAAATAATGAAAGAAAAGTAACAGTTCAGCCCACAGACGCAGAGCGGGTTTCCTGCGGAGCATGTTCTCTGC
>JAMPFB010000116.1 GCA_023664735.1 Robinsoniella sp. | reverse complement strand
CCCTCTGTTGCGTCCGCTTAGCCACTACCTTCAAAAAAACTGGCTGAACTGTTACAAGCACTTACAGCCTTTTGATAATTGCCTCCTTCAACTCCCCCGATTCTTCTCCGTGGAACTTCCTTGCAAACACATAATCCCCGTCCACAATCCTATCATAATCCTGCATATCCAGATATGCCGGGCTGCTGCCGTCTCCTTTTTCCCAATTCATATAGCGAAGGTTGCCTTTGACTACCTTGTCCCTGAAATGGGAATTCATAAAGAGGGTCTGAAAGAAAAACTCCTCCGGAACCTGACATTTTTTTAAATCCTTTAAATATTTTGGGTGTTCCTTGCAATAATGCAATACATATTCCCCTGCGGCTCTTGGCATGGAAACATAAACAAGCCCTTTGTATATATCCTGAAATTCCCCAATTTTTTTTCTTTTAATGAAAAAAAGCTTCTGCAGCTTTACTGTAAGGTTCTGAAGCTGCCACAGCAGTGGATTTTTCACATTTTTATTGGGGAACAGGTTATAATACAGATAACGGATTTTTACTGCATCGCTTAACTCTTCTGGTGCAAAATAGTCCATGTAAATAGGGCTGTCCATTAAAAAACGTTCTTCCATCTCTTCTGTGGAGATTACCGGAAAGTCTTCTCCTGTTATGCAATGAAAATAGGAAACATCTGCTTCCTCCAATGCCCATGCCAGCAACTCCAAAAAGGCATATACATGATTGATGCTGCCCCAAGCGATATTGTAAACGGAAACAGCCATGCAGTTGGGAAGATGGTTCAGTTTTTCTATTTCTTTTTCCCTGATATCCCGGCTTTTTGTATCTACGTGAATAAATACTCTGTTATTTTCAGACAAATAAGAGGCAAGCTCATAAAGAGAGGGAAAGTCCTTATATGCTGTTATTAAAAATGCCTGCTTCAAGAACGTTCCCTCCTATCTCGTATATTCTGTTCCTATTTTTAGCTTCTACCGGATTGCATATACCTATTTCTTGGTTTTACTTCTGCTCCTGCAGAATCTGCTTTGCCCGTTCCAGTTGATTATCCGATTTGTCTTCTAAATACTTTTCATAATCAAGCTCTAAGGTTTCATCCGGCTCTATGCCCACACCATGTATATCATTTCCGTTTGGGGTATAGTAATGGCTGACCGTAAGCTTAATGGCTGATCCATCCGAAAGTCCGAATATCCTCTGGACAATTCCTTTGCCGAATGTGGTAGTTCCGAGAATCGTCCCTTTCCCATAATCCTTAATAGCTCCTGCCAGAATTTCTGCTGCACTGGCGCTGTTTCCATTTACCAGCACAACCATAGGCACCTGAATTTCATTTTCTCCGTCGCTATTGTATTCTTTTCGTTTACCGTTTCTGTCTTCCGTATATACTACCAGCCCCTTGGGAAGAAGCTCCCCGGAAATATCTACCACGTCTGACAGATTGCCTCCCGGATTATCCCGCAAATCCAAAATCAGGCTTTTCATTCCCTCCGCCTTTGCCTGATTCAGATTTTTCCTGAATTGCTCTGTAGTAACTGAGTCAAATTCGGTAATCTGGATATATGCAATCCCGTCTTCGTACATTTCATAAGTAACGGTAGGGGATTCGATTTTCATTCTTGTTACGGAAATTTCCAGATAATCTGATTCCCCTTCCCGGTACAGGGTAAGCATTACCTGCGTGTTTTCCGGGCCTTTTACTTTGCTGACAATATCGCTTAGGGTCATTCCCAGCACATTTTCCCCGTCCACCGCTACAATAATATCGTTATCATGAACGCCTGCTTCTTCGGCAGGAGTATCTGGCATGACTTTTGTAATCTTACCGCCGCCTGTTGCTTCATCCAGAGAAATATATGCGCCAATTCCATAATAAATCCCTTCTGTGCTGTCATATACTTCTTCCAATTCTTCCTTGGAATAGTATGTAGAATAGGGATCGCCCAGTCCGGCAACCAAGCCCTTGTAAAGACTGTTTTCCACCTGCTCGGTTTCCACATCCTCCAAATAATATTTATCAATGCTGTCTTCTAATATTTTTAATTTCTTTACTACATCATTATCTATGACTTCGCCTGCTGTTTCGCTATTGGAACCTGAAACAAGAGTAGAAGCCTTTGGTGTAAGCTGGCTTGCTATATAGGAAGTACAGATTATAATGGCTCCGATTATCAAACCGGTAGTAATGCCCCCTGCAAATCCGCCTTTTCTTGCTGCCTTTAAAAGCTGCTCCTGCGTTACTTCTTTTTCCTTTTCCAAAATATATCCCTTCCATCCTTTTTATTTATAACATGCTTCCCTTTTCCTTCCAAAAATCTCTATAAATAATTTCTTGGGTTTACATAATTCCCATTCAAGCGAACGGAAAAATGAAGATGCGGCCCTGTAGATCGTCCGGTAGAGCCTACTGCTGCAATTTTTGAGCCTTTGCTTACTGTAGCTCCCGAAGATACATAAAGGGCTGAACAGTGCATATAAATGGTATACAAGCCGTCCCCATGATTTATCATGATATAATTTCCCATACTAGCGTTATAATCGGCTGCAACCACTGTTCCATCATATGCCGCCAGCACATCGCTTCCGGATGGGGCTGCCATATCCAGACCGTTATGGAATTTTTCCACTCCCAAGGTAGGGTGCATACGGTTTCCATACTCGGAGGAAATCCTTGTATATGCAGGCGCCGGCCATGCAAACATTCCGCCATCATATTTTACGTTGGAATTCTGTCCAAGAGCCTCCAGCCTTTTCTGCTCTTCCTCCACAGCAGCCTCCAGACCTGCAATGGTGGCGTTCTGCTCTGCAATGTATGCTTCGTATTCTTTAATGCGTGCCTCGTGTTCAGATATGTCTGAATCATATTCCTTCAACTGTTGCTGCTTCGTATTAATTAGCTCTTCCACGTTTTTCTGTTCTATTTCTGCATTTGCCTTTGCTGCCTCCAGCACTTCCTGCTCGCTCTCTAACTCTACCTCCAAACCGGCAATCGCCTTTTGCGTCTCCTGATAATTTTCCAAAAGCGCCTTGTCGTATGCTGCAAGCTTTTCAATGTATCTCGCCTTACTTAACATATCCCCAAAGGATTTTGAAGAAAGAAGCACTTCCAGATACACATCATTCCCTCTTTCATACATAAATTTCACTCTGCTCTTCATTGCCGCATACTGCTTTTTCTCTTCGATTTTAATTACCCGCAGGTTTTCCTTTGTCTCCTGAATTTCCCCTTCCTTTTTTGCAATCAGGTCGTTAATCTGCTGGAGCTTGCTTTCAATCTCTGACAGGCTGCTGTCCAGCTCCGTTACGTAAGATTTCAAATCGGAACGAGATTTTTCCAGCTTTTCTTTAATCGCCTTAATATCGCTCAGGCTGGACTGTAGCTGCTGCTTTTCTTTTTCAGCGCTGCTTAGCTGCCCTTTTTTGTCACGCAGATTCTTGGAAGTGACAGGCATGCCGGTTCCTGTAGTACCGCTGCTATTTGTTGTACCACTACTATTTGTTGTGCTGGTGCTTGTTGTTCCACTGCTGCCGGAACCGGTATTCGTAGTCTGTGTTCCCGTAGAGCTGTCAGCAGGCGCTGACGGCTCCTCCACCGTTACGGAATCATCTTCCTTTGCTCCGCTGCTGCCGTCCTCTACAATTTCCTTTGTATCATCACTCATGGTGGCATATACGCTGGCTGTATGATTTCCCAGCAGGCATATGCCCAATACCAAACTTATCAATCTTATCCTTTTCTTCATATGTTCACCTACTTATACCCGGATATGTTTTCGCACCGTATTAAAGCTTCCTACAAAACCAATTCCTATGCCAAGTATCAGTGATACCGGAACTAGCGTGGTAAATATCTGCTCTACCGTTAAAAATTTCAACAATTGGGACAGAATGCTAAATCTCTCTACTACAAATCCTATGACCTTATTATATAAAACATACATGAGCCCCAAAGGAATTGCCGCCCCTACTGCACCAATAATAATACCTTCGATGACAAATGGGGAACGTACAAAAAAGTCTGTGGCTCCTATATATTTCATAATAGAGATTTCTTCTTTTCTGACAGATATGCCAATAGTAACCGTATTGCTAATCAGGAACGTAGATACTGCCAGCAAAATCAATATAATTCCTACGGTTACATATCCTACCAGCTTATTTACTCCCGTCAGGGTATTTGCTGTCAGGGCAGATTGTATTACTTCCCTGACGCCCTCAATAGACTCGATATAAGTAACAAGATCCTGCTGTTTTGAAACATCCCTTAAATAAACCTGATAATTGGCACAATCTTGTAAAGGATTTTCTGTATAGCCTTCTGCATACTCGCCAAGATAATCCTTGGAAAAGGTTTCCCATGCTTCTGCAGCAGAAATATAATCCGCCTTCAGCACTTCCTCACGCTTTAAAATCATCTCGCCAATCTCTACCACACGCTCCTCGCTAAGCCCATCTTCAAAATATACGTGAACCGCTACCCCTTCCTGAGCTGTTTTTAGAATGTACTGAAAGTTCATGACAATGGAATAAAACACGCCGAACATCAGAAGACAGGTAGTAATGGTAGCTAAGGATGCAAGGGAATACCATTTATTCCGGAATATATTTACAATACCTTGTTTTAGTGTGTAAAAAAATGTGCTAATTCTCATCGTTATAATAGCCCTCTTTCTCGTCGCTTACAATAACTCCTTTATTCATTGTAACAACACGTTTTTTCATGGCATTTACAATCTCTCTGTTATGAGTAACTACAACAACCGTAGTGCCTTTTGCATTGATTTCTTCCAAAAGCTTCATGATTTCCCATGAATTCTTTGGATCCAGATTTCCGGTAGGCTCGTCTGCCAAAAGGATGGGAGGATTGTTAACAAGCGCCCTTGCTAATGCCACTCTCTGCTGCTCGCCTCCTGATAACTGCCTTGGCTTTGCTTTATATTTGCCGGCAAGCCCTACAATTGAAAGCATGGATGGCACATTTTTCTTAATTTCTTTATTGGAAACCTGTATGACCCTTTGGGCAAATGCTACATTCTCATATACATTTCTATCCTTTAAAAGCCTGAAATCCTGAAAGACCACGCCCATATTTCTGCGGAACTTTGGTATCTCCCGCCTTTTCAATTTTGCCACGTCATTGCCATTTACGATGATTTTCCCGGATGTGGGTAATAATTCCCGCAGCAGCAGGCGGATAAAAGTGGACTTACCGGAACCGCTGTCGCCTACAATAAACACAAATTCTCCTTCATCAATCTGGATGCTGACATTATTCAATGCAGGCGCACCCGTTGAATATGACTTACTTACATTTTCTAAAGTAATCATTTGACTCTCCTTATTTTTTAATACTCAAAGCTTTCCATGTATTTCATATATTTCACTACCATTAAGGCAATCTTAAAGGTAATGGCATCCTCAAATACCCTTAAATCCAGCCCTGTGCTTTTCTGGAGCTTATCAAGACGGTATACAAGAGTATTTCTGTGAATAAAGAGCTGTCTGGACGTTTCAGATACATTCAGGCTGTTTTCAAAAAACTTATGAATTGTCATAATCGTCTCATCATCAAAATCATCCGGACTTTTGGCGCCAAAAATTTCCTTTATGAACATCTTGCATAAAGGTATGGGAAGCTGATAAATCAAACGCCCTATTCCAAGCTCGCTATAGGCAACGATGCTTCTTTCGCTGAAAAATATCTTTCCAACATCCAGCGCCATTTTCGCCTCTTTATAAGAGCGGCTTACTTCTTTTATCTCATTTACTACATTACCATAAGCAACGTGTACTTTTAAAGCCCCTTCTTTTTCCAGCATTTCCAATATTAGCTTTGCAGTCCTTTCGATTTCATCAGAAGTGCCGCCTTCTGTTAGCTCCTTCACTACAATTACGTTATTTTCATCTACTGCAGTAACGAAATCTTTTCCAGCCTGAGACAGATTGCTGCCAAGAAGCTCTACCAGATTTTTCTCCTTATTTTGGTCTGACTCCACAATGATGACTACCCGTTTTGCCTCCGTTGCAATATGAAGCTTTTTGGAACGGCTGTAAATATCCACAAGCAGCAGGTTGTCTAATAAGAGGTTTTTGATGAAATTGTCCTTGTCAAAGCGCTCCTTATATGCGATTAAAAGATTTTGAATCTGAAATGCCGCCATCTTGCCAATCATATATACATCTTCACTAGAGCCGATTGCCACAAGCACATACTCAATCATCTGTTCATCATAAATCTTAAAAAACTGATACTTTGATACCTCCTGACTGTCTGCAGGGGATTTTACGAAATCCGCTACGGCTGAAGCATATCCTTTTTCTTCCTCCACTGTGGTTGCAACATCATTTCCTTCAATATCTACAACGGCAAAATCCACTCTGGAAATTCCTTTTAGCCCGGCAATCGTATTTTGTAGAATCTGATTGGAAATCATTATACCACCCCTTCTCTTATACAAATTTCACAATACCTTTCAGAAAGGATTGTTCCTTTTCTACCCTTTTCATTCTATTTTAATATAAAATCACAAAAAAATCCACCGATTTTCTATATTTATTTATGCAATTTATATGTTTTTCATAAAATTTTCATAATGTAACTTATGTACAACCTTCACAACTTATTACAGAACCGCTTTTTTGCCTTTAAAATCGTAACTGTTCAGCCCATAGGCGCAAAGCAGGCTTTATGCAGAGTATGTTTTCTTAAGGAGCCCTTATAAAAACGCCAGCGCTTAGCGAGGTAT
>JAMPFB010000115.1 GCA_023664735.1 Robinsoniella sp. | reverse complement strand
CGCCATCAAAAACAAGGAAGCCAATCCACTCTCATCCCGCTGTTGCTGTTTTTCGCAGGCTGTACTTTAAAAAAGAGATTGTTTATTTCTGGAATGTATTTAGCATTCTTCTAGGTTTAAAGAAACTTGCTATAGCTTTTCCTATACGTAGGGTTTTTCAATAAATAGAGCTTTTCAATAAGTAGAGCCTTCCAGTGTATAGGGCTTTCCTATAAATAGAGCTTTTCATACATAGGGCTTGCCGATACACAGTGGGAGCTTGCCGGGCATAGGATAGTCTGTTGGACCTTGGCAAAGTCGCCGGCACTTACGCACCGTACTTTGGTGCGTTAGTACCGCTGCGTCTTTGCAGAGCGAGAGCGTGTCCATCAGACTATCCTATGCCCGGCAAGCTCCCACGTCCTTTTATTCAACACCCCCTAAACCCCTGTCCCCGTTACCAAATAGATTGAAACAGCCCTTCTAAGGTTCCCAAAAAGAAAAGATAATGTTATAATGTGATAATGTCTGCAAACAAAAGAATTGCAGAGGGAGGGTATTATGATTGAAGTAAAACACGTTAGCAAGGAGTTTGTATCACCCAAGAAATATCCGGGCTTGAAAGGTGCCATAAAGGGGCTTTTTTCCAATGAAAAGGTGGTAAAAAGGGCGGTAGATGATATTTCTTTTTCTATTGAGGATGGGGAAATTGTAGGCTATATCGGAAGCAATGGCGCAGGGAAATCCACTACTATTAAAATGATGACGGGGATTTTAAAGCCCACGCAGGGGCAATGTCTGGTGAATGGCATAGATCCAAGCAGGGCAAGGAAGGAAAATGCCCAGAATATCGGTGTTGTTTTTGGACAGAGGACGCAGCTTTGGTGGGATTTGCCCCTAAGCGAGTCCTTTACGATTTTAAAGGAAGTTTATAACGTATCGGATGAAGATTATAAGGAGAGGATGGAATTTTTGAATGAGGTGCTTGGGCTTCCGGAGTTTTTTTCCAGCCCGGTAAGGACCTTATCCTTGGGGCAGCGGATGCGGGCAGATTTAGGAGCGGCGCTGTTACATAATCCAAAGGTATTGTATTTAGATGAGCCAACTATAGGGCTGGATTTAGTAGTAAAGGACAATATACGGAAGGCAATTAAGATAATCAATGAAAAATATCAGACTACCGTTATTTTGACTACGCATGATATCGGGGATATTGAAGAGCTGTGCAGCCGGATTATTATTATAGATGAGGGAAAGAAAATATATGATGGCTCTTTAGAAGAATTAAAGGATGTTTACGGTACGTGGCGGAAGGTGTCTATGGAAGTAAAGAGACAGGAGGAGCTGAAAGGGCTTGATCTTGCAGGAAAGCTTGGCGCTTCCCATGAGGAATGCCGGGTGGAGTTTGATGAGGAAAACAAAATCCTGTCGGTTACCTTTGACAAACATAAGCTTCAGGTTCCACAGGTAATGAATGCGGTTATGGAAGTAACAGAGGTAAAGGATATCCAGATACAGGAAACGGAGCTGGCTGAAATCGTAAAAGAAATCTACAATCATGGGATTGATGGCAAGGCTGTGTAGAGATGGGGAGGGCATATGAAGAAGAAATTACGGATTTATTTTCCCTTTGCCGCCAATGAATTAAAACGGCAGATGGCATATAAAGGCGCATTTTATTTGTTTATTTTTATCAGCCTTTTCAGTCCATTTATTCAATATTTTCTTTGGATGGCTATTTATGGAAGCTCAGGGGATGGAATATTGGGAAACCTTACAAGAAATGAAATGATTGTATATGTATTCATGGTATATGTTACCAGCTCCATGGTAATGATTACCATTTCGGACTGGGTCAGTACAGATGTAGTAGAGGGCATGATAGCAATGAATCTAATCAAACCCATTGATTATCGGCTCAGCTTGATTTCAGAAGCGCTGGGGCAGGCAGTTTACCGCTTTCTCATGCCGGGGGTGTTTATCTGGATTGGATTGGAAATTTACAAGGTAAAGGCGCTTGGAATGCAGTTTACGGGAGCTATCAATATCTTATTGTATCTGTTAAGCTGCATTATGAGCTTCCTGATTTGTGTTTTATTCGATTTTTGCTTTGGCATGGTTGCGTTTTTTACCACATATATTTTCGGAATGCTTATGGCAAAGGAGGCGCTTATCAGCTTTCTGACCGGGCAGCTAATACCTCTCAGCTTCTTTCCGGGAGCTGTTCAGAAGGTGTTTGATTTTCTGCCCTTTTCGTCTATGGTATATGCTCCTGTCATGATTTATCTTGGCAAGTACAGCCAAAGTGAGCTTGCCTTTGTGCTGGCAAGGCAGGCGGCATGGGTAGTGATTTTGTATGCTTTAGGCAGCATTATCTGGAAGCAGGTCACAAAGCGGCTTGTAGTGTTGGGCGGATAAGGAAGGAGGAGCTATGATAAATACAGCAAAAAGATATGTAAGATTATACAAGGTTTTAATTAGTCAGTTTTTTAAAGTAGTCCTCCAGTCAAAGGTGGATTTCCTTATGGGACTTTTCGGTTTTTTTCTGTCTCAGTTTACGGGCATTGCTTTTTTATATCTGGTGTTTGAACAGATTCCTTCCTTGCAGGGCTGGACCTTGGACCAGTTGATTTTTATTTATGGATTTGCCCAGATTCCCAGAGGAATCGATCATTTGCTTACAGATAATATATGGATGCTGGCATGGAGGCTTGTAGTCACTGGAAATTTTGACAGATATATGCTGCGTCCCATGAATCTTTTTTTTCAGGTAATTAGTGAAAAGCTGCAGCCGGATGCACTTGGGGAGCTTTTAGTAGGAAGCATTCTGGTAATTCGGTGCCTGATAAAAGGAATTGTAGTGGTGGATGGGATTCATATAGTCCTGTTTTTTGTCTCCATATTAGCGGGAGCAGTGATTTATACAGCCATTAAGCTGTTTTTTGCATCTCTTTCCTTCTGGCTGAAAACAAGCAGTCCTTTTTTGCAGATGGCATACGAGATGGCAAATTTTGCCAAGTATCCTATAGAAATTTATGCAAAGGGCATTCGTTTCGTCATTACTTGGATTATTCCTTTTGCTTTTGTGGCATATCTTCCGGCAAGCTATTTTCTTGGAATGGGCGGAGCGTTTGCATTTGGAGGAAATGGCGGAGTGATTTTCATTGAATGTGCCCTTGCAGCCGTGTTTTGGATTGTGGCATATAGCTTGTTTCAGAAGGGAACCAGTATTTATGAAAGCGCCGGGAATTGATGAAGCAGATGTTTTCTAGGAAAAGCAAGGAAGTGTTTTGAGGAGGGAAAGCTATGGAAATAGAATACTTGAATCTGGTAAATGAGAATACAGCAGTGACGCCAAATTATAAACTGGCTGGAAGGGTTAATTCCATCATTGCATATTTGAATTATCTGGAGGATTTGATTATCATTGGCCGGGTTGATAACAATTATATTTACTGGGCTTCCAAGACAAAGGCAAGTGACAAAAAGACAAATGAACAGATTTTTAACAGGCTTGCCGACGGGGTTTTTGAAATGGCTTCAGAGACAGGAAGGGTTCTTGAGTCTATCGGTATTTCTTATGAAGAATTTAGACGTTTTTACAAAGAACGTTATGACAGAGGAAATGAGAAGGAGCCGGAGAAGCTATGGAAGCGGTCATCCGGAGTCTATTATAGAAAAGAGGACAAACAGCAGTACGGAAGATATTTTGCCTATGACATGGAAAGGATGTTAAGGCAGCAGCAGAGGAAGTGCAGGGCAAGAGAAGCGGATGGGGAATACTTTAAGGTTTTGGAGAAATATTTAAAAAAGCTCACAAAAGCGAAAAATAATCCGTACTATTATGAAGAAGAATCCGAACTGATGGAGCTTTTAGAGGGGGAAAGCTATCTGCTGCTTTCAAAGGACGGACGGGTCAGGAATACTTATTATTTGATACAGCAGGAAATCAGGGGCTTGTATTGTATGTATATGTCAGCAATCAAATAAACAGCATGACCTGAAGGCTGCTCAAAACCGAGCAGCAAGTAAATATAATCTTTTGTTTCCTGTAGAAAAATATAAAAGTTAAATATATATTCGTGTAAAATAATGCAAAATCATACAAGAAATACATTGAAAATTACACGAATACATGTATGCTTAAGTTGATCTTTTTAGGAGAAGAAAAAGAACGACTCCTTTTAAAGCCTTCAAGGAGCCAAATCCTTGCTGCAATACCGAAGCCATGCAGCTCCAAAGGAAACTGCCGTAATCATGGCGCCAATTGTCAGCAAGGAGCCGTTTAGCTTTCCGTCAGTGAAAATATCGGCAGCATTGGAATAATAGAAGGGGGTCACATATTTCAGGTTTTCAATTGCCGGAACAATGCGGCACATCATATCCGCAGCAAAAAGCATAATGGAAGTTCCAAGCCCTGCCCCTAACAGATTTCTTTTTGTAAAAGAGGAAATCAGAAAACAGATTGTTCCAATTTCAATTTGCATCAGGCTTGTGGCAAAATGGAAAAATGCCATTTCCTTTCCGTTTATCTCTTCCTTCATGTACAAAAATCCAAGAAGGTACATTCCGGCGCAAATCAGATTGAATATCAGGATGTTGCTTAAAAATGCCAGATATTTTTGAAAAACGATACTGCTTCTTCCAATTGGAAAAGTATGTAAAAATTCCGAAGTATGTCCTGCCTCTTCCTTGGATAAAAGTCCGGTTCCCAGTATAGCGGCAAATATGGCTCCCAAAAGGTTGTGCATTATGGCGATTTCCGTGGCATAATATCCTCTTAAAGTGGCAAGACTCATTTTGTCCATGCCAAGTGCCGTAGACATGGAACCCATATCGGAAAAAGAATCTGCAATATCCTTTACGGAGTCTTCTAGACTAGTATACAAAAGAATACAGCCAAGACATGTAAAGCCTACACACAGAGTCCAGAGAAAAAGGCTCTTTTTATTCATTTTCATCTCATGCTTATATAATGTCATAATTGTTCCTCCTCATAATAGTGCATAAAAATTTCGTCAAGCGCCGGTTCTTCAATGGTAATATCTTCAATATGGTGCCCCGCAAATCCTACAAACAATTTGTCCAAATCCCCTTTATATACAAAATTTTCCTCCCTGCCGTCTTTGACTATGCGGATTCGCTTTGCATTAGTTCTGGTAAGATTTTCCACGGTGTCTGTGCAAAGCAGCCTTCCGTCCTTGATAATGGCTGCATGCCTGCAATATTTTTTGATTTCCGATAATACATGGGAGGACAGAAAGCAGGTTGCGCCCTGTCTGTTATACTCCAAAATAAGCTTGAAAAACTCTGCCTGCATCAACGGGTCTAAGCCGCTGGTAGGTTCATCAAAAATAAAAAGTCTTGGCTTATGCTGCATGGCGCAGACAATACTGACCTTTTTTCGGTTTCCAAGGGAAAGTTCTTCCATTCGTTTATTCTGGTCTATGCAAAGGCGCTGGCACAGCATGGAAGCCTCCTTTTCACAATGCATCCCCCGCATATTTGCGGCAAAACAGATGACATCTTTAACCCTCATGGAAGGATAGAACATAGCCTCTGAAGGCATGTAGCCTACTTCACGCAGTATTTCCTTCTGCCGGCTTTTCACATCCATGCCTAGAATTTCAGCCTTTCCTTCCTGAAAAGTAATCAGTCCTAAAAGGCTCCGTATCGTGGTAGACTTGCCGGCGCCATTGGGTCCTAAAAATCCGAAGATATCCCCCTTTTCCACCTGCAAGGACAGTTTGCTTACACCTCTATGCTTTCCATATCTTTTTGTAAGATTATCTATTTTTATTGCTAATTCTGGATTTCCCATCCTTATGTCACATCCTTTCCGTTTTCTGTTTTTTAAAATTCTCCAACTCCCGGTTCAAGACAGCCGTTTCCATGTCCCGTTTGATTTTATAGGCAAGAAATATGGACAAATAGCAGGCTATCATATAGAAAAAGAAAAACAGTGTCGCAGAAGCGCTGCGGCCGTACCAGTTCAGGATATAGCTTATAGCGGTATACAATGCGGAACAAGAGAAAACTGAAAAGCATTCCCGTCTGCCAAGCTGTTCGGCTTCATCAAAGTTCTTTAATAAATATACCTGAATATATCCTATGATATAGGCGGAGGCAAGCATTTCTGCCATGATTATAATGCTTGCAAAAAAACTGCCCTGAAGGATTTGGTACATAGAATAAAAAAACAGAACCATAAAAAAGTAAATGCAGGTTTTGAAGTCAATTCCCACTTCATAGGATAAATATTTTTTCAGCCATTTCATTCTGTGTCCCTCCTTAATCTGCTTCTGAATTCTTTGGCATAATGTCTGGAAATCACTACGTGCTCATCGTTATCCATAGTAACATCTATTCGGTTTCCGGATATGCTTTTTAGCTTCTTTATCCGGTAAATATTGATTATCATAGACTTACTGCAACGGAAAAAACCCTCTTCTCCATAAAGGCTTTCAAATAGTGCAAGCGTAAGATTTAACTGGTATAGGTCTTTTTCCGTATATAGATAAGTAATGCCTTCCACGCTTTCTAAATACAGTATCCTTGGAATGCTGATTACAAACTGCAGCCCATCCTTACTGCAAAGCAATTGCCCGCTTTTTCCTTCTATAAACCTTATAATGTCATTAATCTGTTCTGTCATCTGCGCATATTTAATTATGATTTCTTCTTTTTCCTTGTTTACCTGCTGTAATGTGATTTTCATGTTTTGCCTTTCGCATTTGGTTGTATAAGTGGTTTTCTAATATGTTTATATAATTTTTAGGATGTAAAAACAAGGGGATTTTTATGAGTTGCAGTTTTTGGGGGATAAGAAGTTGTTTGCAACAGTTCAGCCTTTTCTACGAAAGCTGGATAAACGGATGCGACATGGGGGGTGGGAGACGGACGTGGGAGAGGGCAGGGCATAGGATAGTCTTCCGGACACGCTCTCGCTCTGCCCTCTCCCACTGTGTATCG
>JAMPFB010000114.1 GCA_023664735.1 Robinsoniella sp. | reverse complement strand
ATTATTGAAAAAGAGTACAATATTGCGATAGACGATAGAATAAGAGAGGATGTGAGCGAAATGTGTAATTTATCACAGGGAATCAGGGAAAAAGGCAGAGCAGAAGGCAGAGCGGAAAGTGAAATAGAATTTATTCTGACTATGCACGAGAAGGGATATACATCTGCTCAGATTGCAGAGATTGTAAAAAGAACGATTGAGGAAGTGGAAGCGGTTATTAAAAAAAGAGAGCTTGTATTGGCATAATTAAAGTAACTTAATAACAGAAACAGTAAGGCAGTGAACTAAGTTTTTATAAAACGGTTCGCTGCTTTTTTGTTAAATTTTAAAAACATGGAAAATATTATGAAGAAAATTCTTCAATCCATGCCTACTTTTCAAAACCTCCTTTCAAAAGGATTAAGATATTCAAAAAGCAAAAGGAGGGAAACAGCATGGAACTAAAAATCCTAGAAAAGATATTAACCAACAACCCCTGCTATAAAGCAGGAAAGAAAATAAAGGTCAGCGGGCTGATGCTTCATAGCGTAGGCTGCCCCCAGCCTTCAGCGGAGAATTTTGTGCGTCAATGGAATTCTCCAAATGCAGGCAGGGCATGTGTCCATGCCTTTATTGATGGAAATACAGGGCAGGTATTTCAGACCCTTCCGTGGGAGCATCGTGCATGGCATTGTGGCGGAAATGCTAATAGCACCCATATTGGAGTGGAGATGTGCGAGCCTGCCTGTATAAAGTACACACAAGGCGCTTCCTTTACCTGCTCCAATCCGGAGGAGGCAAAAGCCCTTGTAAAACGTACTTATGAGGCAGCAGTAAAATTATTTGCTTTTCTCTGTAAGAAATATGGGCTAAACCCTCTTGCAGACGGTGTAATCATAAGCCATAAAGAAGGGCATGGAAGAGGCCTTGCTTCCGGTCATGGTGACCCGGAACACTTATGGAAAGGGCTGAACATGGATTACACTATGGATGGTTTCCGAAAGGCAGTCAGACAGGAAATGGATAAAGGCATAAATGAATTACAAGGAGCTGTTTGCCAGCCGGATACTGCCCCTGAGCCAAATCCCGTTAAAAAGGAAACCATACAGCCGGGAGATACGGTAAGTATTGCAAAGGATGCAGTTTATTACACCGGAAAGGAAATGCCGGACTGGGTTAAAAAAGATCAATGGATTGTAAAATCAGTGTCAGGCGACAGAGCGGTAATTGATAAAAATGTCAGTGGGACAAACTCCATTTGCAGCCCGGTGGATGTAAAATACCTTGTTCTAGCAGCGCCTTCCCACAGGGAAGCAGGTCAGGCTCCTTCCTTGGAGCAGCCACAACCGCAGCCACAGCCACAGTCGCAGCCGCAGCAGGGAGCAGATGGAACAATGAGCATTTCCGAAAAGGGCGTGGAGCTGATTGCAAAATACGAAGGCTGCAAGCTGACAGCTTACAAGTGCCCTGCCGGAGTATGGACGATTGGATATGGCCATACCATGGGAGTAAAGCAGGGAGACACCCTTCCATCCGATCAGGCAGCTAAGGCGCTGTTAAAGGAGGATTTGAAAAAGTATGGAGATTATGTAAATAATTTCCGGAAAAAGGGTATCATTTCCTTTCCTTTAAATCAGAATCAATTTGATGCCCTCACTTCCTTTACATACAACTGCGGAAACGGCAGCTTGCAAAAGCTGGTATCCGGAAGGGATGCTGCGACCATAGCGGATAAGCTGCTTTTATATAACAAAGGCGGCGGAAAGGTGTTAGCCGGGCTTACAAAGCGCAGACAGGAAGAGCGGGAGTTATTTTTAAGCTGACGGAAGCACTTTATTTTGTAGAAAGGAACACTTACCGGAATGGCTTTAGAACCAAACAATCAAAAGGAAAGCTCCAGTCAGGAAGAAAAGCAGAACTGGGAGGGGTATAAGGATAGCGATTTTATATTGTTGGATGATTTGGTATATGCGCCTCTTCATGCGCTGGCAAAATCCAATCAGCAGCTTCGTGCCCAAATCGTGGATGCCATAAAAAACATGGGCGTCATCTGCCAGAACGGACAGGAGGAGACAATTAAGCTTAACAATATCAATATTGCTTATGATCAGGTAAGACAGGAGGGAGAAGAGGGCTACAGCGTGGATAATATGCAGATGCAGGTGCCGCTGCTTTCCATTATCCCTCTGACGAACCTGAATGTGGAAAAGGCGGAAATTGAATTTTCCACAGAGGTAAGAGTAGTAAATGAAGGAGAAGGAACCTGTAAAATCAATGCCCGAATCTGTTCCCCGGAACAGAGGGACAGCGATTTCCTGCCAAGGGTTTCCTATAAAATGAAGGTATGCTCCATTCCTGCAACCGAAGGAATCCTCCGCCTGACAGACCTTTTAAGCAGCAATCAGGTAGCAAAGCAGCTTGATACCAGACCGGTTGCGGTAGATGGCAACTTAGGCTCGGACGACCAAAAGAGGATGTGGCAGGATGTAAATAAGATGAAGGCAAAGGTAAAGAAATTAAAACAGCTTTATCAGAAAATTTCCGACATGATAGACAGACAGGAAAGACTTCAGCAGATTAGCAACGAGACCTTTGCAGAAAATACTATGGAATTTGACAAGGACAAGTATTTGATGGCACAGTCCAATATTGCCAATCGGATTATGGAATATCAGGAAAAAATCATGAACAGGGAAATTGAATTTGGGTTAAATAAGGATTATGAGTAGAAGGGAGCAAAGAGAGAGAGAAAAAAGAAAAAGGCTTTTGGAATTATATGCTTTGGAATTAAGGGAGGAATTGAATATAAGGTTGCTTTGCGAGACAGAAGGAGAAAGCCTTGTGCAAAAGCAGGTGCTTTGGATAGAGGATATTGCCCTGACGGAAGTGACATATCCGCAGAATAAAAAAACATTTGTGCTGGGCAAAATTTTAGCCCTATGGATACAAAAAATAAAGATTTGGTTACATAATAACAGATTTCTATAAAAATAGTAATAGGAAAGGAAGGGATTTCTATGGCAATTGCAGAACAGTTTGCAGGATTGGAAATGGATAAGTTAATAGGCGCACCTTTGACGGCAGCAGCAGATGCCAGCATTTTACTGGCTAACTCCACAGCGGATTTTATCAACCGGGTTGGATTTGATAAAAATAATAATGCCCGCACAGTAAGGTTTATGTACCAGCAGAGAAGTGTCAACGAAGATGGAACCAGTAATCTGGATGAAATGAAGGTGGACGTGCCTATGCTTGCCATCGTGCCTATCCCCAATTTACAGGTGGATGAGGTAAATGTCCTTTTTGATATGGAGGTAAAACAAAGTGAGAAACAGGATACGAGCATGGATGTAGGTGCAACCGTGACAGGCTCATTGGGCTTTGGCTGGGTAAAGGTCAGTGTCAGCGGTAGTGTCAGCGCTCACAGCTCTCACACAAGGAGCTCGGATAATTCTGCAAAATATCATGTGGATGTACGGGCAACTAACCATGGAATACCGGAAGGACTTGCAAGAGTGCTGGATATGATGGCAGCCAATATTTCCCCGTCCTTGGTGAATTCCACTATAAAGGATGGAAACGGACAGAATCTTGCAGAGGATTCCAGATTAAAAGCAGAGCGCTTAAAAGAGCTGCGTCAGGAAATCAGCCAGATTGAAAAACGCTTAAGTGCGGCAAAGGACGGACTGGACAATGATATCCAGCAGCTAAAGAAGATTGCTTCTACACAGCAAAATATATACCAGAGTAATATGCTGCGCCTGATAAATTCCTCGAAAAAGGATGAAAGTGGAGAGAAAAAACAGGAAGAACAGACAGAAATTGTTTACGGACAGGCTATGGATGAAGTGAATCAGAGCTGGGATATGTTAAAAAGTCAGGCGGCAGACTTTATTAGAATGCTTGCAGATAATCCGGGCAAAGAAGATAAGGGAATATTAGAGCTCTTTGCATTAAAGGCTCTGAAGGAGGGAGAAGTCGTATCCTATGGGGAAGGAGAAAGCTGCTATGAAGCACTGAAATCCAGCCAGAAAAATGCGATAGCCTCACAAATCCGCTTCAGTCAGATTGAAACGGAACTGTCTGCAAAAAAACGGGAATATAATGATGCCATTGCTGGAAAGTCTGAGACTGGCGCAGTGGCGCAGAATAGGGACAGCCAGTAGTAGTTAGTAAGAAATAATAGAATAGGGATAGCCAGCAGTAGTTAGCAAGGAGTAACAGAATAGGGACAGTCGCAAAAAATGTTAGAAAAAGATAAAACCGGAGAAAGACAATGAGGGAAGAGAAAAAAACAACCATGACAGATATCCATTACGTCAAGCTTGTTTCCATTGGAAGCGTCAATCCCAATAACCCCCTTTCGGAGCAGTCAAGAGAAGAACAGGCAGCGCTTTTAAACCGCTGCCTGAATGACTATCCGAAGGGAATCATCATAGGGAAGGATATTACAATAGGACGGTATCTGATAGGAGACCATGAGCTGACTATGGAAAAAATCACCTACCATGTAGGATTCACAAGAAAGCCTGCATGGGAGAAGGAAACGCAGGAAGGACAATAGGGTATGAAGATAGAAGTAAAAAAAATGGAAGACAAACTGACACTAAAATTAAAAGGAAGGCTGGATACTACAACGGCGCCCAAGCTGGAAGAAGTCCTAAAAGACAGTCTGGCAGATGTGACAGAGCTAAGAATGGACTTTCTGGAGTTGGAATATTTATCTTCGGCAGGGTTACGAGTGTTGCTTGCCGCCTCTAAGGAAATGAAGAAAAAAGATGGGACAATGGTAGTCTGCAATGTAAACGAAGATATTATGGAAGTTTTTACCATTACTGGATTTACAGATATACTTACCATCCAATAAGGAGATAAAAATGAATCCAGAAAAAAATATGACAGGAAGAAAAAAGCAGATTAGCAGGAAGGTAACAAAATTATTGCTTTCCATGGTGTTTCTGGCAATGCTCTTAATGGGAAGTGTCAGCATTTGGAGCCTGCATACCATAAAGGATATTTCTGCGGATACCAGTAAGGAGCTGGGAAAGACGGCTGCTGAGGATGCAGAAGAAGCGCTGGAAAATATGGCGGGAGAACAGCTTCAGGCAATTGCAGTGGAAAAGGCGGATTACATAGAGGAAAAATTTGAGACAGTAGGCTCTTATCCGGAAACAGTCAATGAAGCAGTGTTAAATACTACTATGGGAGAAAAAGGCTATGCGTTTTTGGTGAATGAAAAAGGACAGGTAATGGTTTCCCTTATGAAAGAAGGGGAAACAGCAGTCTATGCAGAAAAAAACGTGGATTTGCGTATGAGCAAAAATAAAAAGCTCGCCCAGATAGCTGAGGAAATGGTAGCAGGCAAAACCGGACTGGGAAAGCTGTTTATTGACGGCAGGGAGGTCTATCTTGCCTATGCGCCTTTAAAAAATCTGGGCTGGAGCTTTGTTACGATAATGGACGTAGAGAAAGTGATAGCTCCTGCAAGGGAAAGTCAAAATAGGATTCTGCGGCTTACAAAAAATGCTGCACAGGTACAGAATGAGGCAATTGGAAGAATGCATATGCTTTTTCTGGCAATGCTTGCTGCAGTGGTGGCGTTGATTGGCATAATCAGCACATTGTTTACCAGAAAAATAACTGAGCCAATCAGAAGGCTTACAAAGGAAGTGGCAAAAATCGACGGCGGAAATCTGGATTACAGAATCCATATAGAAACCGGAGATGAAATAGAAGATTTGGGCAATGCCTTTAACCATATGACGGATCAGATACATCAATATATTCAAAGCCTGAATTTAGTAATGTCAGAAAAAGAACGCATCCGGACAGAAATACAGGTTGCCTCCCGATTACAGGCGGACATGCTTCCAACTGCAAAAAATGCATATGAAGACAGAGATGAATTTTCCTTATATGCCATTATGACGCCTGCAAAGGGAGTAGGAGGGGATTTTTATGATTTCTTCCTGTTAGATGATGACCATCTGGCATTGATTATGGCAGATGTATCTGGCAAAGGAGTGCCGGCAGCGCTGTTCATGGTAGTGTCAAGAACCCTGCTCAGAAGCCATATTGTAAAGGACGTGCCTTTAAATGAGGCTGTGGAAAAAGTCAATGACAATCTTTGCAAAAATAACAAAAACGGAATGTTCGTAACCGCATGGATTGGAGTGCTTACCATATCCACCGGAAAGCTTATCTTTGTAAATGCAGGGCACTGCAGACCGTTAATCAGACAGGCTGATGGAGCCTGTACCTATGAAACCGCCATAAGCGGCTTTGTGCTTGCTGGAATGGAAGAAACAAAATACCGCCAGTCAGAAATCCGCTTAAGGAAGGGAGATACCCTGCTTTTATATACCGATGGAGTCACAGAGGCAACCAATAGCCAAAACAACCTGTACGGGGAAAAGCGGCTAGAGCAGCTAATGACAGCTATGGAACAGCAAGAGCCAAAAGATGTGCTGCTTGAAGTATGGAGGGATGTAAACCACTTTCAGGGAGAAGCAGAGCAATCCGACGATATTACCATGCTGGCGCTTCGTTATAACGGAAATGGATATGCAGTCATGACAGATACTGCAAAAATAGATAACATACAAAAATTTAACAGCTTTATTGATGACATCCTTGCAAAAGCACGATTTTCCCAAAAAACCTCCACCAAAATCCTGATTGCCATGGATGAGATTTTTTCCAATATATGCTATTATAGCGGTGCAAATGAAATAACAGTAGGCTGCAAAATAAAAAACAGGGAGGCAAGCATTTATTTTGAAGATGACGGCATCCCCTATAACCCATTAGAAAAACAGGACCCTGACGTGGCTGAGCTTTTGGAAAAAAGAAAAATAGGGGGATTGGGGATTTATCTGGTGAAAAATAGGATGGATAAGATTTGGTATGAGTATGTAGAGGGGAGGAATCGGTTGGGGATTATGAAAAGGGATGAGGAGTAAATTGGTAACAGTTCAGCCTGTTTTTTTGAAGGTAACGGTTAAGCCGGACGCAACAGAGG
>JAMPFB010000113.1 GCA_023664735.1 Robinsoniella sp. | reverse complement strand
CTGGCGTTTTTATAAGGGCTCCTTTAGAAAACATGCTCTATGGGAAACCCGTTCTATGCCTGTGGGCTGAACTGTTACAAAAAAATAGAAATGGCAGTCTCAAGCCTATTGCTCTTAACTGCCATTTCTACCCTAAAATATTTTTTCCTATGACTGTATTATATAATATATTTCCAATTTAGTAAACCTAAAATCATCGACTAAAATCGACAATATTCTTATATATTTCCTAAAAATCTTGTGCAAATTTACTATTTCTTGTGCCAAAGACTTGAAAGTTTCATAAACTTTGGTTAATATGTATTTATACAGTTTTTCCCTTTATATGTTTTTTCCTATCAGCTAACATAATAAAAGAAATCTGTATGTGAGAGCGGTGCAAAGTAACTAAATTTTAGTTATAGAGCGGCGCTCTCTTTTTTGCAGAAAATAGCAGGCAGCCATCCGAAGAAGGATTAAAATGGTATCAACACGGCTGCACATAAAAAGCGGCAGAAGAATTTCAGCAAACTCTTCTGCCTTTTTCTTAAGTAATTTATCTTTATCTACGTATAATAAACAAATTCCGCCTGCGTTTTTAGCTTCTTGGTAGTGCCAAAATAGAACTTTTTATTCTTGATATATTTCTTTTCAAACACAAAACAAATTGTTTTATAAGAGCCGGGATTAATGGTCATTTTTTTCTTTGTCCCTTTGTAAAAGGTTTTGGAAGCAATTTTCTTATTGGAAGAAGTCCTGACTGTAATCTTCAAATTCTTCATTCCATAAATGGTTTTATCTGTATTATTGTAGACATAAGCATAATAGTATAGCCTTCCATTGGACTTAGAATAAAATACTTTCTTAGGCAGCACATGTACTGTATTGCCCGTATAATTATATTTGCTTGGCTTCGAGCCGGTATAGGTGCCATATTTATTGGCAGTTACTGCTTTTACCTCTGTTCCCACAGTACCCCAGAGAGTCACTATAAGAGAAAGAGCCAGCAGAAGGGATAGTGCTCTTTTTATACATACTTTTGTTCTTTTCATAACCTTTCCTCACATTCTTAATTTCTTTATCGGATATTCCCTTTTATTATATAAGTTCCTTTTTTATTTGTAAAGGACAAGCACAGGAATTTCGTATTTCTTAATAACTTTGGTAACAGTTCAGCCTTTTCTAGTAAAGATGGATAAATGGATGCGGCATAGGGGTTTGGGGAGACGGACGTGTGAGAGGGCAGAGCATAGGATAGTCTTCCGGACACGCTCTCGCTCTGCAAAGACGCAGCGGTACTAATGCACCAAAATACGGTGCATAAGTGCCGGCGACTTTGCCAAGGTCCGGAAGACTATCCTATGCTCTGCCCTCTCACACTGTGTATCAGCAACCTTCCAAGGCTGTTTAGGAAAATCCAATCCACTCTCATCCCTCTGTTGCGTCCGTTTAGCCATTACCTTCAAAAAAACAGGCTGTCTGTTACCTTCAACAGCATCATCTTAACCCGGGTATTCATGATGCTATTAGTAAAAACAAAGGTTAAACAAACATAAGAAAAGGAGAAACCATTTAATGAGAAAAAAGATGTTACTAATCTTTGCTGTCTTGACTATGTTCTGGTTTATGATACCGGTTTCGGCATCGGCAGCAAATACAGATCGAGAACCTACGAGAACAGAGTTACTGCAGCTATCGGATTTTACAAGCACAACTGAAAATCTGGAGGAGGGCTGGAAATGGGAGCCTGATAAGGATGGGGGAACACTCACATTGACAAACTGTTATATTCAATCCTCCACGCAGGCTTGCGTCCTTGATTGTTCGTTATTTTTAGGCTTAATAACTCAGGGAACATCAGAAGTGGAAAATCGTCAGAATCGGGAGAATATACATATTGTTTTGAATGGCGATAATATTTTTGAAACTACCTCAACATACTATAATTCCATGTTTATGGGGGCTAAAAATTACACTATCAGTGGCAGCGGCAGCCTTCAGATCCGGACGGCTTCGCCGATAACAAGCTCTGCTGCACCTTATGGATTTCCGGGTGATAGTCTCACTATTGATTCCGGCAACATCCTTACCAATGTTCAGCTTTGTGTTATCAAAAATAACTTTACCATGAATGGAGGTTCTCTAGCCATTGATACCCCCTCATCAATTACTAATATAGACGGAATTTATACACTAAATGGAGCCATCAATATAAGCGGAGGAGTTATTCGTATTGCTACTGGCGAGTGCGCTATCCATACTGATAACGGGTCAATCAATATCACTGGCGGAAGCATAAGGGCTAATTCGTCCTTAGCTAATCTTTATGCAAATCCAAGAGGAGACGAAAGCTATATAAATATTACCGGTGGCTCTTTTATCGGCAGAGGAGCCCAGGCTGGCATTTATGCCAATTCTATTAATATCGGCAGTCCTGACAGCTCCGACGATAGCCTATTCGTAGATGTTGAAGGCTCAACGTATACGATTGGTTCGTTGCAGACTCCTCTGGCGGTTTCCAATGCCATAGTGATGGCGGCGGATGAGATTTACAACTACAGCAATGCAACCTTGGATGACTGTATCATTTTTATAGGCAATGCGGGACAGGTATATGGCGATGCCATCATTACCGGAAACCCGGATATACCTGACGATGCATCCTTAAATATACCGGAAGATACAACTCTAACCATTGCAAATGGCGCAACCTTGAACTTGGCTCAAGGGACTATTACAAATAATGGTTCCCTGACCAATCACGGCTCTTTAATTCTGCCTGAAGACAGCGATGTAGTCTGGGATGGCACGGGAACTGTCCAAAAGGGCAATTTGATTTATAACAGCAGCAATGTACAGGTTTATCCTGTTACCATAAAGCAATCTGAAAAAAGCATAACCGAACATTACGAAGAGGGCGCAACCGTAACATTGCATCCGGATATTCCGAATGGCTATTATATGAAAGAATGGTCCGTAATACCAGATACAATAATTATAAGTAGCAATCACCAATTTGTTATGCCTGCCAGCTCCGTTACTATCGAAGCTGTTTTTGAAGCACAAAAAGCCGTTCCGGAAAATGTTCCTGTGGACATGGAAGTGGATAATACTATTAAGTCGATATCATCCATTTCCCTTTCAGACGGCTGGGTATGGGCGGACGAGGATTCTCAAAAATCTATTCCGGCTGGGGGAACGGTAACCGCTCAGGCAAATTATACAGCAGAAGATGCCGCTCACTATGCAACCACTTCCGTTTCTGTAAAAGTTACAAGAGCTGCCTGTGAAGAAGACAAGACTATACTTTTCACTGGTGAAGATGAACATGCTCCTACCTGTACCTTAGATGGCGTCGGACATACAGAGTGCAGCCTTTGCGAGGACTCTATATCCACAAATGTGAAAGTACCTGCAACCGGGCATGTATGGAATGAAGGAATTGTCACAAAGGAACCTACTGCCTTCCAGACGGGAGAAAGAACTTTCACCTGTAATGTATGTGAAACCACAAGGGTAGAGGAAATTGAAATGCTAATAGAGAAACCTGCCGGAGCTCCTGTGGACATGGAAGTGGATAATACTATTAAGACCGTGTCATCCATTCCCCTTTCAGACGGCTGGGTATGGGCGGAAGAAGATTCTCAAAAATCTATTCCGGCCGGAGGAACGGTAACCGCTCAGGCAAACTATACAGTGGAAGATACTGCTCATTATGCAACCACTTCCGTTTCTGTAAAAATTACAAGAGCTGCCTGCAAAGAAGACAAGACTATACTTTTCACTGGCGAAGGTGAACATGCTCCTACCTGTACTTTGGAAGGAGTCGGACATACGAAATGCAGCTTGTGTGGGGACACTATAACAACTAATGTGAAGGTACCTGCAACCGGACATGTATGGGATAAGGGAATTATCACAAAGGAAGCAACTGCCACACAAAAAGGATTAAAAACTTATACCTGTACTGTATGTGGAACAAAAAGAACAGAAGACATCAGCGCTTCAGGAGCGCCAAAGAAGGGAACAAGGCTGACTGACAAAAAAACAAAGAACATCTATAAAGTCACTGCCTCTGGCAGTACCGTAGAATATGTAAAAGCCGGCAATACAAAAGCAGCATCAATAACAATTCCCAAAACTGTTACAATTGACGGAATTACTTACAAAGTAACCGGCATTGCCAAAAATGCTTTTAAGAATAATAGAAAATTAAAGAAACTAATCATTGAGAGCAATATTAAAACAATTGGCCAGAATGCTTTTTATGGTTGCAAACAATTGAAAAATATAACCATAAAGACAAAAAAATTAACAACAAAAAGCGTAGGCAGCAAAGCATTTAAAGGTATTCATTCAAAAGCAGTCATTAAAGTACCGAAAGCAAAGCTGAAAACCTATAAAAAGTTATTAAAAAGCCGAGGAATCGGGTCTAAGGTAACAGTAAAAAAATAACCATTGATTATTTTATATAATTAAACAAGACATCTGTCACTTTCACGTGGCAGATGTCCTTTTTACCCCAAAACTCAGCGCACATTGCTTACAGGCGCCTATACATTCTCCACACTGAATACATTCCCGGTCTCCCACCTTTTTCACATCCAGCTTGCATAGGGAAACACAGGCATTGCAGCCATTACATTTTTTCTCATCCACCCTTATCCCCACTATGGACACCTTATGGAACAACGAATAAAATGCCCCAAGAGGACAAATAAACCTGCAAAAGCTCCGAAAAATAAACACTGCGGAAATGATTATCACTGTCAGAACTGCCACCTTCCATGAAAACAGTTTCCCTGCCAATGCCTGCAGCCTTTGGTTCCTTGTTACCAAAAACAAACCGCCTTCCAAAGTACCTGCAGGGCAAATGTACTTACAAAACCCCGGCACATTCCATATGAATGGAATCCCTGTTACAAATACCAATAAGATAATGTATTTTAAATAGGAAAGCCTTTTCGTCCATTTATTCTTTTTTACCTTTTTGGATGGGATTTTATAAAGCAGCTCCTGCAACAGCCCAAAAGGACACAAGAATCCGCAGATTACTCTTCCAAGTAAAACCCCAAAGAGCAATAACATTCCCAATATGTAATATGGAAATTTGTATCTGGAGGAAAGCAATGCGGTCTGCAAGCTGCCAAGAGGACAGGCGGCAACTGCGCCGGGGCAGGAATAGCAGTTCAGTCCCGGAACACAAACTCCTTTTACATTGCCCTGATAGATTTTCCCGTTGGCAAATCCAGTAAAATTACAATTATATAACAGGGCACAAATTACCTGAATCAGTTTTCGCTTTTTTATCATCCTATCCCAATACACTCATAGCAGATTCGGATTGCCTTATTTTTCACATCCTGAAAACCATTCTGGCTTATTCCTATGAAAACAAGCACAATTCCTGCAATAAGCAGTCCCTTCCTTATATATTGATGCTTCATCAAATACTTCCTGCCTTCCTTTTGCTATTCCTTCAATGCTTCATCAATGGCGCTTTTATATTCCTCATATTGTGCATCCGCACCCCGGGCGCCCAGATAAATATTTTTTACCATCCCGTCCTTGCCAATCACTAACGTGTAAGGAATCCCATCCGTAGGATATTTCATGTTAACGGCGCCTTCCGGGTCATAAGCAATGGGAAACGTATATCCCTTATCCGCAAGAAACTGCGCCACAGATATTGTATCCTCCATGCAGTTTACTGCAAGTATGGCCACTTCTTCCCCATATTCGCCATAAAGCCTTTCAAATGCTGGCATTTCCTCAACACAGGGACCACACCATGTAGCCCAGAAATTCAATAGTACTACCTTTCCATTTTGCTCAGAAAGTGTAAAATCGTTACCGCTGACCGTTTCAACCGTAAAGTCAGGAGCGACGTCACCTGTTGAAAGTTCTTGATAGACTTCTTTCTGGGTGCTTTTTTCTGGATTGCTATTTTCCTGATTGCTATTTTCCTGATTGCTATTTTCCGGGCTATTTTTTTCCGAGCTGCTTCCGCATCCGGTTAATAGTATTATTGCGATTGCAAAAATGATGCATATTGTTTTTTTCTTGTTTTTTGTTTTCTTCATAATCTGTTTTTCCTTCTTTTGATTTTCTATTTGTTTGAGGTATGTGGCTGTGATAGTGTTACTCGTTTTGATACTGAGTTAATCTGTAAGTTATGCTGGTATTTTGACATATCAGTCGAAGATTTTCAACCCCAATACATGAATACAATAAATATGTACTTTTTGTAAAATACTGCTGCCGGATTAATTGTAAACTATCCCACCAAAAAATACCATTACTCATATTTTTACAAGCAATGGCATTACAGACATTCGATATTTTTTAATTTCTGTTCCATAACCATCCTAATTTTTTCAATATCTGTGTATAACAAATTAATTCCACGGTTATGCAACGCAAACGCTTCCCTTAAATTTTCTGTAAGAATCCTATTTAACTCATTATGCACTGTTACAGGTTTATTTTCTACTGTATGTATATAATCAAAAAATTTTTCAATAACCGGAAAAGCATTTTGAATTAAAAAAGCATTTTCTTTATTACTCATCAAGTATTTATCCTGCACCATATCAAAAAATTCATCTTTAATATGATAAGAATATCCCTGCCGTATCTCCATATACTGTAACATTCTCCTTTGGGTAAATCGCTCTTATGTAAATTCCCCACCGACATCAGTCGATGGGGAACATTTACGCACTATACCATTTATATCCCACCTGTATAGCAAGTGGTAGCATTTACGAACTGAATCATTTATACCCCGCACCATCAGCAAGCGGCAAACATTTACTTCTAACCATAGTATATACAGATTATGCGAAATAATCAACCTGTTTTTCATTATTTTTATTTTTTCTTTGTAACAGTTCAGCCCACAGGCACAGAGCGGGGTTCCCACAGAGCATGTTTTCTAAAGGAACTCTTATCTAATATTTTATTCTCTGTAAAACCTCTGTAAATTCCTCTTTGAATTAGCATTTCCTCTAGAAAATATCAGCATTTCAAGTCTTGTCTTTAACCGCAATATATTTTTGATTTCTGCTGTTGGGTTTATCAGGGATTGACATTATCA
>JAMPFB010000112.1 GCA_023664735.1 Robinsoniella sp. | reverse complement strand
TTATGGAAAAATGCAAAGATGACTTGCAAAGGGAATTTTATATTCAAATGACAAAAAAGTATGGTTGGACAAAGCGTATTTTAACCAATTTTGTAGAAACACAAACTTATGAAAAATATCTGTTAAACCAAACAAATTTTGATACTACATTGCCAAAAGAGCGCAGGATACAGGCAAAGCTGGCAGTAAAGGACGAATATACTTTTGATTTTGCTGAATTATCACCAGAGTATTCAGAACATGAGTTGGAAATGCAGTTAGTGAATAATATTAGGGCTTTTTTGATTGAAATGGGTGGTGATTTCACATTTATTGGTAATCAATATCATTTGATGGTAGGAAATCGAGATTTATATATTGATTTACTATTGTTTCATCGGAGATTAAGAAGTTTAGTGGCAATCGAATTGAAAATAGGTGAGTTTGAAGCAGAGTATGCGGGGAAAATGCAGTTGTATTTGACTGCATTAGATGAGCAGGTAAAGTTAGTGGATGAAAATCCGTCCATAGGTATTATTATTTGTAAAAGCAAAGATAAGACATATGTGGAGTATGCTTTAAAGCAGACTAATGCACCGATTGGAGTGGCAACGTACCAATTGAGTAATTCTTTGCCGGAAAATATGAAAGAAATGTTGCCAGAACCAGAAGAGATTGTGCAAAGATTAAGGATATTTGAAAACTAATTTGAAACAGAAAGGAACATCCAACTTTTTCTTGTGCTTTCTATGATAAAATGTTAAAATACCACCATGTATTTCAAAATAATATTGGAAAGAAATGAGGGAAGAAATGGGCTTTAAACTGATTACTGACAATACTGCAGATTTGCCAATGTCCTATATAGAGGAAAATCAGATTGGACTTTTTACTTTGCCATGTACGCTTGATGGCATAACCTATGATGAAAATAATTTTTTGGACTCAAAGGTTTTCTTTGACAAAATGAGGAATGGCAGTATGCCCACTACCTCCCAGATAAATCCGGAACAGGCAAAGAACCGCATGGAAGGTTATATTGCTGAAGGATATAAGGAGATTTTATATCTGGCATTTTCTTCCGGCTTGAGCGGTACCTATAATAGTGCAAGGATTGCGGCAGAGGAGCTTATGGCTGAGCATTCAGATGTGAATATTCAGGTGATAGATACTTTATGCGCATCTTTGGGAGAGGGGCTTTTAGTTTATCTAACTGTGGAAGAAATAAAAAAGGGAAAGTCTATGGAAGAGGTGATTTCCTTTGTGCAGGAAACCATTCCTCATGTCATCCATGTATTTACAGTAGATGACTTAAATCATCTGCATAGAGGAGGAAGAGTCAGCAAGGCTACTGCAATCATAGGCACTCTTGCTAATATTAAGCCCATACTTCATGTGGATGATGAAGGGCATTTGATAGCTCTTACCAAGGCAAGGGGCAGGAAGAAATCCTTGAACACTTTGGTGGACATTATGGAAAGCTCTATGGGCTCTTATAAAGAGAAGAACGGTATATTTATGATTACCCATGGTGATTGTGAAGAGGATGCCAGATTTCTGGCAGATGCTATTACAAAAAGATTCGGTATTGAAGATTGTATTATCAATCTTTTAGGCGCTACCATTGGAGCCCATACCGGGCCGGGGCTGATTGCCTTATTCTTTTTGGGAGAGGCACGCTAAAAGCAGCAGAAGATTATGAAAATGGCAGGAGAAGCGGAAGATGGAAATGTATGAATATCAATGCCCGGTTTGTAAGGCAATACACAGAGTACCTTCCTACTGGATGAGCTTCAGTCCGGAGGAGGTTTATGAATGTCCTCATAGAAATAAAGAGACAGGGCTGCGCTTCACGATTTCCTAATCGTTAAAGCGACAGCCCCGTTTGTGTTAGGATTCAGCAATCAGAAGCAATGCTTCTAAATCCGCAATCAATCCTTTGGAATATGCCTCGGCTTCTAAATAAAGCTGGGAGGCTTTTGAATAGTCTCCATGATTTAATGCGTTAATGACTTCACCGCCAAATTTATGGAATCTTCTATGCTTTTGTCCAAGTGCATCCCAGATTGGCTGTGCCTTGGGCATTCTTGGTCTCATAGCATAATAGAAATGACCGAACCCACATTTGGAGGAATCTAACTGTAATGGCATAACAGTACAGTCATCCACCATTTTTTTCAAAGTATTCAGCCAGTTTCGATGTGCTGAGATTGCATTTTTTAAATATTGGGCAAATTCCGGGTCTTCCAAGTGGAAAAAAGCATCCTCTGCCATAGTTCCCATCTGCTTGACGGTTTCATCCAGTGTTTTTTCAATATCTACAACCGGTTCCACTGCCTTTTTTAAATCATGGCTTACTTTGTTCATAAATTCAGTACTGTCTTTTAACTGATTTTCCATTTCCGTCATGGAATTGCTGATTTGTTCACTGACAGCAGCAATTGAGCTGATGGACTCGTTGACCTTTGAAACATGCTGTTGGTTTTCATTGTTTAATTCCCATACATTTTCAATTTTTTCTGACATATTTTCGAGGGCATTTATAGTATTTGCAGCGCTTTCAGCACTTTTGTGGGAGGCGCTTTTTATATTTTCAATAAAAGTGCCCATGCTTCCTGTTAATTTCTGGGTTTCTTCCGCAAGTCCGCGGATTTCCCCGGCCACTACAGAAAATCCCCTTCCAGCTTCTCCGGCCCTTGATGCTTCTATGGAGGCATTTAGCGCCAGTAAATTGGTCTGCATGGAAATAGAATCAATTCCGGCGATAACTTCATTCATACGATTGATGATTTTAAGCAGTTCGTCCATGTCTTTCTGCATTTCCATGGAATCTCCAATGGTCTGGTGGGATAGTTCCTTGACGGTTGTTAGTTCATTTTGGCTTGTTTCGATTTTTTTATAGACTTCTTTCGTTTGAGAGGAAACCTGAAGGATAGTGTTTGTCAGTTCCTCGTGCTGATTGTTGGTTTTTCCTGCCATTGACGAATTTCCAGAAGAAGCTCCGAAGATAGTGTCCGTAGCTTTGGCCACATTGCGGGAGATATCAACGATTTTCTCTGTCTGGTGTTGCATAGTCAAATCAAGAGAACTGATTTGCATGACGGCTTTTATATTTTTTTCAAAAATCTCCGCAAATTGCTTTCGACCTTTTATCAGCCTTAGGTAAATACCATTTAATTCAGGATTTTTAGAGTAATCCGCTTTCTTTAATTCTGAAACTGCTCTCATGAGCACCACATTTCTGCTTCCAATTGCCATAGACATGCCCTCTTTTCTTTCATTATTATTTTTGCTATTCAACACCACTTTTCATAAAAAGCTAATAGGATGCTTTTTAATGTATATGAATCCATCATAAGGGATTTTAAAGGTTTTGCATAGCTTTTTTTAGAAAATTTAATGGAGAAAAAATTACCTCTAAAGAATTGTATTCCAATAGGGGAATGAAACAGGAGAGTAGATATGACGAGTTTTATAGAAAGAATTTATTATTGTAAACGAAAGTGAAAATAAAGAGGGCTGACGCACAAATGAAAATTAGTGCGACAGCATCTCTTTTACTTTTTACATTTATCAAATTCAGGATTAAACTGGTACAAGTTTTTGCCTCTGTTGAAAAATTCTCGGCATACGTATGATATTTGAACGTATCAAGAACATATTTTTGGTTGCCCTATTTCATTTGTGAGTGTGGTGGTGCCTACTTTGACAACAATCCTATTATAATAAAGTCCCATCATTACACCTCAATAACCGCCGGAATATGCTTCACGAATGGCAAGAATTTACCCGTGATATATTCTGTTTTTATTTTCATGTAGCTTGTTGTTATCCCGTCGCTGCACCCGTACCATTCAGAACTGACAACATCTTTGTCTAATACAATCTGCACTTTGTTCTGATTGTCCAGTATGGCGCTGAAAACAGTTGCCGCCCCGATTTTCGTACCTAGCATTTCTTCCATAAGCTCTACGGGCGCAAATGAAACACGGGAAACACCTAACGCATTGCTAAAATCCTTGGAACGGAATGGTTTGCTTCCCGTGGTAATGAAAAGATAAAAAGCTGTCTGCTGTCTGTTACAGAGAAATAGTGTTTTTACCATTTCCATATTTAGCTTTTGGTTAATCTGAATACAGTCCTCCATTGTAATCGCTTCATCTGTTTCCACACGTTCAAAGGGGATAGTTAGTTTTTCAAGTACCTGATATGTGCTTTGTTGTAAGGGGGTCTGAAATTTTTTTGGTGCAGTTTTAAAAATATCACTTACATAAAACATTATACTTGCTTCCTTTCTTTGGAATAATTTCTTTTGAAGTCTTGAAAACTTCCAGTGCATAGATTATCATAAATTAAAGAATTACAAAAACGAATATTCATCATGCTTAGCATGACGATTTCAAATGAAAGAAGGCGCAATTATGGATATGAATATTCAGAAATATTTAGCCTTTGTAAAAACAGTGGAATACGGAAGCTTCACAAAAGCCGCTGAAAGGCTAAATTACTCACAATCGGGAATTAGTCGCATGATTAATGACTTAGAGAAAGAATGGAAAGTAGCGCTTCTTGAACGCAACCGCTCCGGAGTTCGTTTAACATCAGATGGGTTGACGTTGCTGCCTTATGCAAAAAGTGTTTGTAAGGAATATCAAAAGCTGCAATCACAAGTTAATGAAATAAATGGCTTGCAATCCGGAATTATCAGAATAGGAACGTTTTCAAGTGTTGCTGCGCATTGGCTTCCAAATATCATCAAGCGATTTCAGAATGATTATCCTAACATAGATTATGAATTACTGCTAGGGGACTATACGGAAATAGAAAACTGGATATTAGAGGGACGTGTTGACTGTGGTTTCCTTCGCTTGCCTGTACACACCGATTTGGAAACTGTTTTTTTGGAACAGGATAAACTGCTTGTTGTATTGCCGGAAAATCATCCTCTTGCAGACTATGAAAGGTTTCCTGTTAAAGCCCTTGCCGATTATCCTTTTATGCTATTGGAAAAAGGAGAGAAAGCTGAAATTTCAGAGATTTTTGAAAGGTGCGGTATTTCCCCTAAGATACATTTTATAACGTGGGACGATTACGCCATTATGTCTATGGTAGAGAGTGGTCTGGGTATTAGCATATTGCCACAGCTTATTTTGCGGCGTGTACCTTACAAGCTTATAACAAAGGAATTAGATGTTCCGGCTTTTCGTAATATCGGGCTTGCTTTGCGGAGTAAGAAAAACAGTTCTTTGGCAGTTAAGCGGTTTTTGGAATACATTAAATATAAGGATTGTCAAACGCCACACTGCAAGGAGTAAAAAGGGACAATAGTCCTAGATGAATTTTTCTTTTATGCCTTTCCGAGAGTATCAATGCCAAACAGCCAAAGAAGAATGATAAGAACGAGGAAGAGTTTCTTCCGGAATAGATTGTGATTGTCGTAATATTTTGATATAATGCATTTCTTGTCGCACCCAATCTGGCAACAGAAAGGGGGTGTGTCATTTTGGAAATCACTATATCTTTTCTTGTTTCCGTTGTGGCAAGTATAGTTGGCTACTATGCTTGCAAATGGTTAGACGGAGATGACAGCGACAATTAGCCTGACGGATGCTCTACCGCATAAATTGAGAAGAATCCCCAGTAGCGGCAACTACTGGGGATTCGTTTTGTGTGTCATTTGGACACTGCATCTTTTCTTAGCTGATGCCATTATAGCATATGCATTCAGCTAAATCAAGTATTCCTGTTTCTTGCCAAATTATACAGATACTATTCCGATATTTTTTGTGGAACAGGTGTTTTTTGGTTGGTGCTAGTAAGAGATAAGTATTGACAATTTACACGCTCTCCGAGGGCAGGGACTGTCTGCCCCTTGCCCCCGACAAAGAACCGGTTTCTTGCCCCCGAACCTTGGATTTCATCCAAGGCAGGAATAGGTCGGTTACAAAAGAGTAACCTCCGGCGATACAGATACAGGCAAAGCCTGTATTGAAAGGACTTTAGAAAACGGTTACAAATTAGTTTGAGATTGGATAATTCAGTTATAAATATGCTTTTTTAATCTGTTAATATTGATTTTATGGCATTTTTATGCTTACAATTTTTCGCTTTCCAGTGTTTATATATGCTTTGTAATACAAAATCAAAACAAAAACGGATTACAAATTACATATTGAAATTCTATAAAAAATATATTATATTATAAAAAAGGAAAACATATTTGGCGCCAAAGTTCTTTCCTAAATAGAGCAGGTATCTTTGCCTGAAGAAAGAGAGGAAACAAATATGTGCAAAACAATTAGTATCATCAATAACAAAGGTGGAGTCGGAAAGACGACTTCTACCAGTATCATTTCTGAATTATTAGCCTATCTGGGCAAAAAAGTCTTAGTGGTCGATCTGGATTAGCAGTCAAACCTGTCTATGATGCTGGGTCAGTATGTAGAAGACAGTGAAGAGGTATTAAATGGAGTTATAAACTATAAAAGACTTCTTAATCAAAATAAGTACAAAAGAGCCACAGCATAGCATTTATGCGATAATGGCGGAAAGGAGGGAATTGATTATGAGTCACGATTTAACAGCGTTATACGAGAGATTGAGCCATGATGACGAGTTACAGGGCGAGAGCAACAGCATATCCAACCAAAAAGCAATGTTAGAGGACTATGCGGAAAAGAATGGTTTTACAGGCATACGCCACTTTACTGATGACGGAATATCGGGTACGACCTTTGAGCGTGAGGGGCTTCAATCCATGCTTGCAGAAGTGGAAAGGGGAAATATCGGAACTATCATTGTGAAAGATATGAGCCGACTGGGAAGAAATTATGTGCAAATGGGAATGTTACGGGAGCAGTTGCGCAGGGCGAATGTAAGACTGATTGCAGTCAATGAGGGCGTAGACACTGGTTCGGGATTTGATGATGATTTCCTTCCGTTCCGAGATGTAATCAACGAATACTATGCAAAGGACATCAGCAAGAAAATCAAGTCCACCTTTAAGGCAAAGGGCGAAAGCGGAAAACACGTTGCGAGCAGTCCGCCATACGGTTATCTGAAAGACAGCGGAGATAAAAATAAATGGGTGATTGATGAAGAAGCCGCACCTATTGTCAGACGGATATT
>JAMPFB010000111.1 GCA_023664735.1 Robinsoniella sp. | reverse complement strand
TAGCCCGCTACGCTTCCTAAATTTGGCGAACATCTCCCACAAACTGTGACGCACACCTTGAGGAAAGCAATTTTCAAACAAGCTCTACGCACCAAAATACGGTGCGTAAGTGCCGGCGACTTTGCCAAGGTCCGGAAGACTATGCTATGGCAGTTCCCACTGTGTATCGAAAAGCCCTATGTATTAAAAACTGTATTTGCCTTTTCATTAAAGGCGAAATTTAAAAATGTATATTTTCTTTTTTACAGGGTAGAGCCTGCGACAAAACAGCAACAGTGGGATAAGTGGGGAGTTGCTTCATTGTTTTTGATGGCGCTTTTTCTTAACAGCCTGTCCAATACCTAGGGTAAAATTGCCATGGACGGCAATTTTAGGCATATCGCGACACGGATGTCGCTATATGCCGCCCCGAACGGCGTCGAAAACTTATACAGGCTGTTTAGAAAAAGCGCCATCAAAAACACCGAAGCAACTCCCCACTTATCCCACTGTTGCGTCCGTCCAGCCACCCCCCAAAAAAAATCCAACCAATTTTACCAATTCCCCAATAAGAAAAATGCAGGGTTTGACGAAGTGGTTAATATTATGGTATATTTTAGGGTAAGTCCTATGGGACAGAAGTAAGCCAAAAGATTTTGAAAAGAAGGAGTTTGACAAATGGAAGAAGGGTCGCCTAAAAATTATCGTTTTTTAACCCGTATTTTTGGCGGACATCAAAATGATGAAATTGAAGATGAGATTATTTCTATGGTAAACGAAGGCCATGAGCAGGGAGTGCTTCAGGACAGTGAGGCGCAGATGATTAACAATATCTTTGCATTTTCCGATAAGGAAGCAAAGGATATTATGACTCACCGTTCAAATATCGTGGCAATAGACGGAAATACCACCCTGCAGGAAGCAGTTACGTTCATGCTCAATGAAAAAAACAGCCGCTATCCGGTTTACATAGAAAATATCGACCACATTATCGGAATTATCCATGTAAAGGATGCTTTTAAGGCGCTGCAGGAAGGAAAGCTGAATGAAAAGCCGGTAAAGTCCATAAAGCGGATTATCCGTGAAGTAAAGTTTATACCGGAAACGAGAAACATTGATTCGCTGTTTCGGAATATGCAGGCTTTAAAAAACCATATTGTCATTGTCATTGATGAATATGGACAGACCTCCGGGCTTATTGCCATGGAGGACATTTTAGAGGAAATCGTAGGAAATATTCTGGATGAATATGACGAGGATCAGGAATTTATTCAGGAAAAGGGAGAGGACACTTATGAAATAGATGGACTGACCCATCTGGATGAACTGGAAGAACGGTTTGGAATGCAGTTTGAAGAGGAGGAATTTGAAACCCTCAATGGTTTTTTGATTTCCAGACTGGAGAGAATCCCTAATGATGATGATTTGTTTGACATGGATTACGGGGGATACCATTTTAAGGTGCTATCCATTGAAAACAAAGTCATAAAAAGAGTATTAGTTTCAAAGCTGAAAAAAGAAAAAACGGAACAAGGAGAAGAATAAGATGTCAGGACATTCAAAATTTGCAAACATTAAGCATAAAAAGGAAAAAAATGATGCGGCAAAGGGTAAAATCTTTACGATTATAGGAAGGGAAATCGCAGTTGCCGTAAAGGAAGGGGGCGGCCCCGACCCTGCCAATAATTTTAAGCTTGCGGCAGTGATAGCAAAGGCAAAAGCCAACAATATGCCCAACGATACAATCGAAAGAGGAATCAAGAAGGCAGCCGGGGAAAACGGAAATGTAAATTATGAGCATATTACATACGAAGGCTATGGACCAAATGGCATTGCCATTATTGTAGAAACCTTAACGGACAATAAAAACCGGACGGCTGGAAATGTAAGAAGCGCTTTCACAAAAGGAAACGGCAGCATTGGAACGCCGGGCTGTGTATCCTTTATGTTCGATAAAAAAGGACAGATTATCATTGACAAGGAAGAATGCACCATGGAGGCGGACGACCTTATGATGCTGGCATTGGATGCAGGAGCTGAGGATTTTTCGGAAGAAGAGGACAGCTTTGAAATCACAACGGATCCGGATGAATTTACCGGAGTTTATAATGCACTGGAAAAAGAGGGGATTCCTATGATGTCTGCGGAAGTGACCATGATCCCACAGACCTATGTGGAGCTTAAGGATGAAGCAACCGTAAAATCCCTGCAAAAGACGCTGGATTTGTTAGAGGATGACGATGATGTTCAGTCCGTATATCATAACTGGGATGAATAGGAGAAAAAATTATGAGCAATTATCAACAGGATACCATATGCATTCAGTCAGGCTGGAAGCCGGGAAAAGGGGAAGCAAGAGTGCTTCCGATTTATCAGAGCACCACATTTAAATACGATACTACCGATCAGATGGGAAAGCTGTTTGATTTAGAGGAAGCAGGCTATTTTTATACAAGGCTTCAAAATCCTACCAATGACATGGTGGCGCAAAAGATTTGTGAGTTAGAAGGCGGTGTAGGCGCTATGCTTACTTCCTCCGGACAGGCTGCTAATTATTATGCAGTTTTTAATATTTGTGAAGCGGGAGACCATTGCATCATGTCCTCTACCATTTATGGGGGGACATTCAACCTTTTGACTGTAACCATGAAAAAAATGGGAATCGAATGTACGGTAGTGGACCCGGATGCCCCGGCTGAGGAGCTGGAAAAAGCATTTAAAGAAAATACCAAATGTGTACTGGCGGAAAGCGTTGCGAATCCGGCTCTTGTAGTGCTGGATTTTGAAAAATTTGCAGCCCTTGCCCATAAGCATGGGGTTCCGCTTATTGTGGACAATACCTTTCCAACGCCAATTAATTGCCGTCCTTTTGAATTTGGAGCGGATATTGTCACCCATTCCACCACAAAATATATGGATGGACATGCTGTGTGCGTAGGCGGCGCCATTGTAGATAGCGGCAATTTTGACTGGAACCAATATCCGGACAAGTTTCCGGGGCTTTGTGCGCCGGATGAATCCTATCATGGCGTGGTTTATACAGAGCGGTTTGGCAAGGCTGCCTACATTACCAAGGCAACGGTACAGCTTATGAGGGATTTAGGCTCCATCCAGTCCCCGCAAAATGCTTTCTATTTGAATCTAGGTTTGGAAACCCTGCATTTAAGAGTTCCAAGACATTGTGAAAATGCCCAGAAGGTAGCAGAGTATTTGGAAAATCATGAAAAGGTAGCTTTTGTTAACTATCCGGGCTTAAAGAGCAACCGCTACTATGAGCTGGCAAAAAAATATATGCCAAAAGGAAGCTGCGGAGTCATTTCCTTTGTTTTAAAAGGCGGCAGGGAAAAAGCCGTTTCCTTTATGGACAGCCTTGAGCTAGCTGCCATCGTTACCCATGTGGCAGATGCCAGAACCTGCGTGCTCCATCCGGCAAGCCATACCCACAGACAGATGAATGATGAGCAGTTGAAAAAAGCAGGGGTGGATCCGGGACTGATCCGGCTTTCCGTAGGCATTGAGCATGTGGATGATATTATTAAGGATTTGGAGCAGGCATTAAGTAAGGCATAATCATAAAAAAGATTTCATAGAATATGGAAGGAAACGGAAATGGATAGATTAGCTATTGTAGTACCATGCTATAATGAGGAAGAGGCCTTATCCTTTTCAATCACAGAATTAAAGCGAATACTGGTTGAACTGCATAAAAAAGGGAAAATCAGTGCGGACAGCTTTCTGCTATTGGTAGACGATGGAAGCAAGGACCGCACATGGGAGATTATTAAGCAGTCCAACAAGGAAGATAAGCAGGTGTTCGGGCTGAAGCTGGCAGGAAACGTAGGGCACCAATATGCCCTGACTGCAGGGCTTATGGAAGCAGGAAAGCTGGCGGATATGATTATTTCCATTGATGCGGACTTACAGGACGATACGGCTGTGATTGAAGATATGATTGATAAGTATCATGAAGGCAAGGACATTGTTTACGGGGTACGCAATGACAGAAAGAAGGATTCCTTCTTTAAACGGACCACTGCCCAAGGATTTTATAAGGTCATGGAAATTATGGGGGTAAAAACCGTTTATAATCATGCTGATTTCCGTCTTATGAGTAAAAGAGCCGTAGAGCATTTTTCCAAATTCGGGGAAAGCAATTTGTTTTTAAGGGGAATTGTTCCTTTAATTGGCTATGAAACGGATTGCGTATACTATGAGAGAAAGGAAAGGGTGGCAGGAGAATCCAAGTATCCGCTGAAAAAAATGCTTGCCCTTGCCTGGAACGGGATTACCTCCTTTAGCGTAAAACCAATTAGTTTTATTTTGGGAATGGGATTGTTCATTATTGTTCTTTGCGTGCTGGCAGCCGTTTATGCCTTTGCATCCTATTTGATGGGAAGAACGGTGGCAGGCTGGACTTCCCTGATTCTGTCCATTTGGTTTTTGGGCGGGCTCCAGTTGATTTCCATCGGACTGATTGGGCAGTATATAGGAAAGATTTATACGGAGGTAAAGCATAGGCCCAGATATAATATTGAGATATTATTGACGGATGAGGAAGAGAAATAGCGGACTGATTTCAGGGGGACTGTTATGGAAGCAGCTAGGAAAAGAAAAGTGTTTGGAATTGTGATGAGAATTGTATTTTTTCTTGTTTTGTTCTTTGCTTTTTTCGGGCTTTACCATAGTCCCTTTTCTTATTTTAATGACAGCTATGGGCTTTTAAAAGGGCCAAAGGAGCATATTGTCATACAAAATTTCATAAGTATCTTGGATTTTGTGTACATTAAAAGCATAAACTGCTTGTACTTGTTTCTGGGGGAAAAGCCGGAAGTCATGACAGGGTATCATATTTTCCTGCGCATGGTAAATAGTCTGCTTTTGTTTTTTTCCATTGAAAAGATAAAAAAGCCGGTGCTTTCCTTGATTTTCACGCTGGCATATGGAATTTATCCCTTTGTGATTTATGAAATTTATAATTATGATGGTATTTTGATTGGAGAGTTTTTCGGCCTGTTGCTTTTGTTTTTTGTCTCTTCTGTGATACAGGCGGTAGTAAATGCCATTGTTACAAGAAAACGACAAAAGAATATGATTCCTTATCGTGAGGAAAGTACGCAGTGGAAAGTGGAAGAACAGGCGGCTGTGCAGGAGCCTTTTAAGGGGAAAGAGGCGGCTGGAGAAGTATTGCAGGTTGAAAAGACAGGTGAGCAGATGAAGCAGAATGAAATGGTATCAGGAAATATGGAAAAAGAAAAAATTGTGCAGGAGCGGGACGGTGTTCCTAATTTTCTGGAATTGACGGATGAGGAAATCAGGAGAAATGCCATGATTGCGGCAGGGCTCCTTTCTCCGGAGGCAGAAAAAGAGGCAAATCCGGGATTGGATAAAAAGAAAAAAGAAAAGAAAAAGTCGCTTTTCCATAAAAATGCGGCTGAGCAGCCTGTGGATGCAAAATCAATTGAGACAGTGGGAAAGCCGAAAGAGACTGAGTGGGCGAATCAGCAGGAAAAGCCAATGACTCACACCCAATTTATAGAAAATCCCCTTCCGGTTCCAAAGAGGCATGTGAAAAAGGAAATGGATTATGAGTATCAGGTGCCAGAAGAGCAGATGCATTACGATATAGAGGAGCCGGATAAAAATTACTTTGATGTTGTATAAAAAATTGGATAAGTAGAAAACTAAAAGGGAGCGAAAGCTTCCTTTTTTGTGCTTGAATAGGAAATCTGATGCTTAAGCGGTAAGAAGCAATAAAGGAAGGACGTATTCCTCATTGAAAAAATGAAAACCATGGGAGGTCCCAATGAAAGAGGATAGTAAGAAAAAGAACAAGCAGGAGATAAAGGGAAACGTGAATCAGGAAGAAAAGAGAAAGCAGGAAGAGCATTCGGATGAAAGAATAAAAGAAAGCGGTCAGACTACTCTGAATAAGAATAAAGAAAAACATAATATTCAGTTGATTTCTATTATTGGGGAAATCGAAGGACATGAAAATTTGTCAAGCGGCTCTAAGACAACCAAATATGAACATCTGCTTCCACAGCTTGCTGCAATTGAGGATAGTCAGGATATAGACGGGGTGTTATTTTTATTAAATACTATGGGCGGAGATGTGGAGGCAGGACTTGCCATAGCAGAAATGATTGCTTCTTTAAGTAAGCCCACGGTTTCCCTTGTGCTTGGAGGGAGCCATTCCATTGGTGTGCCTATTGCTGCCAGTACGGACTATTCCTATATCGTTCCTACGGGAACCATGGTAATCCATCCGGTCCGTTTAAATGGGATGGTAATCGGCGTGGCGCAGACCTTTGACTATTTTAAACAGATACAGGAAAGAATTACGGGATTCGTAGTAAAACACAGCCGGATTTCAGAAAGGCGGCTGGTGGATCTGATGATGGAAACCGAGGTGCTGACGAAGGATGTGGGAAGTATTTTGGTTGGTGAAGAGGCGGTGGAAGAAGGGATTATTGATGAGGTTGGCGGGATAAAAGAGGCTATGAAGAAGATACATGAGATGGTTGGGAATAGGTAGATGAATAATATGAAATTTATTTATGACAGTTTGGTTTCTTTTTTTGAAGGTAGGGGCTAAGAGGGCGCAATAGTAAGCGGACGCAACAGAGGGATGAGAGGGGATTGGCTTTCCGTGTTTTTAATGGCGCTTTTCCTAAACAGCCTTGGAAAGTCTTGGATGCCGAACGGGTCGTCATATAGCGCCCTCCATGGCGCAATATGACTAAAATTGCCGTCCATGGCAATTTTCCCCTGAGTATCGAAAAGGCTGTTAAGGAAAAGCGCCATCAAAAACAAGGAAGCCAATCCCCTCTCATCCCTCTGCTGCTGTTTTGTGGCAGGATGTACTGGAAAAGAGTTTGCTTGTTTTTAGAGTGTTTTTGACATTATCTCAAAATGGGCTGATTTTGCTTTTACATATGGGCATCTATAGGCTAGACATACATATCAGGCTTTTTCATGTATATGTATATAGATACGGATATACATACATGAGCCTAATAGATATATATGAGTTCCATACCTAGAGCTTACCGATATACAGTGGGAGAGGGCAGAGCATAGGATAGGATAGTATTCCGGACCTTTGCAAAGTCGCCGGCACTTACGCACCGTACTTT
>JAMPFB010000110.1 GCA_023664735.1 Robinsoniella sp. | reverse complement strand
GTTTCCCATAGAGCATGTTTTCTACGTCGCCACGCTTTCGCTCTATAAAAACGCAGCAGTGCTAAGCTCGAAAATACCTCGCTAAGCGCTGGCGTTTTTATAAGGGCTCCTTTAGAAAACATGCTCCATGGGAAACCTGCTCTGCTCCTGTGGACTGAACTGCTACAAAATAAGAAAACAAAAGGGGGAATACATAAATGAATAAATGGAAAAAAATATGTTATGGTTGTCTTCCCTTTTTAGCTTCCATAGTGCTGATGTATGTGCTTACCTTTCTGTTTCTCATGGGGAGCGGATTTGTATGGGGACTGTTTCATTATGAGCAGATAAAGGGCGATGGTGGCATGGTGGCAAGTCTGTTTGCAGATGAAGCATGGCTGGGAAAGGTTCAGATTCTTGGCAGCTGCTTTGTTTATATTGTATTTCTTTTTATATTTGGCATTTGGTATAAAAGGAAATTCTCCCTTTCGGAGCATTTAAGGGCAGGAACATGGGGAATCCCTATGTTTGCCGGTATTCTTGTATTCGGCATATCCGTACAATGCCTTTGCAGCTATGCGCTAAGTCTAATCCTGCCACTGTTCCCGGAGACTAACAGGCGTTATATGGAGCTGATGGACAATATGGGAACCGGAAAGGGAATCGTGCCCCTTTTATATATGGGGATTTTAGCGCCTATAGTGGAGGAGCTGATTTTCAGGGGGCTGGTTCTGGGATATGAGAAAAGAGAGCTTCCGTTTTGGTGCGCTAATTTTATTCAGGCATTTCTTTTTGGGCTGTATCATCAAAACATCGTGCAATTTGTCTATGCTTTTTGCATAGGGCTTTTCTTAGGGTATTTATGCCAAAGGCTGCAGTCCCTGAAGCTGATTATGGTAATTCATGGAGTCATCAATATAAGCGGGAATCTGCTTGTCTATTTTAAGCTGGACTTGCTTACAGAGAGTAAAGCAGCCATGGTAATGGTAATATTGGTAAGCCTGGTGTTTGCCGTTCTTTCCTACCTGTTTCTGCTTAGGGGCAGGGAAAAATCCGTTTCAGGCAAAAAGGAAGCATAGCTTTATAGCAAAAGCAATATCTATAGCCGGATATGATGGAGAGCATATAAAAGACATTGTGAATCACATATAAAAAATAGGAGAAAAATCATACATGAATACAATAGAAAGCATGAAAAAAATCATATGGAAGGCATCCATGGTCTTGTTTCTGGGACTGCTTCTCTTTGTATTCTATTATTCCATGTCAGACTGGACGTCAGCTCCTTTTTTTATGGAAAAATTTTCCGCCCTTGAAAGAATGCTTGTGGCGTTTTTGGGCATTATTCTTTTGCTTTTCCTTTTTTTTGCCATAAAAGGATTTATATGGAAAAGGGACGAGAAACAGTTGAAAAAAGCAGCCCTGTTTCTGCTTTTTATCTATTTTATTCTTCAGCTTGCCTATCTTCTTGCCATGAAAACAGGACTTCGCTATGATGCCTTGAAAACCTTGGACGAGGCAGTCAGCGTATGTAAGACGGGGCAGGTGTCTGCTGCGCATCTGGAGGGCTATTTTGCAAGATATACTAATAATTATCCCATTCTTTTTCTTACCATAGCATTGTTGAAGCTTTTTCGTTTCCTTGGAATTGCAGGAGAGCAATATGGAAATGGGGTTCTATTGCTGGGCATTGTTAATATAGCCATGATTGATATGGGCATATATTTTGGCTGGAAGCTGGCAGGGGAAATAAAGGGACAAAAAATAGCATTTCTATCCCTGCTGTTTGCTATCTGTAACCCGGTTTTTCTTATTTGGACGCCTTTTTATTATACTAATACGGTATCTATGGGGCTGATGATGGCAGGACTTTATGGGAGCTGGCTGCTGTTTGAAAAGGAGGGCAGCCCTTTTAGCAGATGGAAGGACTGGCTTACTGCATTCTTGTGCGGAATGGCATTATGGGCAGGCTGCCGTATAAGAGCTACCATATTGATTACGGTCATTGCACTGTTGGCATATTTTATATTGAAAAAAAAGGAAAAAGTGGAAAAAATAGAAAAACAGTTCATGAAGCTTTTCTTTTTGGCTCTGGGAGTGCTTTTTGTGATAGCTGTGGGAAAAATAGCGGAAAAGAAGTACATTTCCTTTGAAACCCGCAATACGGCATTTCCGCCGATTCATTGGATTGCAATGGGCGCAGGGGGACAGGGCGTCTACAACATTGTGGATGAGTATTATACAATGGGCTTTGAAACAAAGGAAGAAAAGGTAAAGGGTGATGTGGCGCTTTTCAAGGAACGGATAGGGCAATTGGGGGCAGCAGGATATGGAAAGCTTATGCTTGATAAGCTGAGGCTGACTTGGTCAGATGGAAGTGGAGGGTATCTATCGGAGCTTGGAGTCAGCCAGAGCTATTTGCCTGTCCATAAGTATTTTTTAGGAGGAAAATCGGATTTTCTTGGGGCATATGGGGCTGTTTTCTATAGCTTTACCCTGATGCTGACAGCAGTCAGCGCCGCTCTTTCCATACGGAGGAAGAGCATTGATTTTTTCTATATAATAAGACTGAATCTTTTGGGAGGATTTCTGTTTCATATGCTTTGGGAAGCAGGGACTATTTATAGTATCGGGTTTATGGCGCTTCTTCCTCTTTCCATGATAGAGGGCTTTGCATGTCTGGAAGAGGCAGTAAGGGGAAGGGGCGGAAAAAAAGCAGTGTATCTTTGGATTGCGCCGGCAGCAGGCCTGTTGCTTTTGTTCATAGGGAAAAATCAGGTATTTTTCCAGCAGGGATATATTACAAATGAGGCAACTGTAAATCAGTTTTTATATCAGTGCGACGAAACGGAGCAGCTTTTAGAGAATGAGCTGTACGTGCAGACCTTTGTGGGAGATAAATGCTTTAACCGGCTTGGGATTCAGGTGAAAAATCAGTTAGGAGAAAGTAACTCTGCCGTTTATCATGTAATGCTTTTGGATGATAAAAAAAAGATACTGGTGGAACAGGAAATTCATGGAAGCGAGATTATGGGATACCAGTTTGCAACCTTGTCCTTTGATACGATTGATGGAAGGGAGGCAGAAGGCAGCTTTTATGTGGTTGTGGAAAGGACTGGAGGAAACAGGGCAGACGGGTTGACCTTTTTATCCTATTATACGGGAAATTATGATGCTTACAAAAAGGGAGAGCTTGTAATCTACAATGGAATGACAGGAAGAGAGTTTATGGGGGAAAGTACAGAAGCGCTGCAGGGAACAAGGATCGAGGTGGAAGCTCCTTTGCTGAGGGATTTGGCATTTTGTGTGTATCAGCAGGAAGAAGCTCCTTACTTTGGAAGAGAGTAAAAAAGAGAAAGCTCAAAAAGACCGGAAGAGCTCTGCTCCTTTTTTTCAATATTTTTTAATTCCATAAGGACATAATCCTCCCTGCCGGTAAGCAGATTTTGAAAAACCTGTTCCGCATGGTCTATGGAAGGGGAAGCGCTTTCATAGCAGGCACAATCCTGTGCTGGAAGCTTTTTTAAAATACAATTGCTTTGGGGCAGCGTACCCTTTGGGATGTCAAAATCCAGTTTTTTATAAGCGTCATCTTCCACGATATGGATGAATACGTATTTTTTGGTGGAACCTTTTGTATAATGATAGAGAACGCCTGAAGGATAGCAGGATTTTAAGCCTGCTTTTTGGGCGGCTACTAATAATTCCAACAGCTTCTGGTTATGATTTTGGGAAGAAGTGGATTTATCAAAGGGAACCAGCAAAATAATACGCTTTGGAAGCTTTTTGAGAGTATAGGCATTAGAAGCCGTTTTTTTAGCTTCTAACATGGTAAGCGTTTGTTGAAGCGCTTCCAGCCGCCGGCTCATGGACTGGATTTTTTTTTCTGCCAGAAGCTTTCCGTCAAAAAGCAGATTGGAAAGCTGCAGGGTACCGGAGGCATCCTTATATTTTTCAAATTCTTTTAAAGGGATGCCAAGCTCTATACATAGGGAAATGGCATCAATCATCATTAGCTGCTCTTCTTTGTAGTAGCGGTAATTGGTCTTTTCATTGATAAAGGCAGGCTTTAAGATTCCGATTTCATCATAATAACGGAGGGATTTGATACTGATTCCTTTTAACTTTGCCACTTTACCTATAGATAAATAGCCCTTCATGGAAAACTCCCTCCTTTAAATAATGTAGAAAATAAAATTTCCATAAAATAAATATGCCATAAAAAAACAAAAATTTCTATAAATTTTATAAATTCTTTTAGTAATCTATGGAGATTTCTGGAAAAAATGTATATTATGTATGATAAAGCTTTAAGAAATATAGGATGAAGGAAGAGATTATGAGTTCAGAAACATTTCGTACAAACATAAAAAATAAAGGAAGGAAGGCAAGGGAAAAGGGCATTGTGATTCTGTTTCGGCTGTTATTTGGGAGGACTATGGTAACAGTGCTTCTGCTGCTTATACAGATTGTTACGATTGTCACTATGTTCCAGCTAGTAGGAAAATATTCAGACTGGCTGTATTATTTTATGACAGCTTTATCAGTGGCTTTTATCATTTCCATTGTAAACAGCAAAGAAAATCCTGCATTTAAGCTTTCATGGATGATACCCTTATGCGCATTTCCTGTTTTCGGTGCGGCATTGTATTTGTTTGTGTGGACTAATCCCGGCAGCTACGGACTTAAGCAAAAGCTGAAAAAGCGAATTGATGAAACGTCAGGACTGTTAAAAACCAATCCAAGAATCCGGGAAAAGCTGAAAAAGGAGCCTTCGGACCTTCAGGGGATTTCCCATTATATTGAGACTATGAATGGTTTTCCTACCTTTGATAGTACAGAGGCAGTATATTTTCCTTTGGGAGAGGAAAAATTCAAGGATCTTTTAATAGAGCTGGAAAAGGCAGAAAAATTTATCTTTTTAGAATATTTTATTATTGGGAAAGGCATTATGTGGGATTCCATTTTGGATATTTTAAAGAGAAAGGCAAAAGAGGGAGTGGAAGTACGTGTAATGTATGATGGCATGTGTTCTTTAGTAAATCTTCCTTACCACTATCCAAGAATACTGGGGGAGTATGGGATTAAGGCAAAAGCTTTCTCGCCTATAAAGCCGCTGTTGTCCACAAGGCAAAATAATCGGGATCATAGAAAGATTCTGATTATAGATGGGAAGACTGCTTATACGGGCGGCATAAATCTGGCAGATGAATATATCAATGAAAAAGTACTTCATGGCCACTGGAAGGATGCCTCTATCCGGCTGAAGGGAAGTGCGGTAAGGAGCTTTACCGTTATGTTCTTACAGATGTGGAATCTGGATGAGCTGGGAAAAGAGGATTATAAAAAGTACGTGTTTGCAGACTGTGAGCCCAAAGCGGAAGAGGGAAATGGTTATGTCATCCCTTATAACGATGATCCTACCAATCAATTGGATATTGCGGAAAATGTCTATCTGGACATTTTAAATAAGGCAAAGAACTATGTGTTTATTATGACCCCCTATTTGATTTTGGACAATGAAACAGTGGTGGCGCTGTCCTTTGCAGCACAAAGAGGCGTTGACGTAAAAATTATGATGCCGCATATACCGGATAAACGGGTTGTGTTTTACATTGCAAGGACCTATTATACACAGCTTTTAGAGGCAGGAGTGAAAATATACGAATACACGCCGGGATTTCTTCATTCCAAGGTCTGGGTGTCTGATGATAAAAAGGCAGTAGTGGGAAGCATCAATTTGGATTATAGAAGCCTTTATGAGCATTTTGAATGTGCAGCTTATTTGTATGAAAATAAAGAAATTGAAAATATAAAAAAGGATTATGTGGACACCCTTGAAAAGTGTCAGGAAATTTCAGTAGGAGATTGTAAAAGATTTCCGTTCTTTACAAGGGTTATTGGAAGGATTTTCAGGATAATTGGACCGTTGATGTAACAATGCTAAGCTCGAAAATACCTTGCTAAGCACTGGCGTTTTTATAAGGGCTCCTTTAGAAAACATGCTCCATGGGAAACCCGTTCTGTGCTTGTGGGCTGAACTGTTACCAGTGCATAAAAATTTAAGAGTAAGCTTCTTGTATATAACGGGAATACTGTGTAAGATAAATATAATTACAGATAGCTTATGAAAAAGAAGGTGCAAAAGTGCAATGAATAAATATGAATTTATAAAAAGGCTGCAAAAGGCTCTCACAGGGAAAGTAGATGGAAGGGAATTAGAAGATACCATAAGGTATTATGAGGATTATATTGATGGAGAAATCAAGAAAGGGAAAACAGAAGCCCAAGTGCTGCAGGAGTTAGGAGACCCCAGACTTCTTGCAAAGAATATTGCCTCTGTAAATGGGAATGGAAGCGGTGGCTTTTACGAGGAAGAAGAATACGGGCAGAAGGTATGGCAGGAGGAAGATTATGCAGGCGCTTCTAAACGGAGAGTGCCGGGATGGGTCATAGTAGTTCTTATAGTTTTGGCAGTAGTGGTTATTTTCGGAATTGCCTTTTCTGTTATCTGGTCCCTGCTTCCGGTTATTATTCCAGTGTTTGTGGCAATATCCCTGTTCCGCTTTTTTACGAATCGCCGATAAAGAATAAAGGCAGCAATTCAGCCCGAAGATTTCTCCACAGGCATCAGGACGGAGACGGCAAAAAAGTAGAAGGACTATCCGGGGAGATAATCCTTCTTTGGGGAGTATAAATAAATTATATAAGGGTTTCTAACAAGAATGAGTTCTTCTTGTTGATATTTATTATAGTATAAAAGAGTGGATTTGACAAGAGAAAAATGAAAAAAATTGGTACTTTTGAACTATTTTACCATATAAGCCCTAGTTTGGGTGACAGTTCTGCCACAGGCACAGAGAAAGGACCACACAGAGCATGGAAACGGACTGAAATTTTTTTTAAATAACCATGTATAAATAAATTTTATCTTCACATACTATTGTTGTATTAAAAAGCAACTGCCTTTTAATAACATTATTTAGTATAGGAGAAATTGAGACATGGCAAAAAATGATTACAACGACAGCACACAAAACAAGACATCTAACAGTACACAGCAGAAGAACAGCCAGAACACTAACAACGAAAATTGTTCTAACAGCAATAACAACAATAACAAGGACAATAACAACAACAATAACAATAACAACAAATAGTGTGCGGCAGAACAAAAAGAGAGGGGACATTCATGTCTCCTCTTTTTTTGTAACAGTTCAGCCTTTTTTGGGAGGTAGTGGCTAAACGGACGCAACAGAGGGATGAGAGTGGATTGGCTTTTCGTGT
>JAMPFB010000010.1 GCA_023664735.1 Robinsoniella sp. | reverse complement strand
TGCAGAAACCTTTGCGATAGCATCGGAAATTGTGTTAACTGCTGCGTCTGCATTGCTGGAATCCTCGCCTGTTACAGCTATGTTCAAAATACCAAGGCTCTTTGCGCTCATGGATTCGATATCTACGCTGATTTTGTTCTCTTCTGTAGTGTCAGCGCCTACCTGAAGGCTGAAGTTCAGAACGTCTTTTGCCTGATCTACTGTGGATTTTTCTGTAATTGACAGAACAAACTTTAAGTCTTCATATGTGGTATAGCTTTTTTGATCACCTACAACCGGATTAGTGCCCACTTTAGCATCAACATTTGTCACAGTAGCTGGTATTGTATCGCTTGCGGGTGAATCTTCGAAATCAGCTGCAGCTAAGGTTGAAATTTCTTTTTTCAGACCATCAGCAGTTGCATTAGTTGCAAACTCTTCGGATACAGATGAAACTTGCTTAGCAGCCTCAGAGGGACTTGTACTAGTTACCTCATAAGTATCAACTTTTTTAGTTCCCTTTACCTGAACCGTCACATCATACTCGTCACCTATCAACTTTTGCAAATCATCAATTGAAGCAAAGGAATTTGCCGCAGAATTGACCTTATTTTTATCATAAGTATATGTCTTTCCATTTATGGTAATGGATTCGCCATCTTTTAATTTAAGTTCTGGTGAACCATCTGTCTTTACACTACCAATTGTAAAAGTATAAGCTTCACCCTTTGCTGCCGTAACCATTTTTGCTGCTTCTGTTGCCTGATCTGCTTCAACAATATCTTTTGCTGGGTCTATTTCAGTAAATCTGTTTCTTCTTTTTACTCCACCAACAGATCCATCAGGTTTTGTTGCAGATTCAAATGTAATATTCTGCACTGCATTCTTTGTATTGTCTGTCTTTGTTCCGTCTAACTTGGATTCTACGCTAATTCCTCCTGCAGCATTTGAGGTAGCCTTGAAGATTTTCTTTAAATCCTTATCTTCATTGATTGCTTCTGCCAGGTTAGCTGCTGTTGTCTTTGCATTAGCGCCTGTCTTAAAGGTAACGTCTTTTGTTCTCTTATTTCCTTCAGCATCCAGATAAGTAACAGTTGCTGTATCTTCTGTTCCAGCATCTAACTTATAATCACTATCCATATCCATAGTGCCTTTAAAGATATTTCCGGTTGCCTTTGAAATAACTGCTTCCTGAATCTTGCCATCAACTCTTGCGCTTGCTTCGCCAGAATTTTTGTTCTTGCCTGTACCCTTCAACAGATAAGTCTCATTGAACTTGGTCGTCTCGGATACACGGTCGATTTCTGTTACTAACTGGTCAACTTCATCCTGAATGGACTGACGGTCTGATTCAGACATTGTGCCGTTTCCAGCCTTGATTGCTAACTCGTTCATTCTCTGTAACATATCGTGAACTTCTGTTAAAGCGCCTTCTGCTGTCTGCACTGCACTGATACCATCCTGTGCGTTTGCAGTAGCCTGTGTAAGTCCTCTGATCTGCTTTCTCATCTTTTCGGAAATTGCCAGACCTGCTGCATCATCTGCTGCACGGTTGATCTTGTAACCGGATGATAACTTTTCTGTGGACTTGGACTGTGCCTTTGTTGTAACGCCTAACATTCTGTTAGAATTCATTGCTCTGAGATTGTGTTGTACTACCATATTATTACCTCCTTGTGTGTACCGGCCCTGCCGGGATTGTTTTGTACAGATAAATCCATTTATCTGCCTGTTCTTTATTTAGTTTTTTATAATAATCCGAAGCAAAAGGGGTTTTTTCCAAGGTGGACCCTTTCCTCTTCCCCTCTGCCCGGCTTACTACCAATAGCAGTTCTTTGCATGAGCTATCTGCCTTCTTCCAGACTGCCCTTTGTAATGATGATGTTAGAGTTCTTCTTTTTCCGGTATTTTTCAGGCAGCTCCGGTTCTGCATAATACTTTGGCAGCTTTGCCCTTTCAGCGGAATCGGTTATCTTTTGTTCCAATACCGTACTTCTTACAATATTCACTTCTTTGGGAGCATCCACCATAATGCGGAGGTGGTTTTTACTTCCTCCTAAAAATGCAATTTTCACGTTATCGCCTATCTGGAGATATTCTTCTGTGCTTACTGTCAGTCTTAACATTCAAAAACCTCCTTGTTTTTCCATGAAAGCGGCATTTCGGTTAAGATGAAATGAACCACATGTTTCATGTGCTGCCCTGCAATGTAACATTTTGTTAGCAAATGTTACATTGGGAATTGGCAGATTATAATATTTTTTAATTTTAGGAGGAGAACCATGAGCACGACGCAGCCAATCAGAAACAGGGAATCTTTAGGCAGATTCAAAGATTATTACGGTACGGAAAATCCCAATCCAAGGAACAATACTTTGATTATTTTGGGGCTGAATACGGCATTGAGAATTTCGGACATGCTGCAGCTGAAATGGAAGGATATTTTTGACGGGGAAAAGAAACAGATAAAGGAGCATTTGGAAATCCGGGAAGGCAAGACGGGAAAGGAAAATATGATTGCCCTAAATGATTCCATCCGTAGTGCACTGTATGCTTACATGGAGCATAGCTTTTGTGCGCAGGAATATGATGGGGAACAGTATTTATTTGTAAGCCGGAAGGGGAAAAATACACCAATTGGACGCATACAGGCATACCGCATCATCAGGCAGGCTGCCAGCGCCATCGGTTTGGACAGCCATATAAGCTGCCATTCCATGCGCAAGACCTTTGGCTACCACGCATGGAAGCAGGGAATCCAGCCTGCTCTTTTAATGGATTTATATAATCATTCTTCCTATAGGATTACTAAACGTTATTTGTGTATCGGGCAGGATGAGAAAGACGAGGTGTATAGAAATATAAATTTGTAAATTTTTTCAAAAAGCCTATAAAGTATTTTGAGGTTCATCCGATAAATACATTGTAATGGTAATGAATGTAACATTTGCTAACAAAATGTTACATTCATTATTATTATGGGTAGTTTTTTCTTGAATAATCGGTTTTTGTAGCAGTTTAGATTGTTTTTTTGAAGGTGGTGGCTAAGCGGACGCAACAGAAGGATGAGAGTGGATTGGCTTTTCGTGTTTTTGATGGCGCTTTTCCTAAACGGCCTTGGAAAGTTATTGATACCGAACGGGTCGTCATATAGCGCCCTCCATGGCGCAATATGACTAAAATTGCCGTCCATGGCAATTTTCCCCTAGGTACCGAAAAGGCTGTTAAGGAAAAGCGCCATCAAAAACAAGAAAGCCAATCCACTCTCATCCTTCTGTTGCTGTTTTGTGGCAGACTGTACTAAAAAAGAGTTTGCTTGTTTTTAGAATCTCTCTAACAACATCTAAATTGAATTATAGTTGCTTATACATAAGTATGTATAGGACTAGGACTTATATATAGGGCTTTTTCATGTATACGGAATACACACATGGGATTAAATAAATAAAAAAAATATATATGAGTTCCCATACATAGAGCTTACCAATACACAGTGGGAGAGGGCGGAGCATGAGGCTTTGGAAGGCGGACGTGGGGACGGCAGAGTATAGAATAGTTTTCCGGACCTTTGCAAAGTCGCCGGCACTTACGCACCGTACTTTGGTGCGTTAGTACCGCTGCGTCTTTGCAGAGCAAGAGCGTGTCCGGAAAACTATTCTATACTCTGCCGTCCCCACGTCCGCCTTCCAAAGCCTCATGCTCCGCCCTCTTCCACGTCCGCCTTCCAAATCCCACGTCCGCCTTCCAAATCCCACCCCCCTATGCTCATCCCCTATCTTTCTCATCTCATCCCACAGCAAAAAAATAACATAAATGAGAAATAATGTTAATTTTACTTACTATTTATAAGGAAATTCCTGTAAAATAAAATATTTCATTGAATTCTAATAAAATAATTCGTATAATAACCCTTAAATGCATGGCTGCAAAACAGGTCAAGCAACTTGCAACAGGTTTTGCAGTTATTTTATTCCACTTGAAAATGGACGGAAAATGAAATGGACAAAAAAGGTTTTTATCGCACACCTGAAGAGGTGGTGGAATTATATGCGGATACAGTCTATAAGATTGCTTTATCCCAAATGAAAAAAAAAGAAGATGCGGAAGATATATTTCAGGAAGTTTTTTTAAATTACATGGATTGTAAAAAAGAATTTCTTTCTGAGGAGCATGAAAAGGCTTATATTATCAGAATGACGGTAAATTGCTGCAAAAAGCATTTTAGAAGCGCATGGTTCCGTCACAGGGCAGAATGGACTGAGCTTACCGAGGCAGCCGGCGGAAATGACAGGACGGAATGGACTGAGCTTACCGGGACTGCCGGCAAGAATGACAGGGAAGAAGACCTGTACGAAGCCGTACTGGAGCTTCCGGCAAAATATAAGCTGGTTATTCATCTGTTTTATTATGAAGAATTGTCCGTAACGCAGATTAGCCAGACGCTTCATATAAAGGAAAGTACGGTAAAGTCCCAGCTTATGCGGGGGAGAAAAATGCTAAAACAGGCTTATTTAGGAGGTGCAGAGGATGCAAGATAAGTTAATGATGCAGTATAAGGATATCAATGAAAAGATTCAGGTTCCTTCCCGGTTAAAAGAAGATACCATACGGCTTATGAAAGAAAATAAGTCTGTGAAAAATTATAGGGCTTTTGCATATGCAGCAGCCGTATTTGCAGGCATTGCCGTACTTGGCATTGCGTTGCTGCAATTGCAGCAGGGGACAAAAAAGGAGCTTACCATTTGCGATGCCTTGGATGAAAATCAGGTAAAGGAGCAGGTGGAGCTTTCAGAGGGAAGCCTGTATTTTCAGGGCACAGTGGAAGAATTTACCGCTCCCGGCTTAAGCCTTGGAATATTGGACGGCGAAAAAATTCCGGTAGGCGAAAAAGAATACTTTGACTATTTGGGAAAAAATCCCCTGCCTTCCTATGTGCCGGAGGGAATGGAAAAAAAGGAAGCAGAAAACTATGGCGAGGACTTGTTTTCCGTCAAATATGAAGGAAGCAACGAAAGCTTTTTGGAAATCCTCTTATCTGCAAAAGGCATACCAAAAGCAGATGCAGCGGAAGCGCTCATTGGCAGTTTAGTCGATGGCATAGAGATAAAAACAGCATTTTATGAAACCAAATCTCAGGGGACAGTTTTTCTTGCTTATTTCCAGACAGATGGAGTGGGCTATCAAATAAAAAGCCGAGGAATCAGTCAGGAGGAATTTATCCGGGTTTTATTATCCATTTTGGAGAAATAAAAAAATTTTTTTTCTTATGCAACCTTTTAAAGCTTTATGGGATATTAGTGTTAGAAGGCAGTGTCTAGCATGATTGGCAGACTGTTTTAATAAAATAGGAGGAATATGAAAAGATGAAAAAGACAAAAAGAATTATCAGTATGCTGGTCATAGTGGCTCTCTTAGCAGGAAGCATGGCAGGCTGCGGTAAAAAAGAGGTTTCTGTAACAGATAATCCAGAAGCAGCCGGATTGGAAGCGGAGTCAGAAGGCAGCGCTACGGCAGATGCTTCCGACAATAATCTGTCAAGCAGCCTGAAACAGAAATATGCCGGAACGGAAAGCGACAAATATGAATATGCCAATCCGGTATATAACGTGGAAAGGGATCGTGCCTTTGTATTTGAGCAGGTAGGAACCCGTTATCAGGAAGATGAAACCTGCTATGATGATATTGGAGTTTACATAGACAGTAATTTTATAAATCCGATTTCATCGGAAATGGAATATGATCCGGACAAGCAGACATTGACTATCAGTCCGAGAACGGATGAGCCCGCATTACGATATATGGATGAGGAAAGCTCTGATGGGGTAAAGGACTGGGGAAATGCACCCAAATACTGGATTGTGCAGAAGAATGATTTTGCAACCGGGGAACCACTGGAAAAGCCGATTGTTACATTATTTACCGTAAAAGCGGAATTAGATGCCCCTACCGTTGCATTTGATACGGATGAAAAAGGATATGCAAGATTATCATGGAAGACGGTTGCTGGTGCAACAGATTATAAAATATATGAAATGGAAGAAAGCGCCCAATATGGCATCAGCATGGAAATACTACATTTAATAGGAGAAACTACCGATGTGTCCTTTACGAAATTCCCAAGAGTGGAGGAAGAAACCGTGGATTCTGATTTTGAAGAGGAGACTGGAATTGTATTAGGAAGAGCAACCCAAAACGGGGATTTCTATGATTCGGGAATCACGGATGAGGAAATGGGATTCAGCCCTGTTTATTGTGTAGTAGCTGTGAATGGAAACAAGAAATCAAACGTAAGCAACTTGATTTACCAAAAGGACGTGAGAAGTCGTCTGGTGTCAAAGCTTGTTTACGATTATGATAATACGGGAGAAAAAGAAGAAGATTATGAGCTGGTCAAAGAGAAGGTCTCACAGCTTCCATCCGTACAGTTGGTGGAAATGGCTGACACCTCCATTGTGCCAATGCCCATTGATTATGCCAATGCAACATGGAGAGAAAATCCGGTTGGCATGGCGACGGGGGAAGGAAATCTCAGCATTATAATTACCGCAGGCATTCAGGGAACAGATTTTAGAATCAACATGTATGCGACAGAGACAGCCCAGAGCACTATTGACAGCGACCTTGCTGCCCTTGCCCAGAAACAAAAGGCCATTAGCGGTAAAAGCGCAGATATAAAGCCAAAGAATGATATTGACTATGTACCTTCCACAAATAATTCTTCTGATAAAGGAAAAGAATCAGAGGAAACCACTCAGGAGTCTCAGGACACATCGGATGCAGGGGAGTCAGATAAAATCGACGAAACGGAAGAAGAACTGGCAGAAAGCGAAGGAACCGATGAAGCAGAAGAAGAGCTTGCAGAAGGCAGCAGAACAGAATTAACTGGTGATGAACTGGGCGATATAGAAGTAACTGCCACAAGTGCATTAAGTGAATATATTGCAACCTATATGCTCTGCCATGAAGAAGCAATTGATTTATCTATGTTCCCGGAAGCAGGCGACAGCGATTATCTGGTAAATGCTTTGATGGAAGCATATAACCAAAATCCGTTGGTTGGCTCGTTAAACAGATATGCTTATGATTACGATACTTCGCTTTTATTTTTGGAGTATGAATATTCCAAAGAAGAGCAGCAGGACATGCAGGAAGCGGTGTTAGCAGAGGCTGACAAGGTAATTGGAGAAATCATTACTGGCGATATGAATGATGTGGAAAAGGAATTTGCCATCAATAATTACCTGTGCTCCACTGCAGAATACGATTACGATGCTTTGGACAATGCAGAAGAGAATGATTTCCAAGCAGTAGACCATGACTTCGTTCATTCCTTTACCCCTTATGGTGTGCTAATCAATAAAGTGGGCGTGTGTGCGTCCTATGCCGGGGCATTTAAGGTATTGGCAGATAAAGCAGGTTTGGATTGTTATGTGGTAAGCGGTTATTTAAACGGAAACCTTCCTCATGCATGGAACAGAGTAAACATTGATGGACAATGGATTACGGTAGACTCAACCAACAACGATAATGAGAAATATGCAAATGCATTATTGAATATACCGGATTATATGTCTTCAGGCTTTTTGGTAGAAGATAATACCTATTTATTATCCGATGCACTAGCTCAAATGGAAGCCGATCAGGAAGAAAGCGAATTTTACCGTGTAGAGAGCAAATATTACGGCTATGATGAATTGGAAGCCCAGTTAGAAATTCTCTTATCAAAAGGAGAAACCTTTACCATCCGTACAGATTACACCATTACCGAAGAGGAAATGAAAGAGGTGCTGCAGGAGGCGCTGACTAATGCGCAGGTGCCGGAAGTAAGCTTTTATATGTTTTTAGGAGTTTTAACAGTAGAAATGTAAGACAATTTCATAGAAATTATGCTATAATGAATCAAAGAATCTGGATGTAGTTCGGAAAATAAAATCCGGAGAGGTCATTATGGAAGGATTAAGCTATGAACCTAAGCTGATGCTTCTGGTTCTTGCCCTTTTCTTCCATAATGGCTTCTTTTTATGCAATGAAAACAGCAGGCATACAAAGAAGCCCGGACAGCAAAGATTATCAATATTCAAAGGAAGCTGCATTTATAACAGGAGGAAGAATATGAAAGTATGTATTATCAATGGCTCACCAAAAGGCAAATATAGCGTAACGCTGCAGACTGTATTATATATTGCTTCTAAATTTCCAGATTGTGAATGGACGCAAATTGATGCGGGACAAAAAATCAAGTTTTATGAAAAGGATTTTTCGGAAGCGAAAAAAGCCATAGAAGCAGCGGATTTTCTCTTGTTTTCCTATCCGGTATATACATTTTTAGCGCCTTGGCAGCTTCATCGGTTTATAGAGCTCTTAAAGGAACAGGGCATGGATTTATCGGAAAAATATGCCACACAGATTTCCACCTCAAAGCACTTTTTTGATGTGACGGCACATCATTACATAGAGCAGAATTGTCAGGATCTGATGCTTAAGTACATTAAGGGCATGTCTGCTGATATGGAAGACCTTTTAAAAGAGGAAGGCAGAAAGGCGGCAGAAGATTTTTGGAGCTTTGTCTGTGAAAGCGTGGAGCATGATATTTTTGAAAGAGAAGAAAAAGAAGATGCCCCGCAGAAAAATATCCAACAGCAAAACGCCTATCAGCCAAGCCTTAAAAATACCGCTAAAAAAAGTGGAAAAAGAGTGGTTCTTGTTACAAATGCAGAAAAAGAGGATTCCTCTCTACATGCTATGATAAAAGATTTTTGCGCAATATTGCCCTTTCAAGCAGAAATAATCAATATTGGAGAATATCCCTTTTTAGGAGGCTGTCTTGGCTGCTTAAGGTGTGCCCCTGATGGAACCTGCATCTATCAGGATGGCTTTGGGGATTTTTTACGCAGCCAGATTCAGACGGCAGATGCCATTGTATATGCCTTTACCATAAAAGACCACTCCATGGGCGCTTCCTTTAAGCTCTATGATGACAGGCAGTTCTGCAACGGCCATCGCACTATGACTATGGGAATGCCGGTTGGTTATTTGGTAAATGGGAATTATAAAAAAGAAGAGAATCTCCGCATGGTAATAGAGGCTCGTGCTGAGGTGGGACACAATTATTTCGCAGGAGTGGGCACAGATCAGGAAAGCATTCAGAAAATGTCATGGAAGCTTTGTTATGCACTGGAACATAAATATGTGCCACCCCAGAATTTTTATGGTATTGGCGGCATGAAAATTTTCCGGGATTTGATTTATGTTATGCGAGGAATGATGAAGGCAGACCATAAGTTTTATAAAAAGCAGGGCTTTTATAAGGATCTGCCTAATAAGAAAAAAGGACAAATGCTTTTTATGATGCTTGTGGGAGCCATGATGTCCAATCCAAAGCTTAGCAGTAAGATGGGGAATAAAATGAATGAAGGCATGATTGCACCGTATAAGAAATTTATAAAAAGCGAAGGAGGTCATCTCAATGAATAAAATGAAAACCATGGCTGCGCTTTTGCTTACAGCGGTAATGCTTACAGGCTGTGGAGCAAATGGCAGTCCGAAAAACCCTGTGGCAGACACAAAAGAAGCGGAATCGGAAACGGAGGTAGAAGAAGTGGAGGTAGAACCCGGACTTGCAAAAATAGATATGGAAAAATGGCAGTATCATGCAGATGATGATGTATACTGGCAGGTTGGCATCTGTTACTGCGGTAACCCTGCAGATAAAACATACGAAACCATGGGGATTTTCGTACCCGGCGCATATTTTTCAGGTGAAGATAATGGTGACGGCACATATACCTGCAGCGTGAATGAAGAAGCAGCGGTTGGAAATTATACTGCAGCAACTGCACCTGTTATATTTCCTGTCGATACTCCGGGCTATTCTGCTATGAATGCCCCTGCTGATTATACCGATGTGACAGCTTATACGAATGAGGGATTTGTGTATATGTATGCAGGATGCCGGGGACGTGACGTAGGCGCTCCGGCAGGCGTGACCGATTTGAAAGCGGCAGTACGTTATTACCGCTACAATGGGGATATTTTGCCGGGTTCAACAGAACGTATTTTTTCTTTTGGCATGAGTGGGGGCGGTGCGCAGTCAGCGCTTATGGGCGCTACAGGTGACAGCGGACTTTACACGCCTTATCTTGAAGAGATAGGTGCGGTAAGCGGTGTGAGCGATGCAATTACAGGTTCCATGTGCTGGTGTCCTATAACGAACCTTGATGTTGCCGATGCAGCATATGAGTGGAATTTGGGCTCAGCCCGTACAGGACTTGATGACGATACAAAGGCTCTCTCGGACGGGCTTGCAACAGCTTTTGCAGACTATATCAATGCTTTGCAGCTCACTGACAGTAACAATAATGTACTCACTCTTGATGAATCGGATGAGGGCATTTATCAGTCAGGAAGCTACTACGAGTATATCAAAGCTGTAGTGGAGCAGTCTCTGAACAATTTCCTTATCGACACAACATTTCCATATAATGCGGACGATAGTTCAAAAGGGGGCATGGGTGGATTCGGCAACGGTATGCGTGGTGGCAGAGGCGGTATTGATTCAGATGAAATTCCAGATGAAATAAAACAATATCATGAAAAGGGCAATGATATGCGTGGCGGCAGAGGTGATATTGACGATGGTAATATCCCTGAGGAGTTCAAAGGGCGGTTTCCAGATGACGGTAACAAAGACTTTACAGCCATTGATGATATTAACCGCAATGGTGCTTCAGGCGGCATTTTTATTAGTGGTACTTACGAAACGGCTCAAGATTATATTGATGCACTTAATGCAGAGGGGCAGTGGGTTACTTATAACGAGTCAACTAATAAAGCAACTATAACAAGCATAGCAGACTTTGTTGCAGCCCTGAAAAACCCATCGAAGGATGTGGGCGCATTTGATGCCCTTGATGGTTCACAGGGGGAAAATACTTTATTCGGTTACGGTAATGGTGCAGGCGCACATTTTGATGCTATTGAAGCGGCGCTCCTTGAAGACACGGGCTATGGAGATGACTTTGCCGGAGATTTGGCAAAGACCGATAGTTGTGGGAACACCGTTGCTTACCGTGTGAATATGTATAACCCAATGTACTACCTCTGCGATTACTATGAGGGTGCAGGGACTGCGAATGTAGCAAAGTATTTCCGTATCCGTACAGGTATTGAGCAGGGTGACACGGCACTTTGCACAGAAATCAATCTTGCGCTTGCACTTGAAGCTTATGGCAGTGAAGTGGACTTTGAGACTGTTTGGGGCGCAGGCCACACGCAGGCAGAACGTACGGGCAGCAGCGAGAGCAACTTTATTTCATGGGTGCATGAGTGCTTGAAATGATAATGCAATAATAAAGAAGATATTTGTCATGCCGGCCCTGATGCCGCAGATGATGAGATGAAAACAGCAGGCGGAGGGGCAAAGGAGCGGAAGGAGTCCATATGTCAGAGCAATTTTCAAGAACAGAGCTGCTTTTAGGAAAAGAAGCAATGGAAGCATTAAAGCAAGCAAGGGTAGCGGTATTTGGAATTGGCGGAGTGGGCGGCTATACAGTGGAGGCGCTTGCCAGATCGGGAATCGGAACCTTTGACTTAATTGATAATGACCGGGTATGCCTTACTAATATAAACCGACAGATTATTGCCACAAGGAAAACTGTTGGACAATATAAAGTAGATGTAATGAAAGAACGGATACTGGACATTAATCCGGATGCAGTAGTATATACCCATCGGTGTTTTTATCTACCGGAAGAAAAAGAAAACTTTTGTTTTTCGGACTATTCTTATGTAGTGGATGCGGTGGACACGGTAACGGCAAAAATTGAGCTTGTCCTGCAGGCACAAGAAGCCGGCATCCCCATAATTAGCTGTATGGGAGCCGGCAACAAATTAGACCCCACCATGTTTCAGGTGGAGGATATTTATAAAACAAGCATGTGCCCCTTAGCAAAGGTCATGCGCAAGGAGCTTCGGGCAAGGGGTGTAAAAAAGCTAAAGGTGGTCTATTCAAAGGAGCCGGCAATAACCCCTGCTGAAAGCTCCTGCCAAGAGATAAAATCCAAAAAACCCCAAAAACGGGCAATTCCCGGCAGCACAGCCTTTGTGCCTTCCGTGGCAGGGCTGATTATGGCAGGTGAAGTGGTAAAGGATATTGTAGGGATTAATAGCTGAAGCAAGTAACAGTTTGGCCCACAGGCGCAGGGCGGGGGAACAGTTCAGCCACAGGCACAGAGAAAGGGTCACGCAGAGCATATTTTCTACGTCGCCACGCTCTCGCTCTATAAAAACGCAGCAGCGCTAAGCTCGAAAATACCTCGCTAAGCGCTGGCGTTTTTATAAGGGCTCCTTAAGAAAACATGCTCTGTGTGCCCCTTTCTCTGTGCCTGTGGCTGAACTGTTACTGAAGCGAGCCTCAGCTACCCCGGCATAAAAATCCCCCTAAGCAGACTTTATTTATTTTCCTTGTCTACCTAAGGGGTATCATATCAAGAAATCCTTACGGGAATATTTTTCATTTCCCGGCATTATATAGAAGCTTTCCTAAGCCCGTGAGGAAAATTTTCTGTGGGAAAGGAAATCACTGCTTACTGGATTGCAATATATTTTCGTTCCTCTACTTCTGGAACAGAAGCGGCCTTTGGAATTTGAAGATTCAAAATGCCGTTTTCAAAGCTTGCCACAATATCCTCCTGCTTTACATGATCTCCCACATAAAAGCTTCTTTGGCATTTGCCTGTAAACCGTTCCTTATGAATGAACTTGCCGTTATCATCCTTAACCTCTTTTTCTTCATTGTGTTTCGCCTGAATACAAAGATAACCGTCCTTTAACTCGGCTTGAATATCTTCTTTCTTATAGCCGGGCAGCTCTAATGCCATTTCATATTTGTCGTCAAATTCCTTTACATCCGTATTCATAAGACTGTTCATGTTTGCGTGGGGCATTCTGCCAAAATCTCCAAAGGCATCCCGGAAAAAATCATCCATAAAGTTATTTGAAAAGATACTAGGTGCTAACATAATATTCATCCTCCTTATTGATGGCTGCCGGCTATTGCTGTGCCAGCAGTAATTAGTGTTTTATTTGTTATATTTATTATATAACACGTATTGTTAGCAGAGTCAATAGGTGAGTGCTAAAAATGTGTGAAAATTTTATGAAATATATATAAATTATCAATCGATAAGCATACAAAGGAAAGGGGGATCTTTGCATGGCGCCTGTAGGCTGGACGGTTACGAATAGTAGAAGAAACGTGCGTTTTGTCCTTGCGCCCTGCTGTCCGATATACTATATTATAGATAGAAATAGGGAAAGCCATAGAAGCGGCTGCCCTCAATAAGTTCTTGTCACAATTTGTTGTAGTCAGACAATGGAAATCAAAATCAATCATCCCCTAAATCCATATTCTCCGCCTTCTGCAAAGTAAAAATAAATTCACTTCCAACCCCTTCTGTACTTATCACATTTATATTCTCCCCATGAGAATGGATAATCTCCTTCGTTATGGACAGTCCAAGCCCGGTGCCCTTTTTATCCTTTCCACGGGATAAATCTGTTTTGTAAAAACGGTCAAAAATCAATTTCAGGCTGTCCTTTGGAATACCAATGCCATTATCCTTTACGGAAACAAAAAGCTTATTGTTTTTTTCCCGTGTTTCAATTGTAATAACGGAGTTGTTATGGGAAAACTTGATGGCATTGTCCAAAAGATTGTAAAGCACCTGTTGGATTTTGGTCATATCCCCGTTTACATACATTACATCTCCTGTCAGAATCAAATCAATCAAAATCTGCTTCTTGTTACAGGTGCCTTCAAAGGTTTCCACAGTTTCCTTAATCATCCGGTTAAGCTCAAAGTCGTTGCGCTCCAACACCACCCCTTTTGTATTTAAATTGTTTAAAGTAAGCAGGCTGTTCGTAAGCTTGGTGAGCCGGTCAGTTTCATTCAAAACAATAGTCAGGTACTTTTCATGCATTTCGGGGGGAATGGTGCCGTCAAGCATGGCTTCCAAGTATCCTTTTATGGAAGTGAGGGGCGAGCGGAAGTCGTGGGAAACATTTGCCACGAATTTTTTTTGATTATCCTCCGAGCGGGCAATCTCGCTTGCCATATAATTTAAGGAAGCGGCAAGATAGCCCATTTCGTCCGTACTTTCCACTGACAGCTCATAGTGCATATTACCGCTGGCATACTGCTCCGTAGCTGTAATAATCCTCTTTAAAGGGAAGTAGAACATTTCCGTAAAAAAGAATAAGATAATGAGGGAAAGAAGAATCAGCAGCACTAAGGTGATGTAAGTTATGCCTAACAGACTGTCGCTGGATTTGTAAATATCGCTCATGGGCTTATGAATGACTACGTAACCTTTAATTTTATAATTGGAGGAAATAGGAGTAAAGACGCTAAGTACCTCCTCTTCAAATTCTCCAAAGAAATCCCCTGTTACATAGTAAGAATCGGAAGTAATTGCAGGGTCAAAGTTAGCAATGACTTTTGGATTGTCCACATTAGTAGCCTCTCCGGAATTTAATACAACCGTACCGGAAGGATTGACAATCCAGATATCTGCAGAAAGGTAAGTTCCAAGGGCATTTAGCTGGGTATATGCTGATTCCAAAGTAATCCGGCTGGAATACAGCTCGGCGGCATAGGTTTTGGAAATCATAGAGGCTTCCCGGTAAAGAGTTTCTGCATTTTCCCTTTTCAAATGCTCTAAAGTCAGGCTGGAAGAAAAAGTGGCTACCACAATAAAACCGAAGCAGCCAAAAATAATATATGCCAATAAAAATTTCAGATACAGTGTCTTTTTCATAGCCTATCCCCGTGATTTTACTTCAAATTTGTAGCCAATGCCCCATACGGTGGAAAGTCCCCATTCCTCATGGTCGCTGATTTTTTCCCGAAGTCTTTTAATGTGTACATCTACCGTCCGGGTATCTCCGATATATTCATAGCCCCATATCTGGTCTAAAAGCTGTTCCCGTGTAAATACCTGATTGGGAGAGGAAGCAAGGAAATATAGCAATTCCAGCTCCTTTGGGGGCATTTCAACCACCTTCCCCTTGTAAAATACGGAATAGTTGGTTAAGTTGATGACAAGATCCTTGTATTCTACCTTTTTTGTCTGATCTGCCTGCTCGCCATTTATAGAAGTCTGTTTGTAGCGGCGCAGCACTGCCTTTACTCTTGCCACCAGCTCCTTAGAATCAAAAGGCTTTTCCATATAGTCATCGGCGCCCAGCTCAAGCCCCAGCACCTTGTCAAATATTTCTCCTTTTGCGGAAAGCATGATAATGGGAATGTTTGAGCCAGACCGGACTGAGCGGCATACTTCATAGCCGTCTATGCCCGGAAGCATTAAATCCAATAAAATCAAATTGGGCTGAAAGGTTTTCAATGCTTCTAAGGCAGATTCCCCATCCCCTACAATCAGGGTGTCGAAGCATTCCTTTGTCAAATAGAGGGAAATCAGCTCAGCAATATTATTGTCATCATCTACAATTAAAATTTTTTGTTTTGTTGCCATGGATACCTCCTTATAAAAGCAGTGTTATTTAAATTCCGCTATGGTGACTCCCGCATCCCCCTCGCCAAATTCTCCAAGGCGGTAGGATTTTACGTAGGGAAGCTTTTTTAGGTGATTTTGCACTGCGCTGCGCAGGGCGCCTGTTCCTTTGCCGTGGACAATGCGGACGCTGGGCAGGTGGGTCACATAAGCATCATCCAGATATTTATCCAATGCGGAAATGGCTTCGTCAACGGTTTTTCCCAAAAGATTGATTTCCGGGGAAATATGGGATGCCTTGGACAAGCTCATATGCCCGTTTTTTCCACGGGATAAATTAGGAGCCTTTATGTCCTCTTCCTGTAAAAGAATAATATCGCTTATATGCACCTTTGAACGAATAATGCCGCATTGTACGAAAAGCATTCCTTTTGCATCAGGTCTGGAGCTGATAGTGCCCTTTACATTCATGGACAGCACCTTTACACTGTCTCCTAGTTGAATCTGGCTGGGCTTTAGGCTGCTTTTTTGTGGTTTCTTTTCTTTTTGGGAAAGACCGGAATTTTTTTCGGAAATCTTTTCCCGAACATTATTGCGCTTTTGTTCCATTTCCTTCATGGAGGCGTTGGAACCGTATTTTTGGAAGGAGCGGATTGTTTCATCTGCAAAAGCCTTTGCTTCCTGCAGGATATCCCTTGCCTCTTCATTGGCTTCTCTTAAAATGCGTTCTCTGGAAGCCTCCAGCTTATCCTGCTTTGCTTCCAGTTGCTTTTTTAAAGCCTCAATTTCCTGTTTGTAGGTTTCGATTTCCAATTGCTCTTTTTCAATTGTCCTGCGGCTGCTTTCCAAATCCGACAATAAATCTTCAAAGCTTTCTTCCTCTGTAGAAAGCTGGTGCCTTGCGGCTTCAATAATGGAATCGGATAGCCCCAGCTTACCGGAAATGGCAAAAGCATTACTTTTTCCGGGTATACCGATTAACAAACGATAGGTAGGGCTTAGGGTTTCCACATCAAATTCACAGCAGGCATTTTCCACCTGACTGCCGGATAAGGCATAAACCTTCAATTCACTATAGTGGGTAGTTGCCATAACAAAGGATTGCTTTTTCCCTAAATACTCCAATATGGCAATAGCCAGTGCAGCTCCCTCTGTAGGGTCCGTACCGGCGCACAATTCATCAAAAAGGCAGAGAGAGAGGGAATCCGCCTCGTTTAAAATATGCACAATATTAGTCATATGGGAAGAAAAGGTGGATAAGCTCTGCTCAATACTCTGTTCATCCCCAATATCTGCAAATACATTTGTAAAAATACTCAGTTCGCTTCGGTCTAAGGCAGGAATATGCAGCCCTGCCTGCCCCATCAGGGTAAACAAGCCTACCGTTTTCAAGGAAACGGTCTTGCCTCCTGTATTTGGCCCGGTTATGATTAACTGATGAAAGGCATCTCCTAAATAAATATCAATAGGAACTACTTTATCCTTTGGCAAAAGCGGATGCCTGCCTTTGCGAATATTCATATAGCCCCGCTGGTTAAAAACCGGCTCCGTGGCATTTTGCTCCATGGCAAGGGATGCCTTTGCAAAGGTAAAATCCAAAAAGGTCATAAGCTCTACGTTTCGCTTTAAGGTAAAAGTATGCTCGCTGCACAAAAGAGAAAGCTCTTTAAGGATTTTTTCGATTTCCTCTTTTTCCTGCAGGGAAAGCTCCTTTATTTTATTGTTTAATTCAATAATGGCAGAAGGCTCAATAAATAGAGTGGAGCCGCTTCCGGACTGGTCGTGAATCATGCCGGGCACCTGACTTTTATATTCCGCCTTTACCGGTATGCAATAACGGTTATTCCGCATGGTAATAACAGCATCCTGCAAATAAGTGCGGTAAGAGCCGTTTACCATGGAATTTAACTGGCTGTGAATCTTATCTCCGGTTATGCCCATCTGCCTGCGGATATGCCGAAGGGCAGAACTGGCATCATCAGCAATTTCCTCTTCCGATAAAATGCAGCGTCTTAGTTCGCTGCTTAGCTGGGTAAGAGGCTCAAGCTCATCAAAAAAGCTGTCAAGACTGTCAGTCAGCTCTTTTCCGTCAGAGCGTCCATAAGCTTTTATACGTGCCACATTTTCCAAAAGAGCGGCAATCTGCAAAAGCTCAGTGGCATTTAAAGAACCGCCCACCTCCAAATGCTTACACACATAAGACAAATCCCTGTTCCCTCCAAAGGAAGTATTTCCCTTTTTAAACAGCCGTGACAGGGCATCCTTAGTGTAAGTCTGTGCTAACTGAATCTCATCCAGCTCAAGCATGGGGATGAGACTCTTACACAGCTCTTTTCCCGGCTGGGAAGAAGCCTTTTCCACTAATAAATCTATTATTTTATTATATTCTAATATGCGTAGGGCTTTTTTGTTTATCATCATTTATTCCTCGATAATCTGTAATGGATCAACTGTATCATTCAGTATAACACATATCCGAAAAAAAAGCCACGAAGCTTTACAAGAAAGGTGGTATCGGATATACTTAGGGGAGTGAAGGGTTGAAGGAGTTGAAAGGGTGGGAGGGGTTGGCGGGGGGACGCAACAGAGGGATGAGAGCGGAGCTGCTGCGGTGTTTTGGATGGCGATTTTCCTAAACAGCCTGATTTTGGGTGTTGGTACCGTACGGGTCGGCATATAGCGCCGTCCATGGCGCAATATGCCTAAAATTGCCATCCGTGGCAATTTTCCCCTAGGTTATTGAGCAGGCTGTTAAGGAAAATCGCCATCCAAAACAATGCAGCAGCTCCGCTCTCATCCCTCTGTTGCTGTTTTTACTCAGCCACTACCTTTTGAAATGGCTTTAGAAAGGGCGATATCATTTCAAACTGGAAAAGGGGCGTTTTAAAGCGGGTAAATATGAATAATGGGTATAGATATAGCTACAGCTGTAGATATAAATATAGATGCAGACACGGCTATTCGATACACAGTGGGAGCTGGGAGAGGCTGGAGTAGTCTTCCGGGCCTTGGCAAAGTCGCCGGTCCTTACGCACCGTCCTTTGGTGCGTTAGTACCGCTGCGTCTTTGCAGAGCGAGAGCGTGCCCGGAAGACTACTCCAGCCTCTCCCAGCTCCCACGTCCCCCTTCCAATCCCCCTTTACATCTCCCCTCAATTTAAAAGGAGCCCAAAATGAACCAACAAGAAAACAAACCAGAACAAAATAACGAATCCTTTTACTTTATGCGGGAAACCATAAAAGAGCGCCCTGTGAACAGGAGAAAGCTTGTCCGCCGGACTATGATTACTGCATTTTCGGCAGTGGTGTTTGGCATGGTTGCCTGTTTTACTTTTTTAATACTGGAGCCTGTCATCAGCAATAAGTTATATCCGGAAGAGATTACCAAGGTGGAATTTCCGGAAGAGGAGGAAGAGATTCTTCCAGAGTCCATGCTTACGGAAAATGATTTGCAGGAAGAGCTGGAAGCCAATATATTGCAGCAGATAGATACAGCGGATACAGGAGAGATATCCGTGGAAAAATATGGAACAATTTATGAAAGCCTCTATGAGCTTGCCTCCAAATCGGAAGCCTTCATGACGACTGTTACTGGAGTCAGTCAGGACAGCGACTGGCTTCAGGGAACCTTTGAAAATGAGAATAGCATTTCGGGCGTGATTGTTGCCGATAACGGGGTGGAATATCTTATATTGGCGGAGGCAGCGCAATTATCCGATGCCAGCGAATATCATGTGGCATTTCAAAACGGCATGGTCAGGGCGGCAGAGCTGAAAGCAATAGATTATCAGACAGGGCTTGGAATATATGGTGTGAAGTATTCCGGAATGCGTCCGGAGGAAAAGGAAGGAATTGCCATTGCCCAGTTAGGTGTCTCTAACAAAAGTACCATTCTGGGAAGGCCTGTCGTTGCTATTGGAAGCCCTTTAGGGCAAAGTGGTTCCCTGTCTTATGGTGTGGTGACGGCAACCGGGAACACTTTGAATGTGGCGGACGGGCTGTATAAAATATTGGATACGGATATGTATGGAAGCGAAAATGCAAGCGGCGTGTTCATCAATTTGTCCGGAGAAGTTTTAGGAGTGATTACAAAACAATCCATGGAGCTAAGGGATGGCGATATCTTGTCGGCAATTGCAATATCGGAGTTGAAGGGAAGCATTGAAAAGCTATCCAATGGGGAGACGCTTTCCTATGGAGGCATTTTCGGCATGGATGTAACAAGGGAAGTGCATGAAAACGGAGGGATGCCTTATGGGGCATATGTAACGGAAGTGGCAATGCAGTCCCCGGCGATGGAAGCCGGTATTTTGAATAATGATGTAATCGTGCGGGTGGAATATACGGATATTAGTTCTTTTCAGGAATATAAAAATGTGATTTTGTCAAAGGCGCCCGGCGATACCATAAGGCTTTCCATCAAACGCTACAGCGGTGGAGAGTATATAGATATGGAAGTGGAAATGACATTGAAGGAAGGAGAAAGGTAATGAAATATATTCAGGATTATAGAGAGGGAGACAGAGTATTTGACATATATTTATGCAAATTTAAACAGTCTGCCATGACAAAAAACGGGAAACCCTTTGAAAATATTATTCTGCAGGATAAGACCGGAACAATAGATGGGAAAATCTGGGAGCCAAACAGTGCCGGAATTGGGGATTTTGATGTATTTGATTACATTGAGGTTTATGGAGAGGTAAATTCTTTTCAGGGAGCTAACCAGATTAACATCAAACGGATTAGAAAATGTCAGGAGGGGGAATATAATCCTTCCGATTACCTTCCGGTCAGCAAAAAAAATATAGAGGATATGTTTGGAGAAATTCTTTCTTACATAAAGAAAATCGAAAATCCCTACATAAAAAAACTGCTGGAAAGCTTTTTTGTGGAGGATAAGGAGTTTATCAAGGCATTTAAATCCTCATCTGCTGCAAAAAGCGTCCACCATGGATTTGTGGGAGGGCTTTTAGAGCATACCCTGAGCGTTACAAAGCTTTGCGATTATTACGTAAGCGCATACCCTGTTTTAAATGGAGATTTGCTTTTAGCTGCAGCCATGCTTCACGATATAGGTAAGACTAGGGAATTATCCCTGTTTCCCCAAAATGATTATACAGATGAAGGCCAGCTATTAGGGCACATTGTAATTGGCAGTGAAATGATAGGGGAGAAAATTGGGAAAATACCGGATTTCCCAAAGAAAGTTGCCGGAGAAATCAAACACTGCATTTTGTCCCATCATGGGGAATATGAATACGGCTCTCCCAAAAAGCCCGCTATTATTGAAGCGGTGGCGCTTAATTTTGCAGATAATACAGATGCCAAAATGGAAACCTTCACCGAGCTTTTAGAGGGAACAAAGGAAACAGGCTGGCTTGGATATAACCGGTTATTTGAATCCAACGTAAAAGCAACGGAAATGAATTAGCAATAGCTAACTTGGTGTAGAAAAATGGAACAGACAAATTTAAAGAAAAATGACATAGTTACAATTATGATTGAAGATATAGGCTCAGATGGAGAAGGGATAGGAAAATATCAGGGATATCCCATTTTTGTAAAGGATGCCATAATTGGGGATGAGGCAGAAGTAAAAATCATTAAAGCAAAAAAGAGCTATGCCTATGGAAAGTTAGAGAAGGTGCTTAAGCCTTCTTCTTTTCGTGTTGAGCCGAAATGTGCATTTCACAGACAATGCGGCGGATGCCAGATTCAGGCAATGAGCTATGAAAAGCAGTTAGAGTGGAAAGAAAATAAAATAAAAAATAATTTGCAGAGAATCGGTGGATTTTCCAAAGAGCTGGTAGACCGGATTATGGAGCCAATAATAGGAATGGAAGAGCCATACCATTATAGAAATAAGGCGCAGTATCCCATTGGAACAGATAAAGACGGAAAGCTGATTGCAGGCTTTTATGCAGGAAGGACACATTCCATCGTGGCAAATACCGATTGTTGTCTGGGATCAAAGGAAAATAAAGTCATACTGGAATACATTCTTGCATTTATGGAAAGGTATCACATTCCTGCTTATAATGAGCAAAGTGGAAAAGGTCTGGTGCGCCATGTGTTGATTCGTACCGGCTTTGCCACAGGCGAAATCATGGTCTGCCTTGTGATAAATGGAAAAAGCTTCCCAAAGAGCAGGGAATTTGCAGAAGGCTTGCAAGGACTTACTTTGGAAAGGAAGCCAGAAGAGGAGCCGGAAGAAGATAGCAGCGTAAATGAAAAAACGGAAAACAGGCAGGATGATGCAGGAGAAAGAGGCAGCAAAAGAATTGTGAGTATTTCCATCAGTCCAAATACGAAAAACACCAATGTGATTATGGGCGATGAGGTGGAAACCTTATGGGGAGAGCCTTATATTGTAGATTATATAGGAGAAACCAAATTCAGGATTTCGCCCTTGTCCTTTTATCAGGTAAACCCCGTCCAGACGGAAAAGCTCTATGGGCTTGCCTTGGAATATGCAGGGCTGACAGGAAAGGAGACCGTGTGGGATTTGTATTGTGGAATCGGAACCATTTCCTTGTTTCTGGCAAAAAAGGCAAAACAGGTTTACGGTGTGGAAATTGTGCAGCAGGCAATTGAGGATGCAAAGCAGAATGCACGGATTAATCATATTGAAAATGCGGAGTTTTTTGTGGGAAGGGCAGAGGAGGTACTGCCTAGGAAGTATGAAGAGGAACGGATTTATGCTGATGTAATCGTAGTAGACCCTCCAAGGAAGGGATGCGATGAAGCATGCTTGAATACCATGGTAAGGATGCAGCCGGAGCGGATTGTATATGTGAGCTGTGACAGCGCTACTTTGGCAAGAGATTTGAAGTATCTTGGGGAGAATGGGTATGAGGTAGTGAGAGGGAGGGGAGTGGACCAGTTTGGGCATAGTGGGCATGTGGAAAGTATCGTGCTTTTGTCCCACAAATCACCAGACAGCATTATAAATGTTAAGGTTGAATTTGGAGATGGCGAAGGAAAGTGCCTTTAGATGCGGTAGAAGAATTGAAACAACCAAGAAAGCTTAGGATATTTATCTGCCATTAGTCAATGATGTGTGTAGAAAGAAAGTATCAGAAGAAGAATTATCCTATTTCCTTGACTACTTGTTGGATTTTGCCTGCGATGAAAAAATGTTGGGCTTATATAAAAAGGTGTGCAGAACGTATTTGTATATTTATCCGGGGTGCGTTAAGTCTTATATTGATGCATATCGGGAAATGTGGGAAGATGAAAATACTTATTTAACAGAATATCTCACAGAAGGAAATAAATGCTAAGGTAAGAGGGATGAGAATAATTGTGATATCAAGGAGGAACAATGGGGAAAATTATTAAGGAAACAATTCATGCCAAAGGTATTGATATTGGCATTTATACAACAAATTTTGAAAACGAATTTATTTCTTTAACAGACATTGCAAAATATCGCAATGAAGATGATCCGAGATTTGTAATTCAAAACTGGATGCGTAATCGAAATACGATAGAATTTTTGGGGGTTTGGGAAGAATTGCATAATCCCGATTTTAACCGTGTGCAATTCGAGGCGGTTAAAAATGAGGCGGGGTTAAATCGTTTCGTAATGACGCCGACTAAATGGATTACACAGATGAATGCAATCGGCATTACTTCAAAGGCAGGACGCTATGGAGGAACATATGCTCATAGTGATATTGCTATGTCTTTCGCAACTTGGATTTCTCCAGAATTCCAGTTATATATTATGAAAGATTATAGAAGATTAAAGACAGATGAAAATAGTCGTTTATCTCTGAATTGGAATCTAAATAGAGAAATTTCTAAACTGAATTACAGAATACATACGAATGCAATTAAAGACAATTTAATACCGCCAGAATTAACTCCTGAACAGATAACCTATACATATGCAAATGAAGCCGATATGTTGAATGTTGTTTTGTTTGGAAAGACGGCGAAGCAATGGAGAGATGAAAATCCGCTAGTAAAAGGAAATATGAGAGATGTGGCAACACTAAATCAGTTGTTAGTGCTTGCAAATTTGGAAAGTTATAATGCTGTTTTGATAAATCAGGGTAAGAATCAAAAAGAGCGTATGGAATTACTTTGGCAGTTGGCAGTACAGCAGTTACAAACGTTGGGAAATATAAGCTTAAATAATTTGCCCAAATTAGATGGTAATTAAGAGAAGAATTAGATGGTATTAAGATGATTTACGCTAAACGAAGAAAATAAAGGCTATGAAAGGGAAAATATATGGGGGAATGATGCATTTGTACATATTGCAAAAAAACATCTAATAAAAATGCCGTTTTCGGCAAAAAAATTAGATAGAGGTTGCTATGGAAATAAATAGAGATTCCAAGTCAGGAAAAGTATGAACAGGAAACCCAGTCCTTTGGGCATACAATGGACTCCTTCAAAAAAATAATCATTGTTGAAAAGAGTATGAAACCTCGTTATGACGAAAATGGCTATTTGATGATGGGCGTGAAGGAATTTTTATTGGATGCAAATAGCCTGCTTATCTGATTAAGCAAATTTGATACAACAATTGAATAATTTGAATGTTAAAAACGACATCACTATGTTGGCTCAGCATGGCGGTGTTATTTTTTGTCCTTTTCAAATACATAGCTGTCGGAAGAAGCAGTTCCTTTGGCACCACATTTATTACTTCCACAGTTTATGTTTGAAAAGGCCAAGCAGAAGAAAATGGCAATCCGTTGTGGTAATAGTAACACTGCCAGCGTTTATGATGACCGTGGTATTTTGTTTATATAGTTCTTTACATAAATTCCCTTAAAATAACAATGCTATTAAGGGAATTTCTCCTTAATATATTGACTTTCCCTTATTCTCTGCTAAAATTTAAGGGAAAGCATTCGGAGGTAAGGTAATGAGAACTTTTAACTACTCTGCAATCAAAAATCAAAAATGGGATTCGGACGTCCTTGCTTTGATTGCTGCGATTTATAAAGAGTCGGGCAAACAGGAAGTGTATTTAAAACAGCGTCCTGAAGAACTAGAAAAACTAGTTGAAATCGCAAAGGTGCAAAGTACAGAGGCATCCAATGCAATAGAAGGTATTGTTGCAACAAGCACTCGTATCAAACAGCTTGTAGAAGAAAAGACAACACCGAAAAACCGTGATGAACAGGAAATTGCAGGTTATCGTGATGTTCTAAACATCATACATGAGAGTTTTGATATTATTCCAATTACACAAAACTATATCTTGCAACTGCATAAAATATTATATAGCCACATGAACAATCCTATGGCAGGCAGAACCAAGAGTGTACAGAATTATGTTAGTGCCACATATCCGGATGGTCATGTGGAAACCCTGTTTACACCGCTTGCACCTTATGATACACCCGAAGCATTAGACAGAATCTGTGAAGAATATAACTGTGTTATTGGAAACATGGAGATTGAACCACTTATTGCAATTCCTGTTTTTATTCACGATTTTCTTTGCATTCATCCATTTAATGACGGCAACGGACGAATGAGCCGTTTACTTACAACACTTTTATTATACAGAAATGGATTTTATGTTGGTAAATATATTTCGCTTGAAGCAAAAATTGCGAAGAATAAAGACCTCTATTATGATGCACTCAGACAGGCACAGAATGGCTGGCATGAAGGAGCAGAGGACGTAGTACCATTTATCAAGTACTTACTTGGTACTGTTCTTGCAGCATATAAGGATTTTGAAGAACGCTTTGCACTTGTAGAAACCAAGCTGCCTGCGCTTGAAACGGTAAGACGTGCAACTTTAAATAAAATCGGTCGATTCACAAAGCAGGATATCCGAGAACTTTGCCCATCACTTAGCATAAGCTCAATAGAAGGCTCTCTGCGTAAATTAGTTGCAGAAGGTGAATTGAAACGTGAAGGCTCTGGAAAAAAAACGTGCTATTACAGAATTAAATAATTTCCTTAAAGGTTTCGGATTTTTCTTAAAATATACGGATAATTAAGGGACAAGGTAAATGCCAAATGCCTATTTTTTGATTGGTGCAGATTATCTGATGCGGAACAATATGGATAGTAGAAATCTATATTTTTTCTTGTGGCACAGTAGAGATGAGCAGTATTTTTATAGGTCATTCTTTCCGGAAGTAAAAATGGATTATATAAAAAATCAGGTGTCGTGGACGATTTTATTAAAAAAAAGAAAACTTGTTACTAATAAAGAAGTTATCTTATATGACAGATTAAAAAAGAATGAAGAACTTGAAGCAATTTGCTTTGCCGTATCAAGATATTCATTTTTTATATAAGTTAGGGCTACTAAAGAGCATACCAAAATAGCAACGATAAACATGAAATATCAAAAGGAGATGAATTAGTATGGCATGGAGGCATGAATTTGCTTGGAAAGGTGGATATCTGGGATAATTTAATGCGTATCAAAAATCATCAGGTTGCGGCTGAATTATTAGAAATTGCACTTAGTACAACATCTGACGAATAGGAGGCAGACTATCGAGTATTGTATCAGGCACCCCAAATACTGCTTCAATGTGAATTTATATAACAAATTACAGAAACAATCAATTATATTTCAAAGGACGATAACATATGAAACATCTAAAAAACCCAAAGGCAATGCTCATTATTTCCATGACAGTATTTGGCACGCTTGGCCTGTTTGTAAGAAATATTTCCGTATCTTCCGGTGAGCTCGCTTTATACCGGGCAATTCTTGCTGCATTGCTGATTGCTGCCTTTCTGTTTCTTACAAAACAAAAAATTCCCTTTCATGATATGAAAAAAGAAATTCCGCTTCTTTTGTTGTCAGGTGTGGCGATGGGCTTTAACTGGATATTGCTCTTTGAGGCGTATAAGTATACAACGGTTTCTGTGGCGACCCTCAGCTATTACTTTGCACCGGTTATCGTGACAGCAGCCTGCCCCATTCTATTTAAGGAAAAGATGACAGCAAAGCAGTGGCTCTGCTTTTCCATGTCCACGCTGGGCATTGTATTGATTACAGGAATAGGAGACTTGTCAGCCCAGAACAATCACTTGCTGGGTATCCTGTTTGGTTTAGGTGCGGCCTGTCTGTATGCGACAGTTATTTTGCTCAACAAATTTATAAAGAAGGTGGCAGGTATCCATAGGACATTTTTGCAGTTTATTGCAGCAATTCTTGTTTTGATTCCTTATGTGGGGCTTACAAGTGGAATCACACTTTCTAGTCTCAACAGTAAGGGCTGGGTCTGTTTGTTGATTGTGGGATTGGTACATACCGGAGTGACTTATTGTCTGTATTTCTCCTCGCTCAAGGAACTACCGGGGCAGAAAGCAGCCATATTGAGTTATATCGACCCGCTTGTGGCTGTTCTTGTATCTGTTTTGATTTTGGGAGAAAGCATGACTGCCATGCAGGTAATCGGTGGCATTTTTATTTTAGGCTTTACCTTGTGGAATGAAATTACCCCAAAGAATGTCCGGATATGACAATAAAGAAATAGTAAATTATAAGTTATGGAGTACTGAAAAATTTTCTCTATGAGGCAATGTTTGTTCCAAAAGGTGAATTGGCGCTACCAAGAGAAATCATAAATCAGTCAGGACTATTACTAAAGAAACGGCAATCATTTGAAAAGCACATAACCGCAGAATAATGTTTCCCAAAACGGGAATAATTATCCTAAGCTACAAAATAAAAGGAGTTGAAAAGAATCAATGATTGAATCAGATACAATAAAGCTGCTGCGGGAATGTGATGCCGGCATTAAAATGGGTGTTGCATCAATTGATGATGTTCTGGATTATGTACACGACGAGAAGCTTCAAAAGTGCCTTGCGGATTGCAAAGACAAACATGATAAACTGAAAGATGAAATACAGATTCTATTAGATAAATACCATGACGACGGAAAAGAGCCGAATCCTATGGCAAAGAGCATGTCATGGATGAAAACAAACGTGAAACTGGTTATGAATGAATCGGATGAAACTATTGCTGATTTAATGACAGATGGCTGCAATATGGGAGTAAAGTCTCTTAATAAATATTTGAATCAATATAAAGCCGCTGAAGAAAAAGCCAAGGATATTACAAAACGGTTGATAAACCTCGAAAAAAAGCTTGTAGTTGATATCCGTTGCTTTTTATAGGTATAGAAACAAAAGCCGCCTATCATTGATATGATATCATATTGATAGGTGGTTTTTTATGCCGGCATAGAATGCCGGACAGAAAAGGTAAAAAGAAAAAGGGTATTTCATAACCATTCGCATAATGAAACTATTCCAATTGGATTGCAATCTGTAAGCCAATTTATTCAGACAACTCGCTTTCTATCTCTTCAACTGTAGGCAAACTGCTCTTAAATTTCTCACGAAGCACCTTTGTCAGTTCATATTCTGTAATTCCGAGTGGTTGTGAAATATCATCAAGGGCATATTCCGCAACAACATCATCTTTATCTTTGCAAATAAGTATACCTATTGTTGGATTGTCTTGTTCCGTTTTCATCTGTTTATTAACGGCAGTTACATAAAAGTTTAATTTACCTGCAAATTCTGGCTTGAATTTCTCCGTTTTCAATTCCACGACAACATAGCAATGAAGACGGACATGATAAAAAAGTAAGTCCATATAAAAATCACTTTCGCCAACATGCAAATGTACCTGCCTGCCCAAATATGAAAATCCTGTGCCCAATTCCAACAAGAACTGTGTAATCTGATGAATGAGAGCATTTTCTAATTCTTTTTCATTATATTCTTCACGCAATGTCAAAAAATCAAAATTATATGGATTTTTCAATGTCTGTTCCGCCAAATCAGACTGCGGTTTTGGTAACTTTAACTGAAAATTAGTAACAGCTTTTCCCTGCCTGTCATATAAGCCACTATCAATCTGATGCTCCAAGACAGTTCGGCTCCATCCGTTATCCATTGTTTTCTGTACATAGAACAAGGCTTCTTCGATATTTTTACATTTATACATAATCCTCTGATTATGTCCCCAAGGAATTCCTTTTACCATTTTTTCAATCAATTCTATTTGGCTTACAGCCTGTAAGCCATTTTCATCGGAGGTGTAAAATTTGTACCAATAACGTATGCTTTTCAAATTTTGTACGGAAAAACCTGACATACTGGGAAAAGTTTTCTTCAAATCCCTGCTCATTGTTGTAAGAAATGCATCGCCCCATTTAGCATGCTTCTGTTTTGCAACAATATCCCTGCCAATATCCCAATACAAATCAAGCAGCTCATAATTCACTTTGGCAGCAGCTTTTATTTGACTATGTTTTATTTTGTTCTTTATCGTTTCTATCCATGCCTTGTATTCATCATCCACAACAAAGCCGACCTCTCTATCTGCCACTTCTATTCCTCCAATCAGTATATCCCATCCAAGGTTTGCATATTCGGCCTTCATTGTATCATGTACCAATAATTTTTTCTACTCTGCAAATTATACCGAAAAAACTGTAATTTATTCTAAAACTTCCACAAACCCCTCTTTTTTTGCTAAGCTGAACAACAGAAAAGCAACAGAGCATATCAAAATACAAAAAAGCGAGGCGTAAAATTATGAGAAGAACCATAAAGGGGAAACTGACCATAAGCGTGATTTGCATGGTTGTTATCAGTATTTTGCTTACCACAGTAGGTATCGTAATCGTAGCAGGTAAACGTCTGATTAAGGATCAGACAGAGGCATTGCAGATTTATGCAGACAAATATGCAGAAGAAATCAATACATGGATTGAGAATGAAAAAATGCTCGCAAAAGGAGCGGCAAACTGTATAGAAGCAGCCGGGAATGCGGATGAAGATTTCATTCAGTCTGTAATGGACACCTATGCGGCAGGCAGGGAGGAGCTTTTGAACCTCTACTGCGGGACAAAGGACAGCAAGTTCATACAGTCTAACCGGGAAGCGGAAATACCGGAGGGCTATGATCCGGTACAAAGAGGCTGGTACCAGCAGGCGGCTGAAGAGGGGAGTACAATTGTAACTGACCCATATTGGGATGTACTTACCAATCAGATGTGTGCTACCATTGCATCACCAGTTTACATAAATGGAGATTTGGTAGCGGTAATTGGTTTGGATGTAACACTGGGGACGGTAACGGACTTGACAAAAAGCATTGATTTTGCAGAAGGTGTATATGGCTTTTTAGTAGATAGCAGCGGTAAATATGTTGCCCATAAAAATAAGGAATACGAACCCTCCGAGGATGAAGCGGTTGCTGTTACGGACATTATGCCGGGGCTGGATGGCTTGATTAACGGACAAGATGAACGTGTGGTAAAGCTTGCGGATTATGATGGAAATGAATGTTATTTTGCGGCTGCAGGAATTGCAGGCAGCAATTGGCACATAGGAGTCGTAGTACCGACTGCAAATGTAAACAGCTCTTTGATTGCCATGATTGTGGTAGCGGTAATTATCGCACTTGTTATTATTGCGCTTGTGACAATTATCATGGCAGGGCTGATTGGCAGGACACTGGCGCCTATACAGATGCTGAAGCAGTTTGCTTCCGGTGACTTTTCGGAAAATGTAGTCAGTGAAAAAGCCATTCCAAAGGAATATAAAGATGAAACAGAGCAGATTAAGACGGCAACCGTAGAAGTAAAGCAGCAGATTAGAGGAATTATTTTAAATACAAAGCAGGAGGCAGGAAGCATTTCAACTATTGCAGAGGGAACCTCTTCTAAAATGACGGTATTGTCACAGGATATTTCCGAAATTGCCCATTCAACGGTTCAAGTATTGGAACAGACAACGGAGGCAAAAGAACTGGCGGAAATAATTAAATCCACAGGACAAAAACTGAGCATTGCTGTAGAAAATGTGTCAAAAAAGGCAGGAGAGGCAGCAAAACAGTCCGGCAATATTATGGAACGTGCCGGAAAGCAGCATAAAAATTCAGAAAACTCCAGCAGGGAAGCGGTTACGCTTTACCAGAAAACAAAGGAAGAACTGGAAAAGGCAATTGCGGACAGCCAGCGGGTAAGAGAAATAGACACCTTAACGGAGGAAATTCTTTCTATCAGCTCCCAGACAAACCTGCTAGCGCTGAATGCCAGCATAGAAGCTGCAAGAGCAGGGGAAGCAGGAAAGGGCTTTGCAGTTGTTGCAGATGAAATCCGGCAGTTAGCAGATCATTCCAAAGAGGCGGTAGATGAAATCCGGCGGGTAACGGAAGACGTTGTGCAGAACGTATCTTTTTTATCAGAAAGCTCACAAAAGCTTTTAGAGTTCATGAACGGAAGAGTTATGGAAGATTATAAGGGAATGACAGAGCTTGCAGGAATGTATGAGGAGGATGCAGTATTCTACACAAATATTTCAGGTGATTTAGGAACTGCTTCGGAAGAGATGAATGCGAGCATAGGTGGAATCAATGAGTCTATAGTGATGATTGCGCAGCTTGCCGGAGAAATTGCAGATTATATGGAGGAAATGAAACAATCGGCGGAAAATTCCAATGAAAATTCCAAAGCAGTCCTTGCCCAAATGGAAGAGCTGTTTAGGTTAAGTGAGATTTTGAATCAGACAGTGTCATCCTTTAAGGTGTAAAGATTTTACGATTACATAAGAATCATTCAGGAGTGTTTTTATGAAAAAATTGGAATGTTTGGAGCAGACGGCGCCAAATGTCTGGGAGATTTATGACGAACTGCAAGAAATCGTATATGTGGTAGACATAGACAGTTATGAGTTAGCGTATATGAATCGTTTTGCCCGCAAGGTATATGGAGTCGAATCAATGGAAGAAGTGCAAGGGAAAAAATGCTTTGAAGTCCTTATGGGCAGTTCCATGCCTTGTACCATCTGTAACAATAAGAAGCTGTGTCCGGGATTTTTTGCAGAAGAGATTCGTTATAATCCCATAATCAAAAAGAAGCTGGCATTGAAAGATACTATTATAGAAGAAAATGGGAAAAAATACCGTTTTGAGCTTGCAGTGGATTTGAGCGCCTGTGAACAGCAGAACAGAGGATATGAAGCAAATGAAGTCATGGTAAATGAGGGCTTGCGGACTTCTCTGGCTGCTCCCACGCCGGAAGAATCCCTTGTTGCCCTGATGGAATATCTGGGGCAGTCCTTAAATAGTGAAAGAGTTTATATTTTTGAGGAAAACGAAAAAGGCACTTTGGATAATACTTATGAATGGTGTGCCAATGGAGTAGTTCCCCAAAAGGAAAATCTGCAGGACGTATCCTTTCAGGTAGTTAAGCTATGGTATGAGAAATTTTTAAAGGGCGAGAATGTCATTATCAAAAATCTGGAAAGCATCAGGGAAAGTGACAGGGCAGTATACGAATATTTAGAGCCGCAAAATATACAATCTCTGGTAGTATACCCGTTGGTCAGCGAAAAGAAAATTATCGGCTTTTATGGGGTGGATAATCCGCCGGAAAAATTTTTAGAGAATATTATGACTCTCCTTCAGATTTTGGGACATTTTATTGTTGCCCTGCTTCAAAGGAGAAATTATGTCCGCCGCCTTGAAGAGCTGTGTTTTCAGGATCAGCTTACAGGAATCGGAAACAGACATGCCATGAATGACTATATTGACAGGCTGAAAGAGGAAAAGGCTGTTGGAATTTTGTATTGTGATGTAATGGGACTGAAAAAAGTAAACGATACAAAAGGACATCTGGAAGGGGATGAACTGCTAATCCGCGCCAGCCAATGCCTGAAAACAGCATTTGGAGATTATGCGCTGTTTCGTGTAGGTGGAGATGAGTTCCTTGTTTTATGTGAAGGAATTGAAGAAAAAGAGCTAATGGAAAGAGTTGAAGCCTTAAAGGGACAAATGCAAGAAAGGCATTCCTATATGGCGCTTGGCTGCGTATGGCATATGGACGGCAGAAAGGATATGGATTTGCTCTTAAAGGAAGCGGATGACCGCATGTATGAAGAGAAAAGAAGCTGGTATGCTAAAAAACAGTCATAAAAACATCTTGACAAACATCCAAAAATGAACCAAGATAACAAGGTCCACTTTTGGATGTTTTTGTGTATTTAAAAGAATATTATAATAGGAGGACATAGATTATGAAATCATCAAACGATTTACGGGGGATGCTGCGCTCTATTGACCGTAAAAGCTACCCGGCTTATAAATCTCTAGCAGGCGGTTATCAATTTCCGAACTTCAGTCTGTTTATTGACCATGTACAGGGGGATCCATTTGCATCGCCTTCCAGCCTGCATGTGGAAATCAGCCATAAGGCAGCCGGTTTTCCCAAGGAATACTATAGCGAGGGCTGCGCTAAAACCGCCCTTGCGGATTTTCTTACCAGACAGCTTGCAGCCGGATTTGAGGATTATAACTTTAAGGCAAAAGGCTCTGGGAAAAGCGGGCTTTTGTCCATTACCCGATGCGGACAGGAGGTTTTGGAACGAAGCGCATGTGAGATTTCCAGTACCAATATTACAGCACGCTTTCACGTGGGCTTTCCTGCTTTTGGACGTACGATAAATGCAGGCGAGCTGGAAAAGATTTTATTTGATTTTCTGCCTAAATGTGTGGAGGGCAGTTTATTTTATCGGAGATTAGATGGAAAAAAGGTAGAAGCAGCCATTTTTCTGGCAGAAGACCAGAAGGCACTGCGGAGCATCCTGCAGGAAGAGGGGCTGGCAGCTTTTGTTGCGAACGGTTCCATTCTTCCCAGAAAGAGCGGTGTCTCCCAGCTTCCCATGAAAGACAGCATACCCTTCCTTTCCCCTGCCACTATGGAACGTACCTTTGTTCTGCCCCATAAAGGAGAGATTTCCGGAATGGCAATACCACAGGGCATTACGCTTATTGTAGGAGGAGGCTATCATGGCAAGTCAACTCTGTTAGAAGCATTACAAAACGGAGTTTATAACCACATTTTAGGAGATGGACGGGAATACGTGATTACTGATGAGACTGCCGTCAAGCTTCGAGCAGAGGATGGACGTTCCATTCGGAATGTGGATATTTCACTTTTTATCAATGACCTGCCAAATAAGAAGGACACTTCTGTTTTTTCCACGGAGGATGCCAGCGGAAGCACTTCTCAGGCAGCAGGCGTTGTTGAAAATATAGAAGCAGGCAGCAGACTGTTCTTGATAGATGAGGACACCTCTGCTACGAATTTCATGGTGCGGGATGAGTTTATGCAGCAGGTTATCAGCCGTGAAAAAGAACCTATTACCCCATTTTTGTGTCGTGCAAGGGACATTTATGAAAAAGAAGGGATTTCCACGATTCTCGTGGCAGGCAGCTCAGGCGCTTTTTTCTATATTGCGGACTACATTATTCAGATGGACTGTTACCGTCCCGTTGATATAACCCGGCATGTAAAAGAGCTTTGTAAAGAACACACGGCTCCGTTAACCAAAGCGCCCGGTTTTCAAGTGCCGGATTATGTACGTATATTGCCACCCTATAAACGCACAAAAAGCGGCGACAGGGACTATTATGGAAGGGAGCGGCAGGGAAATAGCAGCCGTAATACAACCATGAAAATAAAAACTTTTGGTAGGGACTCCTTTTCTTTAGATAAGGAAAATGTGGATTTGCGTTATGTGGAACAGATTACAGATGCGGAGCAGACTACTGCACTTGCATATCTGCTCCGTTATGGATTAGAAGAAATGGCGGACGGTAGACATACGCTCAGACAGACCGTCCAAATGCTTTTTGAGCTGTTGGATAAGAAGGGATGGGAGCCTTTCTGTGGCTCTTATATTCCCTGCGGTCTTACGAAACCAAGGAGGCAGGAGGTTTTTGCGTGCTTGAATCGTTTTAGAGGGTAAGCACGGAAATCAATTTTTAGTCAGCGTCTCTCTTTCCGCAGGCGCCAAAACGGGTCTTGGACAGAAATGTTTCTTCGTCGCCACGCTTTCGCTCTATAAAAACGCAACAGTGCTAAGCTCGAAAATACCTCGCTAAGCGCTGGCGTTTTTATAAGGGCTCCTTAAGAAATATTTCTGTCCAAGGCCCGTTTCGGCACCTGTGGGAAGAGAGTCGCTGACTAAAAATTGATTTCCGTGAAGATTTCCGGAATAAACAGTCAGGAAAATAAAAGGAAATAATAACAGCAGGAAAATAAAGCATAAGAAGAAAAGGAGAATATTATGGAGGAAAAAGAGATTTTAAGGCATGTGGATCATACATTGCTAAAACCATATGCCTCATGGGAGGATATAAAAAAATTATGTGAGGAAGCAATCCAATACAGCATGGCATCTGTCTGCATCCCTTCCTGTTATATTAAACGGGTCAAGGAGACATATAAAGAAAAAATTAATGTGTGTACAGTGGTAGGCTTTCCTCTCGGATATTGTGTGACTGCGGCAAAGCTTGCGGAAACAAAGCAGGCTATTGAGGACGGCGCAGGGGAAATCGATATGGTAATCAATTTGTGTGATGTGAAAAATGGGGATTTCCAGAAAATAAAAGAGGAAATATCCGCATTGAAAAAAGTATGTGGCAGTCGGGTGCTTAAGGTAATTGTAGAAACCTGCTATTTAAATAAAGAAGAAAAAATTGTACTTTGCAGGAGCGTAACCGAAGCAGGCGCTGATTTCATTAAAACCTCTACCGGATTTGGAACGGCAGGCGCTTCTTTGGAGGATATCCGGCTTTTTAAAGAGCATATTGGAGCAGGAGTCAGAATAAAGGCAGCCGGAGGAATACGGACAAAAGAGGATATGGAAGCATATCTGCAAGCCGGTTGTGACAGGCTTGGCACTAGCTCTGCCATATCTGCCCTGTTGCAGAAATAAAGAATAAAATTAGGAAATAGAAAGAAAATAAGTAACAGTTCAGCCCACAGGCACAGAGCAGGTTTCCCATAGAGCAGGTTCCCCGCAGAATACGTTCCCTACAGAGCACGTTTTCTACGTCGCCACGCTTTCGCTCTATAAAAACGCAGCAGTGCTAAGCTCGAAAATACCTCGCTAAGCGCTGGCGTTTTTATAAGGGCTCCTTTAGAAAACGTGCTCTGTGGGGAACGTACTCTGCGGAGAACCTGCTCTATGGGAACCTGCTCTGCGCCTGTGGGCTGAACTGTGACTAAAATAAAACCAGAGCAGCATTATAAATTCAGCGGGCTTGTCAGACAACGTGGAATGAACTATAAAAACAAAAAGAATTAAACAACAGGTTGGAAAATAGAAATGAAAGAAAAAATGAAAGAAAAAATAATAGAAAGAATTGAAAAGCTTAGAGAAGTTATGGAACGGGAAAAAGTAGATGCTTATTTTGTTTCCACAGCGGATTTTCACAATTCCGAATATGTACATGACTATTTTAAGGTAAGAGAATTTTTGTCAGGATTTACTGGATCGAATGGGGATTTGGTAGTGACGAAAGAGGAAGCTCTTTTATGGACAGACGGAAGATATTTTATACAGGCAGAAAAAGAGTTAGCGGGGACTAATATAAGGCTTTGCAAAATGCTTGAGGAAGGAGTCCCAAGAGTGGAGGAGTATTTACAGCAGCATATGAAAAAAGGGGAGAGGCTGGCTTTTGATGGAAGATGCGTTACTCTTGCTTATGGCGACTGGCTTCAATCTATATTAAAAGAAAAAGAAATTACTCTGTCCTTTGAAAAGGATTTGACAAATGAAATATGGAAGGAAAGACCCGGATTTCCCTGCAATCCGGTTTTTGTGCTGGCGCCTGAGACAGCAGGGGAAACCGTGGAAGAAAAGCTGGCAAAGCTTAGAACAGAACTGGTAAAGCATAAAGCCCATGCTGTTGTATTAAGCAAGCTGGATGATATTATGTGGCTTTATAATATTCGGGGCAATGATGTGGAGTGCAATCCGGTTGCAGTCAGCTACAGCATTGTAACAGAAACAGAAGCAATTTTGTTTTTGCAAAAGGAAGCGGCAGACAAAGCGGTACAAGACCATTTAAGCAGGGCAGGAGTCCGGATGGAAGAGTATAAGGAATTTTTCTCTTTCCTTTCTAAATGGGACATAAAGGAGCAGGCTGGGATTTCTAAAACAGTGTTGCTAGAGCGGGGAGAAATCAGCTATTTTCTTGGCAGTATCCTCCGGAAAAGAGAATTTCAGCTACAAGATGGCAATCCGGTTTCCATGCTGAAGGCAAAGAAGTCCCCAAAGGAAATAGCAAACCTGAAAGAGATATACAGAAAGGATAGCGCCGCAGTAATCCGGTTTATATACTGGCTAAAGAAAAATATTGGGAAAATCCCGATGGATGAGTTATCGGCAGCTAACTATTTGGACGGATTAAGAAAGGAAATCCCGGAATTTCTGGAATTATCTTTCCCTACTATCAGCGCCTATAAAGAAAATGCCGCCATGATGCACTATCAGGCAGTAGAAGCTTCTGCAAAGCCTTTAGAAGCAGAGGGAATGCTGTTGGTGGATTCGGGAGGGCAGTATTTTGGCGGAACTACAGATGTGACTCGAACAATCTTTTTAGGAAGCGTGGAAAAGGAAATTAAAAAACAGTTTACCATGGTGGCAGTGAGCATGTTGAACATGGCAAATGCCAGATTCCTGTATGGCTGCACAGGACGGAATTTGGACATCCTTGCAAGAGAGCCTCTTTGGGAAATGGAAATGGATTATAAATGCGGAACCGGTCATGGGGTAGGATATATGCTCAATGTACATGAAGGTCCCCAAAGGCTTAGCTGGCAGTACCGGGAAGGGGTAAAAGAAGCCGTTTTTGAAGAAGGAATGCTCATTACGGATGAGCCGGGTGTTTATGTAGAAGGCAGTCATGGCATACGTACTGAAAATGTACTCCTGTGCAAAAAGGCAGAAAAAAACAATGATGGGCAGTTTATGGAATTTGAAACCCTGACATTTGTACCTATAGATTTAGAGGGGATTTTGCCAGAATTATTATCTGAAAAGGAAAGGGAAAGATTAAACAGGTATCATGAGCTTGTTTATGAAAAAACAAAGGAATTTTTGACGGAGGAAGAGGCGGCATGGCTTTATGAGGCGACTAGGGCAGTGTAAAATATGGAGAGACGAAAATTGCCAGCAGTTCAAGCACTTACGGGAATTAACATTTTTATTTCAGAAAGGTCAAGGATGAAAACAGTTACAATATGCGGAAGCATGAAATTTGAGAAAGAAATGCAGAGAATAGCTTTTTTATTGGAAACAAAACATGATTTCAATGTTTTACAGTGTGTATATAATATTGATGGTTTGGAAATTTCCGAGGCAGAGAGATGCTCTCTTGAAAAAGCACATTTTAGAAAAATCGAACTTTCGGATGCTATTTATGTGGTTGATATACAAGGCTATATTGGCAATCAGGTTTCAAAGGAGATGAAGTATGCGAAAGAGACGGGAAAAGAGATTATTCTACATTCAGATTATTGGATGAGGAATCTTTCTGGGAGGCAGGGTGGCTGATAGGATACAAACATTTTCGTAACAGTTTAGCCGCAGGCACAGAAAAGGGGTCCCACAGAGCATGTTTTCTTAAGGAGCCCTTATAAAAACGCCAGCGCTTAGCGAGGTTTTTTCGAGCTTAGCACTGTTGCGTTTTTATAGAGCGAAAGCGTGGCGACGTAGAAAACATGCTCTGTGGGACCCTTTTTCTGTGCCTGCGGCTAAACTGTTACCATTTTCATATTTTTTTCATAGTTCCAATATTGACTTTTTTCTTTGCATTTGAGATAATATTTGAGGTGCAATTGGCATCGGTTTTCATGGTAAGAGCCGTTTTAAGCGGTGAAAAATACACAATTAACAAGGAGGACAATTAGTATGTCAACAAAAGCCTATTACCCAATAGCAGAAATTGGTGCTGGAAAAGTTGGTTTTTCTAAGACCCGTTCCATCATCGAAGCTGCTTTCTACGGAAACAACGTAGTAAAAGTAAACACCTTAAAAGAAGCTTATGAATTAGCAAAGAATTCACCGGGAACTGTTGTTACAGACATGCCTGTAAAAGATGGTGAGACATTTGGTCTTGAAAAGGACGCAAAGGTTTTATTATTTAATGACGGTGCAGTAACAGGACGTTATGCAGCAGCACGCCGTATCAAAGGCGAGCCGGGCGTTGATGAAACAAAGCTTGACAAGGTTGTTATGGATGCAATCTACGAAACACGTTGGAAAACAATGTATCATGCAGAATGTTTCGTAGGACTTGATCCGGAATTCATGGTAAAAGCACACCTTTTGATTCCAGAAGGAGAAGAAAACATTTTATACAACTGGATGATTAACTTCCAGTACATGTCCGACGAATATGTAAAAATGTACAAAAATTCCAAACCAGTTGGTGATGGAAATGAACCAGACATTTACATTTTCTCCGACCCACAATGGGCACCTCATGATGCACCAGATGTTGATTATAGCTGCTTAAGCGATCCTTTGACGCTTTGCTATTTTGATACAAATCAAAACTGTGCAGCAATTCTTGGTATGAGATATTTCGGTGAGCATAAGAAAGGCACACTGACAATGGCATGGGCTCTTGCTAACAGAAACGGTTATGCTTCCTGCCACGGCGGACAGAAAGAATACTTATTGCCGGATGGTTCAAAATATGTTGCATCCGTATATGGTCTGTCAGGTTCCGGTAAGTCTACGCTTACTCATGCAAAGCATGGCGGAAAGTATGAAATCAAAGTTCTTCATGACGATGCTTTCATTATCAATACAGATACCTGCGCATCTATCGCATTAGAGCCTACATATTTTGACAAGACAGCAGATTATCCTACAGGCTGTGCTGATAACGAATATTTATTATCTGCTCAGAACTGCTCCTGTACTTTGGATTCCGAAGGCAAGATTCAGTTAGTAACAGAGGACATCAGAAATGGCAACGGACGTGCTATCAAATCCAAATTATGGTCTCCAAACCGTGTGGATAAGATTGATGCTCCTGTAAATGCTATTTTCTGGATTATGAAAGACCCAACCATTCCACCAGTGGTAAAATTAAAAGGAGCTGCACTGGCTTCCGTTATGGGCGCTACTCTTGCAACTAAGACATCTTCTGCAGAACGTGTTGCAGCAGGTACTGACTTAAATGCACTTCGTATCGTACCATATGCTAACCCATTCAGAACTTATCCATTGGTAAATGACTATGAGAAGTTCAAAAAGCTGGTAGAGGAAAAGAATGTAGACTGCTACATCGTAAATACAGGCGATTTCATGGGAACAAAGGTAAAACCGGCTGATACATTGGGCATTCTTGAAACAATTGTAGAAGGAAAAGCAAAATTTGAAGCATGGGGACCTTTTGAAGATATCGAAATCATGAATGACTGGTCTGGAAAGACTGGAGATTTCACACCAGACTTAAAGGATGCAGGTTATGTTGCACAGCTTAAGGCTGGCATGGAAACCCGTGTAAATGCAGTACAAGACTTTGCTACAAAGAAAGACGGATATGATAAGCTTCCAGATGAAGCGCTTGCAGCATTGCAGAAATTAGTTGACGAAGCAGCATCTCTGTAAGAAGCAGCATATACAAAGCATACGATAAGATAAAACCGGTTTGTACAAATCGGATGCCATAAGGCTTGAATCGGACTTGGTTCATATATATTCTGAGTCATAAAAGCAATAGAAGCACTTGAAATAGAATGTTACCTGCCAGATAGGAGGGGCATTTGTTTCAGGTGCTTTTTATTTGTCATGGGAAGGAAAAGTATGAAAATGAATACATGAACAGGAAATGTTCTGCATATACATATACCAGTATAAGCAGGAGGATATTTTATGGAAAACTATAGTTCAAATACATATGACCTGTATAAAGATATACAGACCCGTACAGGCGGAGAACTCTATTTAGGCGTTGTGGGGCCGGTGCGAACTGGGAAATCCACTTTTATCAAACGGTTTATGGATGTGTGCGTGCTTCCGTATATGACAAGGGAATATGAGAAAAAGCAGGCTATGGACGAACTCCCCCAAAGCTCTGGCGGAAAGACCATTACGACTACAGAACCTAAATTCATTCCAAAAGAGGCGGCAGAAATAGCACTGGACCATGACGTAAAGGTGGCAGTAAAGCTGATTGACTGCGTGGGCTTTATGGTGGAGGGCGCCAGTGGGCATTTGGAAAATGAAAAGGAGCGGATGGTAAAGACGCCTTGGTTCGATTACGAAATCCCTTTCACCCAAGCGGCGGAAATCGGCACAAGGAAGGTCATTACGGATCATGCCAGTATCGGAATTGTAGTTACGACTGATGGAAGCTTTTCTGAGTTAAGAAGAGAAGATTACATAGAACCGGAAGAACGTACCATTAACGAGTTAAAACAACTGAACAAACCCTTTATTGTGCTGGTGAACTCCGAAAGACCTTATTCGGAAGAGGCACAAAAAACAGCAGAGGAGATTTCTGAAAAATTTGGCGTAACGGCAGTACCCATGAATCTGGAACAGTTGAAAAAAGAAGATGTAACTGCCATTTTGGAAAAGGTACTATACGAATTTCCCATTTCAGGAATGGAATTTTTCCTGCCCAAATGGGTGGAAATGCTTGCAGATGACCATAAGGTAAAGGTGGATCTGGTTAATAAGCTGAAAGAAAAGTTAGAGCAGTATACTTATATGAGAGATTTGATTCAAAATCCGTTTACTTTGGATAGTGAGTTTGTGGAACGAATCAAGGTGGACAATATTGATATGTCTTCCGGAAAAATTAAGATTTATCTGGATGTTGACGAAGCTTATTATTATGAAATGCTTAGTGAACTGTTAGGAGATACTGTAACAAGTGAATACCAGTTGATTGGAATGCTGCAGGAAATGGCGGCTATGCGGAAAGAATATACAAAAGTATTAAATGCCATGGAGTCGGTGCGCTATAAAGGTTATGGGGTGGTAACGCCTGAGCGGAGCGAAATCGTATTGGAGAAACCGGAAGTCATACGACATGGAAATAAGTTCGGAGTAAAGATTAAAGCTGAAAGCCCTTCTGTTCATTTAATTCGTGCCAACATAGAAACAGAAATTGCCCCCATCGTAGGAACCCAGCAGCAGGCAGAGGATTTAATACGTTACATATCCGATGCGGACACTACTCAGGATGGAATCTGGGACACCAATATTTTCGGGAAAACGGTGGAACAGCTTGTAAATGACGGAATTTCCAGTAAAATTGCCATGATTGGAGAGGAAAGTCAGGTAAAATTGCAGGAAACTATGCAAAAAATCGTAAATGATACCAATGGGGGGATTATTTGTATTATTATTTGATTGGTTGTTAGAAGGAGAAGCTTGGTGGAGAGGACATAGGAACCGGCGGCTTTGCAAAGAAGGTTTGGAAGACTTTTTTATAAGCTGCCAGCTCCTGCGTCCTCTTATTAATTTTACCATGAAAGGCTGAGCTACTACGTCTAAAAATACATTATAGTAAAAAAAATGGAAAAATCCCTCCATCTATGTTAAACTAAAAAAAATACATCATTCAGGAGGTATGAAATCATGAATCCAATTTACGAAAAATTACAGAACTGCCTAAAAAGCATTCGCCAGAAAACAGACTTTACACCAAAGGTAGCAATCGTATTAGGCTCCGGGCTTGGAGATTATGCACAGGACATAAAGGTTGTTACAGAGGTGGATTACAGTGAAATCGAAGGATTTCCGGTTTCTACCGTTCCGGGACATGCAGGGAAATTTATTTTTGGCTATGTCGGAGAGGTTCCTGTTGTGTGCATGAAAGGAAGAGTGCATTATTATGAGGGATATCCTATTTCCGATGTGGTGCTGCCTACAAGACTTATGAAGCTTATGGGAGCGGAGATTCTCTTTTTGACCAATGCTTCCGGAGGAGTGAACAAGAACTTCCATGCAGGGGATTTTATGTTGATTACGGACCAGATTTCCACTTTTGCGCCCAATCCTCTAATCGGGCAGAATATAGATGAATTAGGAACCAGATTTCCGGATATGAGCGAGATTTATAATAAGGAATTAAGAGAAATCATAAAAGAGACTGCAAAAGAAAATGGAATTTCCTTACAGGAGGGCGTTTATATTCAGTTTACAGGTCCTTCCTTTGAATCTCCTGCAGAAATCAAAATGGCGGCTGGGTTAGGAGCCGATGCAGTAGGAATGTCTACAGCAGTAGAAGCAATTGCAGCTAACCATATGGGCATGAAGGTATGTGGCATTTCCTGCGTATGCAATCTGGCGGCAGGACTTTCTGAAAATCCCCTGACCCATGAAGAGGTACAGGAAGCGGCAAATACGGCAGCGCCTTTCTTTAAAAAGCTGGTAACGGAATGCGTGAAGAAATTTGGGGCATAGTAAACGGGTTTTGTTTCATGTATGCAGAGCAGAAAAAGAGATTGCCAGAAGGGAACCTGTTGGGAAGGAACAGACTTTAATGACAGGTGACGATTTTATATAAGTAGTCAAAAAGGAAAGGGACGAGCAACATGCACATGAGCACAGAAGAAATTCAGATACTAATTGACAAGGCAAAAGAAGCAAGGGAATTTTCTTACTCGCCTTATTCAGATTATATGGTAGGCGCAGCGCTTTTGGCAGAAAACGGAGAAATCATTACCGGCTGCAATGTGGAAAATGCTGCTTATGGACCAAGCAACTGTGCAGAAAGGACGGCTTTTTTCAATGGAGTAAGCAAAGGCTTAAGAAAGTTCCGGGCAATTGCCATTGCAGGTGGAAAAAGAAACGGTGAAAGTGACTTTGCCTATCCCTGTGGGGTATGCAGGCAGGTGATGGCAGAGTTTTGCGACCCGGACAGCTTTTATATTATTGTAGGAAAAAGCAGGGAGGATTACCGTCTGCATACATTAAAGGAGCTGCTTCCGGAAAGCTTTGGAGCGGCAAATTTAAAAGCATAAGCAGGAACAGCATCAGACAGAGGAGTCATTATGGAATACGTGGTATTTTTGGCTATTATTATAGCATTCCTTGCATTTATTTTCGTGATGGGAATGTTAGAGGAAAGAAGGGCAAAAAAGAAATTCAGGGAAAAGCTAGAGAAGGATTACGGAAAGCCCTCCCGGAAGCAGTATGTAGAAGGAAGGCTTTCCACTATATCCGGCTATTACAAAAAAACAATAGGAGAAACGGATTTTTTTATTGATGATATAACATGGAACGATTTGGATATGGACAGGCTTTATCAGACAATGGACTATACTTTTTCCGCCGCAGGAGAGGAAGTGCTTTATAAAACACTGCGGTGCCCATCCATGGAGGAAGGCATATTTAAGGAGCGGGAAGAAAAAATAAATTATTTCCGGGAAAACAAAGAAAAACGCATCAATGTCCAGCTTTTATTTGCTTCCATTGGAAGGACGGGAAAATATTCCATTGTGGATTATTTTGATTATCTGGACAATTTAAAGGCGGAAAAGCTCACAAGGCATATAGCAATGCTGATTGGCATAGGAGCTTCGTTAGCAGGCATGTTTTTTGAGCCTGCAATTGGGCTTACGGCTTTTTGTATCCTTCTGGCTTTGAATATTATATGGTATTTTCCATCTCAGAAGCAGATTGCTCCTTATATTACAACCTTTTCTTACCTGCTTCGGATAATCAAAACCATTGAAAAGCTGGATAAGTGTCATGTGCCCGTATTTGAAAAGGAAATGAAAGCATTAAAAAGGCTTAGAAAGGAAACAAAGGCTTTTGCAAAGGGCGCCTTTCTTATTTTTGGAGATAAAGCCGTCAAAAGCAATCCTTTTGAAATATTACTGGACTATATAAAAATGTGCTTCCACATAGATATTTTGAAATTTTACAGTATGCTGAAGGAGGCAAAAAAGCATAAACGGGATTTTCTTGAAATGTTTGAAACGATAGGAAGCATGGAGATGGTAATTTCCATAGGCGCCTATCGGGAAAGCCTTTCTTATTATTGCCTGCCCCGGTTTTGCGATAAGCTGTATATTGAAGGGGAAGAGATGTATCATCCACTAGTAGAAAATCCGATAGCAAACAGCTTTCGGGAAGATAAGGGGATGCTCTTAACCGGTTCTAATGCTTCCGGCAAATCCACCTTTTTAAAAACAGTGGCAGTCAATGTGATTTTGGCGCAGACTATTTATACCTGCATGGCAAAAAGCTTTACCAGCAGCATATTCCGGGTGTATTCCTCTATGTCCCTTAAGGATGATTTGGCAGCAAGGGAAAGCTATTTCATTGTAGAAATCAAAGCCTTAAAACGGGTCATTGATGCCGTAAAAAGAAAAGGAGCGCCGGTATTATGCTTTGTGGACGAGGTGCTGCGGGGGACGAATACAGTGGAGCGGATTGCAGCCTCTACAGAAATATTAGAAAGTCTTTTAGGGGAAGGCTCCATGTGCTTTGCAGCAACCCATGACATTGAGCTTACAAGGCTTTTAGAGGGCAGGTACCATAATTTTCATTTTGAAGAAACAATTATAGAAAATGATGTAAAATTCAATTACAAATTAGAGGAAGGCAGGGCGACTACAAGAAATGCCATTCAGCTTTTGGGAGTTTTGCAATATGACAGGCAAATTATTGAAAAGGCGGAAAAACGTGCTGAGCGCTTTGTAAATACGGGGAAATGGACTTAAGTTTATATTTTGATTAAAAAAGGAACAAATCAGGAGGAAGCGATGAAAGTAACAATCTATTCAGACGGGGCGGCAAGGGGCAATCCGGGACCGGGAGGCTATGGAACCGTTGTCCAGTACGTGGATACAAAGGGAACCCTGCATGAAAGGGAATTTTTTGCAGGCTATAAAAATACTACCAATAACCGCATGGAGTTAATGGGGGCAATCGTAGGATTGGAGGCTTTGACAAAGCCATGTGATATTCTATTGATATCTGATTCTAAATATGTGACAGATGCCTTCAATCAGAACTGGATAAAAGGATGGTTGAAAAATAACTGGAAGAATAGCCAGAAAAAGCCCGTAAAAAATGTGGATTTGTGGAAACGGCTGCTAAAAGCAATGGAGCCCCATCAGGTGGTTTTTCAGTGGATAAAAGGCCATGCAGGTCATAAGGAAAATGAAAGATGCGATATGCTTGCCACAAGTGCAGCAGACGGTTCAAACTTACTTGACGATACGGGCTTTGAAGTGGTATGATAACCATTAGGAAAAAAGAAATGAGGTACACGATATGAATAATCTGATCCTGTTTTTAAATTCATTTTTATCTTATTTGCTATTGTTCGTTATAATGATAGCGCTTGTTGTAATTGCCTGCGTTATTGGTGTGAAGCTGCGGAAAGCTAAGGATGCCAAGCTGCAGGAGGAAGCTTTGTTAGAAAAGGAAGAGACAGCAGAAGGCTGATTGTGGAAGGGTGTTCTAAGGGACACCCGTTTTTCATTTTATGGAAACATGCAGGAGAGAGGCTATGAAACGATATGAGACGATTTTGTGGGATGTGGACGGTACGCTGCTGAATTTTTCCAAATCACAGGAATATGCTTTAAGAAAGGCTTTTGCAGATTACCACATAGCAATTACCCAAAACACAGTGGAGCTTTATTCCAAAATCAATGATTCTTACTGGAAGCGGTTAGAGCGGGGAGAGATACCAAAGGCACAGGTTCTGTACGGCAGGTTTGAAGAATTGTTTTGCCGCCTTTTGGAAAAAACAGAAGCAAAGCAGGAAATGCTTGCGGAATGGTTTTGTAAAAAGGACGGGGAGAAGGATTTTGAAGCTCTTGTTAAAAGGAAAATAGAGCAAGTACCGGTAAAAGAATTTCAAAAAACATACCAGACCTATCTGGGCAGCGTTTACTTTTATCAGGATGATTCCTTTGAACTTTGTAAAAAACTGCAAAGGGATTTTAAGCAGTATGTTGTTACAAATGGAGTGGAGCGGACCCAGAGAAATAAATTGCAGTTAGCAGGCTTTACAGAGCTGATGGAGGACATTTTCATTTCAGAGGTTATGGGAGCGCCAAAGCCGGATGAAAGATTTTTTGATGCATGCTTTAGGCAGATACCGGATTTTAACAAGGAAAAGGCCATTATTATAGGAGATTCCCTGTCCAGTGATATGCTGGGAGGAAACCGGGCGGGGATTGCAGTCTGCTGGTACAATCCAGAGAAGCTTGCAAAAACATTAGACGTGCAGATTGATTATGAAATACAAAATTTATGGGAAGTGGAGAATGTTTTATGGCAAAATCACCAAATCAAAAATTAAAATTATTATATATTGTAAAGCTTTTACAGGAAAAAACCAATGAAGAGAAGGGGATTACTACCGTACAATTGATTGAAGAGCTGGAGAGGTATGGAATCAAGGCGGAAAGAAAGAGTATTTATACGGATATAGAGGCGCTTCAAAACTTTGGCTATGATATTGTAAGCTCAAAGGCAAAGGAAAAGGGAGGCTACCGTCTGGTAAGCAGAAATTTTGAACTGGCGGAATTAAAGCTTTTGGTTGATGCGGTACAGGCTTCTAAATTCATTACTTTAAAAAAGTCCAGAGAGCTGATTAGCAAAATCAGTTCCCTTACGAACCAGATGGATGCAAAGCAGTTAAAACGTCAGGTTTATGTTACCGACAGAATTAAAACGGAAAATGAAAGCATCTATTATAATGTGGACTATATTCATCGTGCCATACAGGAAAACTTAAAGATTTCCTTCCGTTACTTTGAATGGAACATAGACAAAAAGATGCAGTTTAAAAGGGATGGGGAAAGGTATGTGGTAAGCCCCCATCAGCTTATCTGGAATGATGAGTATTATTATATGGTAGCATATGATGAAAAAGCGGAAATGATGAAGCATTACCGGGTGGACAAGATGAACGATATTTCCCTGACAAAAGAGCCAAGAGGCGGGATTGAACTGTTTCAGAAAATAAAGCCCGCCAGATATTCCAGCAAGACCTTTTCCATGTTTGGCGGAAAGGATGAGGCAGTTACCCTAGAGTTTGAAAACCATTTTGCAGGTGTGGTAATAGACAGATTTGGAAAGGACGTAGAAATCAGGAAAAGAGATGAAAACCATTTTTCCATCCGGGTAAATATAGCCGTAAGCGGACAGTTTTATGGCTGGCTTACAGGGCTTGGGAAGGGCGCCAGAATTTTGCTGCCGGAAAATATAAAATCAGAATATGAGGAGTATTTAAAGGAGATATTAAAGGAATATAAGGAATAAGGGGCAGGGCGGGTTTTATGCAGAGCATGTTTTCTACGTCGCCACGCTTTCGCTCTATAAAAACGCAGCAGCGCTAAGCTCGAAAATACCTCGCTAAGCGTTGGCGTTTTTATAAGGGCTCCTTTAGAAAACATGCTCTGCATAAAACCCGCCCTGTGCCTGTGGGCTGAACGGTTACATCTTTTGTTATAGAAATGCTATGATTTGGAGACAATAAAAGGAAAATCTGGCAGAGAAAGGACAAGAGATGCATGGAATCCATCTGGAAAAAGACAATAGAAATAGAGGAAAGACCTTCACTGGCAGGTGATATAGAAACGGATGTGCTCATAATCGGCGCAGGAATGGCAGGAATCCTTACCGGCTACATGCTAATGGAAGCCGGAAGAGAGGTGACGGTTATCGAGGCTGAAGCAATCGGAAGCGGGCAAACCGGAAATACTACGGCAAAAATCACTTCGCAGCATAATCTGATATATGACAGGCTACTTCAGACGGTTGGCAAAGAAGCCGCCAGAGAATATGCCAATGCTAATGAAGCAGCCATAAGGGAATACAGTAGGATTATAGAAAAGGAGAAAATTTCCTGTGAGTTCAGAACCTGTGATGCCTATTTGTATTCCAGAAGGGGAGCGGAAGGAATTTTAAGAGAAGTGGAAGCGGCAAGGCTGCTAGGGTTGAAAGCCGAATTTACAAAAGAGACAGAGCTGCCTTTTCCTGTGGAGGGAGCTGTCCGTTTTCGCAAACAGGCCACTTTTCATCCATTGAAATTTCTCAAGGCAGTTGCTGGAAGGCTAACTGTTTTCGGGCATACAAAGGCGCTTGAGGCAGGGGAGCAAGCAGTAAAGACTACTGGTGGAATGATAAAAGCAAAGGAAATCGTATTTGCCTGCCATTTTCCTTTTTTAAATGTACCGGGATATTATTTTATGAGGATGCATCAGGAGCGAAGCTATGTTATTGCTTATGAAGGAGTACCTGTAGTGGAAAATATGTATTTAGGAGTGGATGAGGACAGTCTGTCCTTTCGCAGCTATGGAGAATATCTGCTTCTTGGGGGAGGAAAACACCATGCAGGCATATGGGAACCGGGGATGGGATATGAGTCTATAGAGCTGGAGGCGGATAAATACTATAAAAATAGAAAGGAAGCTGCCAGATGGTCAGCACAGGACTGTATGACTTTGGACGGGATTCCTTATATTGGACGTTTTTCTTCCTCTATGCAGCATGTGTATGTGGCAACGGGCTTTGGAAAATGGGGCATGACAAGCTCCATGGTGGCAGCGTGCCTGCTTAGGGACATGATTTTGAAACAAGAAGCTGTCAATGAAAAAGTATTTTCCCCACAGAGATTCCACTTATCCGCTTCTGCCAGCACCTTAGTGCAGGAAGGCATGACGACTGTACGGAATTTTACAAAAAAATGGGTAAAGCTTCCTGAAAAGGACTTAAAAAAGCTGGAGACGGGAAAAGGAACTGTGGTGGAATACGAAGGGGAAAAAGTAGGAGCCTATAAGGATGAAAAGGGAGAGGTCTTTCTTGTGTCGGCGGTTTGTCCCCATTTAGGCTGTGAGCTGGGATGGAATCCGCAGGAAAAAAGCTGGGACTGCCCCTGTCATGGTTCCAGATTTGATTACCGGGGAAGGCTTTTGGATGGTCCTGCGCAAGAAAATATATCTGCTTCTTGAAAGGAAAAAACGGCTGTGCTAATATAGATGGAAGAAATTAGAAGATACAAGAAATATAGAATGACAGGAGAGAATACAAATGAAACCATTTGCAAAACGTCTGGATGATTTTGAAGAAGGAATTTTTCAGGCATTAAACGATAAAAAGAATGAATTAGAGAAAGAAGGAAGGACTGTTTATAATTTTTCCGTAGGCACTCCGGATTTTAAACCGGCAGAGCATATTATGAAAGCAGTTGTCGAAGCGGCATCAAAGCCGGAAAACTATAAGTATGCATTAGCAGACCTGCCAGAATTGACTGGAGCAGTCATTGAACGGTTCCAAAAAAGATACGGCGTTAGCCTGAAGGAATCAGAGGTTACTTCTGTATATGGCTCTCAGGAAGGAATTGCCCACATTGCCCTTCCTTTATGTGATCCGGGGGATGTAGTATTAGTACCCAATCCCGGCTATCCAATTTTTGAAGCAGGGCCGAAGCTTATGGGAGCAGAGATAAGAACCTATGATTTAATTGAAGAAAAAGGCTACCTGCCAAATCTCTCGGATATTCCAAAGGAAACTGTAGAAAAGACAAAGTTCATAATCGTATCCTATCCGCTGAACCCTGTATGTAAGCAGGCGCCGGAATCCTTTTATCAGGAATTGATTGCATGGGCAAAGGAAAACGGTATCTGGATTCTCCATGACAATGCCTATTCGGACATTGTATATGACGGGAAAAGAGGACGTTCCATTTTATCTTATGAAGGTGCAAAGGAAGTGGCGGCAGAGTTTTATTCCCTGTCCAAATCCTTTAATTACACAGGAGCCAGAATGGGCTTTTTGGCAGGCAATCAGCATATTGTCCAAAACTTTAAAAAGATACGTTCTCAAATCGATTATGGTACTTTCCTTCCGGTACAGTATGGCGCCATTGCCGCATTGACCGGACCAGACAACTGCGTGCTTGAGCAGTGCAGGGCTTATGAGGAAAGAAGAAATGCGCTTTGTGATGGTTTGACGGAAATTGGCTGGAAGTTTGAAAGAAGTGAAGGCACCATGTTTGCATGGGCAAGGATTCCGGATGGATTTTCAGATGATACCCAGTTTGTTATGGAGCTTATGGAAAAAACCGGCGTCATCTGCACTCCGGGAAGCAGCTTTGGAAGCCTTGGTAAAAATCATGTACGATTTGCACTGGTTCTTCCGGTAGAGACCATTCGGGAAGCAATTTCTAAAATTGATGAAAGCGGCATATTGAAAAAATAAAATGATAACAGTTCAGCCCACAGCCGCCAGAGCGGATTTTACACAGAGCGTATTTTCTGCGTCACCACGCTTTCGCTCTATAAAAACGCAACAGTGCTAAGCTCGAAAATACCTCGCT
>JAMPFB010000109.1 GCA_023664735.1 Robinsoniella sp. | reverse complement strand
CGACGTAGAAAACGTGCTCTGCATAAAACCTGCTCTGCGCCTGTGGGCTGAACTGCTACCTCTAGCCATCCTCCCCCAAATATGATAGTATAATCCTATCAAACAAAAAAAGAGGATTCAACATGTATTCAAAAAATCAGCGGCGGGCAGCCCTTATTGGAGTCATATTACTGGTATTGCTGCTCCTTGCCACCTTAATTACCGCAATTTTCAACTTTGATGGAGAAGGAAAGCTGTTTAAGGCATTTTTATTTGCCACTATTGCAGTTCCTATTCTTATCTGGGTCTATATCTGGCTTTACGGAGCCATTACAAAGAAAAGAACCATTGCTTCCGTCTTTCCTGAAATCGAAGGCTTAGAAGAGGCAAGGGAGCGCCAGCTTCAGGAAATGCTTTCCAGCGAAAATCCGAATACGGAAAGTACAGACAAGGAGACTTTCCAAAACGAAGATAACAAAAAAGAGGCTCACTAGCCTCTTTTTTGCTGCTTATTTTATGCCAAGCTTCAAAAGCTCTTTTTCCGCTTCCTCTTTGGTGGTAAAGACAATAGTATGCATACCCGCTTTCTTAGCTCCTTCACAGTTTACTGGCTTATCATCCATAAATACACACTGCTCCGGAATCAGGTGATAGCGGTTTATTAAAATCTGATAGATTTCCGGCTCCGGCTTAATACACTTTTCCTGATAAGATAAAATACCACCATCCATATAAGGAAGAAAATCCAGTGTGTGGGCACATTCCGCCTCTGCCTTTTGGGAAAAGTTGGAAAGATAATAAACGCCATAGCCCTTCTTTTTCAAGTCCTGAATCCATGGAATAGCATAATCCCTTCTTCCAAGCATATCATGGACATTTTCGCAAATCATGCGAATTTCTTTTTCCATGGTAGAATCGTTTTGTATAAATTTTTGTATAATATCTTCTATTTCCAAAACTCCTCTATCAAATTCGTCCCATTCCCGGCTCAGCATAGTAGCTTTTGCTAACTTCTCCTGCACTTCCTCAGAAAATCCAAAGGAAGCAATATATTCCTTCCAGTTAAAATCCACCAGCACATTTCCTATGTCAAAAATAATCGTGGTAATCATATCGTCCTCTCGCTTTCATGATCCGGTTATTTTTTCAAAGGGCTTTCCCTGTAAATAATATCCTTGCGTCCCGGTCCGTTAGACACCATGGTAATGGGGTAACCAATCTGCTCCTCAATGAAGTTTACATAATTCTTGCAGTTTTCCGGAAGCTCATCAAAGTTTTTAATCCCTCTGATGTCCGCCCTTTCTTCTTTCCATCCCGGCAGCATTTTCAATACCGGCTTTGCTTTTTCCAGCTTGGAGGTAACCGGGAACTCCGTAGTTACTTCTCCGTCAATCTCATAGCCTACGCAAACCGGAATTTCATCCAGATAACCAAGCACATCCAAAACGGTAAATGCCACGTCTGTAGTGCCTTGCAGACGACAGCCATATTTAGAGGCAACGCAGTCAAACCATCCCATACGCCTTGGACGTCCGGTAGTAGCTCCAAACTCTCCGCCATCTCCGCCTCTGCGCCTTAATTCGTCCGCTTCTTCTCCAAAAATCTCCGATACAAAGGCTCCTGCCCCTACTGCCGAGGAATATGCCTTACATACTGTAATAATCTGCCCTATTTCATAAGGAGGAATGCCCGCTCCAATAGCGCCATAGGCTGCCAAAGTAGAGGAAGAAGTTACCATAGGGTAAATTCCATGGTCAGGATCCTTTAGGGTTCCAAGCTGTCCCTCCAATAAAATGGTCTTTCCCTCCTTCAGCGCTTTATTCAGGAATAAGGAAACATCGCAAACATATGGTTCTACCATCTCCTTATATCCATGCAGGGTTTCAAGCAGCTCATCCGGATTTAAAAGTGGTTTGTGATATAAATGCTCCAGCATGACATTTTTCATCTCGCAAATGCGCACTACCTTTTCCTTTAACAGTTCCTCGTCAAACAGCTCGCTTACCTGAAAACCGATTTTTGCATATTTATCCGAATAAAAAGGCGCAATTCCCGATTTGGTGGAACCAAAGGATTTTCCTCCCAGCCTTTCTTCTTCGTATTGGTCAAACAAAATATGATATGGCATTACCATCTGCGCCCTGTCCGATACTAAGATTTTCGGCATCGGCACATTCCTGTCTGTAATGGACTTGATTTCATCAAATAAAACCGGAATATTCAGCGCCACGCCGTTTCCGATAACGCTTGTGGTATGGTCATAAAACACTCCGGAAGGAAGTGTATGAAGGGCAAATTTCCCATAGTCATTTACGATTGTATGTCCTGCATTGGCTCCGCCCTGAAAACGCACGATAATATCCGCCTTTTGTGCAAGCATATCCGTAATCTTGCCTTTTCCTTCATCTCCCCAGTTTGCTCCAACAACTGCTTTTACCATAGTCATATCCTCCTGTGACTTTCCATAATTCAAGAAAAAAGGATGTGTAAAACACATCCTTGTCTTTTACTTTCTGATTATACCCTAAATCTTTTCATAAGTAAAATCAATATTTATTATACTTTATATAAGTTGAGTTTATAACTCGGCATTATGTAAATAAATCATCACGTAAAATCCACAACCTTTTTGGAAAGCTCCCGCTCTGCATCCACGTAATACTTGCTGAAATCATTTTCCTTCACATAAACATCAATGTTGCTGCCCGGCTCAAAAATGAACCCCGGGTCTGTCCAAAGATTTTCACTTTTAAAACGATACTGGATACCTGCATTTTCATCCTCCCATTCGCAATAAATCACATATGGATGCTGACCATTTGCTGAAATGTTCCTATTTAAATCAATTCTTTCAACTGTAGCATGGAGAAGGCGCCCATTGGCAAGCAGATGTTTTTTTCGCTTCTTTTTCCCTGCACTGAAAATCATTGGAATAATGCCTATACAGGAAAATACTATTCCAATACCGCCAAACAACAGAACAAGCAGATAGAAACCGCTTTCGGTCTTTACTTTTCTTGGATTATCCGGGTCACATAAAAGGGTAATGCTTCCGCCTACATACATATTGCTGTCATATTCATGCAGCTGCACCCGCTCATAGGTTTCCCCTCCAAAAGTATAGGTAACATAAACTTCATGGGTTATCTCCCTATCATCATAATTTGAGGAATTATGATAACCAGTCAGAATATCTACAATTTCTCCTGTTACCTTTACAGCTGATTTCCGAAACTGCATTTCATTTGCATATATCACGGCTGCTACTATCAGTAATCCAATACCTACTACAGTAAATATAGAAAATACAATCGAAAAGAGGTTTTGTTTTTTCATATAATTATATTTGTCCTTTCTTCGCTTACTCCATCAATTCTAGAAGCTTTCTTGCGGCGGGGCTTATTGGCAGCTTCCTCTGGGTTATTACACACATTTTCCGCTTGGGAATCATCTTATTGAACCGCAGTGCAAACAGCCTCCCGTTTTCCATATGTTCTAGTGCAAAGTCCTTTACCACGCAGCCGATTCCTAAATTCCGCAGGGCAAACTGCACAATCATATCCGAGGTGGCAAGCTCAAATTCCGGATTCAAAATAACCTGATTTTCCTTTAGCAGCTCATCCATATACTTTCTGGTGCTGGTATTTTTCTCTAAACAGATAATGGGATAATCTGACAGCTCCCGAAAATCCGTCATGTGGTTCTTCAGTTGAAAATACTTTCTGCCTGCCACAAAAATGTCCTCTATTTCCCGCACTTCTTTTATCTGAAGCCCCTGCTCTTCCAAAAAGGGAGTGGTAACCACGCCAAAATCAATTTTCCCCTCTTCCAGATTCTGGATTGTTTCCGGTGTGGGAGCGTTCGTTACTGCTACTTTGATTCCCGGATATCTTTCATGAAACTGCTCCAAATAGGGCAGAAGATAATATTGAAGTGTCATATCACTGGCGCCTATGCGGATTTCTCCTGCCTCCAGATTCTTCAGCTTCAAAAGCACCTGCTCTCCCAGCTCAAACTGCTCATAGCCGGATTTTACATAAGAAAACAAAAGCTCTCCTTCGTTGGTTAGCTTCATTCCTTTTGCGCTTCTTTGAAACAGCTTTGTCCCAAGCTGCTTTTCCAACTGCTTTATTGCCTGGCTCACGGCAGGCTGGGAGATGGATAACTGCTCTCCTGCTGCCGTCAGGCTTCCAAGCTTTGCTGCATAATAAAATACTTTATAGTATTCTAAGTTTGTATTCATTTCATTACACTTGCGTACCGCAGTTCGGGCAGAACTTTCCATTTACTTCCATGCCGCATTCCGGACATATCTTCGCAGCCGGAGCCTCTTCCACGGCTGTACCGCAATTGCTGCAGAACTTGCCGGTCACTTCGCTTCCACATTTAGGGCAAAGCTTCTTTTGAGGCATTTGAGTACCGCAATTGCCGCAGAATTTACCGGTTACCGGACTACCACATTTTGGACATGTCATGCTCTGGGACTGTGAAGCCCCGCTATTTCTGGGAGGCTGTCCGTTTGCCTGCGCACTGACAGGAGGCTGTCCGCTTCCACCTGGCATCTGCCCGTTTCCGGCCTGCCCCGGATTCATCATGACCGCCTGGCCGCCTGCCTGCATTGCGGCAGTGTTATTGGCAGCTCCCTGAAACATTCCTCCTGAGCTCATGTTCATAAATCCAAGGCCCATAAATCCATTTGCCGCTCCGTTAGCATTTTCGGCTGCCTTTACCATAGCTTCTCCATATGCGCCCGTAAGCACTGCCTGCTGGTTGTAAGCATCGCCGCCAAGCTCCCACTTGTTAATCTTCTCCTTGGACGCTTCATCCAAATCAACTGATTCTACCACAAAAGAAACGAGCTTCAGCCCCCTGTTCCGAATTGCCTTGTCAAATTCGTTTTCATCCATAATGTTTTTAATCAACATGGACTGTCCCGGCAAGTCCAATGCCCCGATCCGGTATTTATCGGAACCAAGGCTGTTCAGCACCATCTGAAAGGCTCCGATAACTTCACTCCGTATCTGTTCAATAAAATCTTCCTTTTCACAAATATTGGCTGTCCCGGCAAGCTCCCGCATAAATTCCGGCACCCTTTCCCTGTCAATCCGGAAAGTATATTTGCCCCGGCATTTAATATTTACGCTCATAGCCATATAGCCCCCCGGTATTCTGGCATTCATGACCGCATGATCCCAATCCTTATAAGGAACAGGCGTAGCCGTACCAAAACCGTTATCCGTAATTTCCTTCATATTAAAATAATAAACGCTTTGGCGTTTCGGGCTATCGCCGCCAAAAGTAAACCGCTCCCACATATCCTTAAAAGAAGCGCCAAAGTCCCCCGCAAAAAAACTGGGCGTACTGGACTCATCAAAAGTATAAATCCCTTCTTCCGCAGTAGCATCCACAACCCTGCCGCTGTCTATGATTACCGCCATCTGGGCAGGCTGCACGATAATGGCGCTTGATTTGGATATCCTTCCTGTTTCAGTGGACTTTCTCATCATCAAAACATTGTTGCCCATGTCCTGACATTCGATGACATCCTTGTAGGCATCCCTTAGCACTCCTTTTATGGAACTTCCCGCCGCCTTAAAAATGTTATTGCCTTCCGATTCGCTTCTAATTAACCCCACTTTTCTTTCCTCCTGTTTTCATTTTTTTGTTTGGTACCCACACACTTTGTTCTATGTATCACTTTTTATTATGTGCCACTTTTATTCTTTATTCCTGTACCTGATAGATAATCCAGTCATACTTCGACACGTCAAAAGTCGCTCCACAATATTTGCACTTGCCGTCCAATGAAAGATTTACTGAGCTTCCACAGCTTTCACAAGTAAATATCTCTGCATTTTTCTTAATATCCGTCCGGCAATCCTTATGCCTGTATACAGAAAATGAAATTTCTTCTTTCTTGCTTTGCACTTTCTTTTTCTCATTCATGGTTGTCTTTATCATGCGTATTTTAGCATCTGCTATCTGCTTATCCCCTTCAATACGAAAATCCGACAAATAGGTACTCTCCACTTCCATGTCCAGAAAATAAAACTCATCATATTTATTTTCCGCCTTCACTTTTTCAAACAGCTTTGGCTCCATAAAAGGCTTTAACCGGCTGATATCAAAATCCTTTGCCCTTTCATACATACGCACAAGATAATGAAGTCTTTTTTCAAATGCCTTTTTGGACATGTTGGGATCATATTCCGTCATCATATTAAAATAATGCATTTTATCCTTTAAGCTCTTTCCATAGAAATATACCACTGCCAAAAATGCCAGATCGCAAAGTACGGAAATAACAGACAGGAACGTTCCACCAAGCATGCCGATAAATCCCATCAGCATTACTACAATAACCGGCACCATATATAAAAATCCCTGCGCATCTCCCTTTTTCACATTATAGGCATATGCATTAGTAACTACCCAGTTATAGCTTTCCGTAGTGTACTTGGTATTGCAGCTTCCGCATAGGAAAAAATCTCCGTTAATTTCCATGGGTGCGCCGCAATTGCTGCAGAAATGAGCACTCTGCCGCTCCATGCAGTCGCTTTTTAAAAGCTCCATATTAAAATATGCCTTCTCATATTCTTTTTTTAATAAAACCTTTTCTGATACATTGTCAATATAGGTTTCCTTATAGCGGCAGGGAATGTTCTCCACCATCATATTGTTTTTCCCATCTGAAACCACAAGGCTAAAGTCCGTCCCCGCATTTTCCAAAGCCTCATCAATCTGTACCTCCACTTCCTTGCGAATGCCCAGTTTCTTCAGCACATTTACAAGACATTCTGTGGAATAATACATGGACTCGGTTACGGTACTCATAATCGTCTTCAAATTAAATGTCTTTGTAACCTCATTGATGTTCTTCATAATGCGGTTGCGGTTGTCCTTATCCAGCATCCTTGCCAAATCTTTTTCTTCCTGATTATTTACTATGCCCTTTACCTTCACATACGAGAAAATAATGTAGAAAAAATAGGCCAGTGCAAGAACAATCGAACCAATCGCTAACTCCATTATCATTTGTGCGCCCTCCAATAAATAATTTTGTTTTATTTTACTATATTTGAGGAGATTTGACAATGGTGGGGAACTGCTGTGAAATTGATTTTTGTAACAGTTCAGCCTGTTTTTTCGTAACAGTTCAGCCTTTTCTAGTAAAGATGGATAAACGGATGCGGCATAGGGACTTTGGGAGACGGACGTGGGAGAGGGCAGAGCATAGGATTGGCTTCCTTGTTTTTGATGATGCTTTTCCTTAACAGCCTTTTCATAACCTAGGGTAAAATTGCCATGGACGGCAATTTTAGTCATATTGCGCCATGGAG
>JAMPFB010000108.1 GCA_023664735.1 Robinsoniella sp. | reverse complement strand
GGCTGGTACAGGCAGGAACTACGAAATATGAGTATGATGCGGAGGACAACCGGACAGCAGTCATAAAGAATGCAGGAACTACGGGAGAAGTGCGGACAGAGTATGTGGTGGATTCCGTGGAAGAGCTCAGCAGGGTGCTGATGGCTGTTGAGAGGAAGTCTGAGAATACAGTTGTAGAAAGCGGCATGGAGGGCACAACAGGCAATGAAGCGCTTCAGACAACCTGCTTCTACTATGGCAACGGACTATCAGCACAGGAAAATGAAAAAGACGGCTACTTGACTTATCATTTCAATAACGTGGGAAGTACCAATGCAGTGACGGATGAAAAGGGAGTGGTAAAATACTCTTATACATATAATTCATACGGGGAGCTGACGCAGGGAAGCTATGGGCAGGTCATGTTTTTGTTCAATGGACAGTATGGAGTGGCTTCGGATGATAACGGACTGTATTACATGCGTGCAAGGTATTACAATGTGTCCATCAAGCGGTTTATCAATCAGGATGTGGTGACTGGAAACATAGCCGAGAGCCAGAGCCTGAACCGATATGCGTACGTGGAAGGGAATCCGGTTAGTTATTTGGATCCGTTTGGGTTGGAAAGGGTCGAAACAACTGATATTTTTGGAATGGCAAAAACGATAGCGAAAATGTATATACAAGATAAATATGAAGAGATAGTTGGTCCAGGTACTACATCATATGGATATAATGAAAGCATTGCGGCAGGAGCATTAATAGGAGGAAATCACCAGATTACATATGATGGCAAAGGGAATATTGCATTTCAGATGGTTGTAAATGTAGGGGCAGGATTTCCAGGTGTTTCTATTAGTGGTTATAAATCAAAATCTAATGCACAAGATGTTATGGGAACAGAAGGACATGGAGCAGTAATGGGCGGTAGTTTTTCAGCAGGGCTATCAATTGGAAAAGAAATTGGATTCGGTAATAAGACAATTAGTGATACTACTAGTATAGGAGCAGGTGTATCAGAGTGTGCCGTTGAATTCCATGGAACTTATACCTATACTTATACAGTGGTAAGATATAATATATGGACAGGCGAATTTTATTTTGGTAATACAAAGTAAGTATATAAAAATGCTTTCCATGCATAAAAGATGAATAGGAGAATGGTTATGAAAAGAATTGTTAGCTTTTTACTTATAATAAGTATGATTTTATTTAATGGATGTGGTATTTCCTTAGAGGATGAAAAGTGCGATGAATATTTGGAAAAAGGTATTTCGGCATTAGAAAATAAAGATAAGGAAGAATTTATCAACTTGTTTTGGGAAAAAGCGTTGGAAGATTATAGTGAAAGTGATTGGGATATTGTTATGGGAGATATGATAGCAATATGGCAAGGAACTATGGAAAGCTATGAGATGCGAAGCAAGGAGGTAAAAAAGGAAATTAATCAAACCACATATGTTAGATGTGGCTACAATGTCAAAACTACAGAAGAAAAATATATTGTAACTATTATTCGAGTGGAAGATAATAATGGATTGGAAGAATTAGCATGGTTTAATATACAAAGAGACTTGGGGAATGAATAAAATGTAATTTATAATATCAAAAAGAGCAGATTAAGGAAAATTGCGAAAAGTTAATTAACATTAATGCAAATGATAAAACATAATAACTGTTTATCATAAGGAATAGATTATTTATAATTATTAAATAATGGTTTTTGAAGAGTTTACTGAACGCCAAAGGAAATACCCCCCCGGCATGCCTATGACGGCATGGGCAACTGCATCCGCATGACAGATGCATTGGGGCATGTGACGGAATATGAATATAACGGCAATAATGAAATCGTAAAAGTCATCCGGAAAGGCGAAAACGGACATGGCGACATCATCCTTACCTATGTAGGCGGGCAGCTCCTGAGCTCCTCCACGGATGCCCTTGGAGGCAGTGTGACGGCGGAATACGATGCCATGGGAAATGTGGAGCTTCACAAACCCCAACGGTGGCGTGACAAAGTACGCCTACGACTTGAACAACCAGGTCACCAGCGAAAGCATAGGGAGCGAATACAAGCATACCTATGAATACAACGCCAATGGACAGGTCGCAAAAAAGACTAATTCCAAGGGGCAGGTGACGGAATATACCTATGACAAAGCGGGCAGGGTCACAAGCCTTACAGACCAGCTCGGCACCATCAGCAGCTATACCTATGACAAAAACGGGAACCTGCTGACCGTGACGGATTCCAAAGGAACCATCACAAGGGAATACGATGCCCTGAACAGGGTAACTTCCTATAGGGACACAAGAGGGAACATCATCCGCTATGGATATGATGAGTTTGGGAACCTGATGAGTCTTACCTATCCCAATGGGAAACAGGTCATATATACATACGATAAAAATGGAAACATAAGGACTGCAGCAGACTGGGAAGGCAGGGTCACCACTTATGAGTACGACAAGAATTCCCGGCTGATAAAGACCACCCGTCCAGACGGCACGGTGGAGATAAGAACATATGATAAAGCAGGGCAGCTCCTGACAATCCTCGACAGGAAAGGAAGCCAGACCATCAACAGCCAGGAATATGCCTATGACGTAAGCGGCAACATCACGGCAGTGAAGTCCGGGCAGAAGGGAGAGCTGCAGAACAGCAGCGACATCTCCAATATCAGCATGGAGTATGACAAGACCAACCGCCTGATAAAATACAATGGAAAAGAAGTGAAGTACGACAAAGAGGGAAATATGATATACGGACCCCTTAACGGAGAGATGACAAGCTTCACCTATGACTGCCGCAACCGGCTGGTACAGGCAGGAACTACGAAATATGAGTATGATGCGGAGGACAACCGGACGGCAGTCATAAAGAATGCAGGGACGAAAGAAGAAATAAGGACAGAATATGTGGTGGATTCCGTGGAAAAGCTTAGCAGGGTGTTGATGGCTGTGGAGAGGAAGTCGGAAAGTGGAGAAATCAATTCTGCCATACAGGCTACTTACTTCTACTATGGAAACGGACTATCAGCACAGGAAAATGAAAAGGAAGGATACCTGACCTATCATTTCAACAATGTAGGAAGCACCAACGCAGTGACGGATGAAATGGGAGCGGTAAAGTATACATATGCATACAATCCATACGGAGAGCTGATACAGGGAAGCTATGGGCAGGTCATGTTCCTGTTCAATGGACAGTATGGAGTTGCTTCGGATGATAACGGGCTGTATTACATGCGTGCAAGGTATTACAATGTGTCCATCAAGCGGTTTATCAATCAGGATGTGGTGACTGGAAACATAGCAGAGAGTCAGAGTCTGAACCGATATGCGTATGTGGAAGGGAATCCGGTTAGTTATTTTGATCCGTTTGGGTTGGAAAGGCAGCTTTATGAAGAACTATATGAATTAATAAATGAATTCAAAACACTTTTGTCCTATACGTCAGCTACATTAATTGCATTAACGATAGCAGTTCCGGAAACAAGCCCGGTAACATTAACACTTATAAATGCAATTGGAATAGCCTCATCGCTAATTACAGTATTGGAAATTGGGCTACACTTGGTAGAAATGAATAGAGTAGAACGATTTAGTGATGAATGGTTTAGCTCATTGACGAGAATTGCATATTGTATATTGAATGAGGCTGAATCAAGAGAATTTACAAATTTGTTTGGAACTCAATTGGGTCATGGAAAAAGCAATGAAGCGGCAATGAAAGGACTAAAATGGGTGCTGACTCAGGTGAGGGGGAAATTTAGAGCGATTTTAGGAGGTTAATAGCATGTATGGTATGGCAGATAGCGTTTTATGCGTAAGAAAAAGAGGAATATGGAAGGAAAAGGAAATATATTTTACGATTGCTTCAACAATTTTTTTGATTTATTCTATTGTAGGATACGGGATGAATTTTGAACAGAATATAAAGAAGTTTAATTATGCAAGTATAGTTTTGATAATTGCTATTTTATGTTTTGCCGTTTCTTTAGCTATTAATATTCGTGTAAACAAAAGAAAAAATCAATTGCTTGTTTCAGGAGAGGTCATTTATGCAAAAATTGATAGGAAAAATTCGTGGATAATGCCAGATGAAGCAAAAATAAAATGCAGTTACATAAAAGATGGAGTTTTATGGATTTTTGAAGACAGATATATAGAAACCGGTGTCGGACTTAATACATCTGATAATTTTTATGATACAGATGTTATGCCGGTAATAGTCAACCCCAAAAACTATCGTGAATATATAGTGTTGTTTGGAGATGTGCTGTTAAGTTCCAGAAAAGGAGTAAACAAGCCTCTGTATTTTACAAAAATAATAAGAAAAATAAACCTAAATGACAAATTGGAAACGGTAGAAACGGATATTTCCCCAATAGCCTAAAATGAATTGTACCATATGGCTCTGATAAGAGATAAGGAGACAAATATGAAGAAACTAACAATTATTAAAACTGATTATACTTATGAACAACTAAAAGAAAGATTTGAAAAAAATGTACCTCATACGTTATCAGAATTGTGTGACGATGAGATTGAGGATGTGTTTGTAGGAAATATAATGAATGAAAAAATTATCCTTTCGTACTTTTTGACAGCAAGAAGAGGTGGAAATAATGAGCTACATGGAGTTATCGTAGAAAGTGAGAATGGTTGTACAATTTCTTATGAAATGGAACATACAGCTACTTACTATAATTTCGGATATATTATGTTAATTATGACGGTTGCTGCAAATATTATTTTAATGTCAAAGGGGTTGTTTCTGCAATTCATAATAGGGATTATTCTCTTAGATATTGCATTTTGTATTCTTTCTTTTAGTGCAATAGATACTAAAAAGGAAGAAGAAAAATGCCGTAAAAAGATTAATGAAATTGCAGGAAGCATGTGAAATAAACGGTTATAGTTGCATAATTAGTTTGAAAAGGTGATTCAAGAAATATTAAATATTATAAAAAGTCATTTAGCCAATTAAGTGATTGACGAGGGGAAAAATAAATGAAAATTGAAACAACTTTAACTTATGAGCAATTTAAAGAAAGATTTGAGCAACATGTTATGCCTGAAAATAGTTATAAGTATAAATATCGAAAGCAAATATATTTTTTAGGAACTCTTTCAAATGAAGATATGCTTTTTTACTTGCTGTATTTGGAGTTACAATGGGATTTTTTCCAAGTATATATAAGAATGACAATTTCATAAATGCATTAGTAACACTTTTTCTATCTGTGGGTATAGGTGGAATATTCTTAGTATGTTTTGGTTATGCACTTGGAATAGTGAGTAAAAAGGAGGGTGAATGTTGCAGAGCAGAATTGGAAGATATCGTTAACAATGGCCCGTTAAAAAATAATTTTAAGCGCCCAGACAAAAAGGACATATTTCGAGAAAGAATAAAAGAAATTGTATTTAGTATAATAGTTTTTCTCATAATCATACTGTCTAAAATATTTTAACATAATAACGTACAAGATTTTATTCAGAAATAGGAAAGGGAAAGGATGCATATTATAGACTATGAAATGTAATAACCAAGTAAATTAGAAACAAATGCGGATTTTAAGCCCGGACATGGGAGTGGATGAAATAGAGGAAGAAAAAAACACATACCTGCCTACAGGCGAAGGCATGAAAGACTGCCGTGTCATAAAAACAGAGGAAGGACGGTACTAGAATAAGATACAAGGTGAACTGCTGGAGCGATTCACCAGTGTTTTGGAGAATTAACGCTATGAAAAAATACCATAAAATTTTAATAGGCCTAATCATCATATTTTTATTTTTCAGCATATGGCAAAACAATGATTTGGTAATAACAAGATATACATATTCCTCAAATAAAATTACAAAAGAAATAGAAGGTTACAGGATTGTACAGATTTCGGATCTGCACAATAAGCGTTTTGGGAAAAATCAAAGCCGGATTTTGAAAGCCATTTCAAAAGAGAATCCGGACATCATCGCAGTAACAGGAGATTTGGTGGATTCCAACCACACCAATATGGATGTTGCCATGGAATTTATGGAAGGTGCTTCTAAAATCGCACCAGTTTATTATGTAACAGGTAATCATGAGAATTGGCTAAGTGATGAGGATAAGCAGAAGCTTATAGAAGAACTTTTGCAAAAAGGCATAGTTGTTTTGAATAACGAAACAGTAGAAATATCTTGTGGAACAGAAAGTTTTCTAATAGTGGGGCTTGCAGACGAAAATCTTGGTGATGACACCCTGCATAATCTTATTGAGGAAACAAATAAAGAATTTGTCCTTTTACTGGCGCATGAACCGCAATACATAGAACGTTACAGCAGCGAAAAAGTGGATTTGGTTCTTGCTGGACATGCTCATGGAGGACAGGTTCGTATTCCGTTTATAGGCGGGCTTGTAGCTCCGGATCAGGGATTTTTCCCGAAATATACTTCTGGACGACATGAGATGTCCGATACCACCATGTTCATCAGCCGTGGACTGGGCAACAGTATTATTCCTATCAGGGTGTTTAACAGACCGGAGATTGTATGTGTTACTTTGAAAATGAATTAATAGAGGGATTTTAAGCAGTTAATGTATGTATGGCATTCCGTAGAAGAATTGAAAAGGTAGTAGTAAAATACTCTTATGCCTACAATCCATATGGAGAGCTGACACAGGGAAGCTATGGATAAGTCGTGTTCCTGTTCAATGGGCAGTAGGGAGTTGCTTCGGATGATAACAGACTATATTACATGCGTGCAAGGTACTACACTAGGAGTAGCTATCGCCAAGATTAGCCCTGCATCATATATGGCGAAAACTGCTCATACGCAAAAAGAAGTCACAATAGAAGCGACAAATTGTTATTAAAATCTATCTATAATAATATTAAGAAGGTGATTGAAGAAATATGCAATTAAACAAATATAATTATCAAAGTGCAACAGAAAATAACTATGAAAAGATTACTTTACTAAAAAGTCATACATTTCTTTTTGTAACTTGGAAAGTATTAGACAGGAAAAGCTGGTAAGGAGCGATATAAAAATGAATCAAATTTTATTGTTATTAGAATTTATCATCCTAACTTTCATTTGGAACGAAAAGCTCATTAGGCATCATCCCTTGTTTGCAGGTCATGTCTGCAAGGGCAAAATTGATAAAATAGATACAGAGCATTTAACAAGAGATGGAAAGCCGTATTATGTTGAAGTTTCACACGGAAATGAAGAAAAAAAGACTCAGACTAAAATAAAAAGAGAGTGGAATGATGCTGTAGGTAAAGAAGTGAGACTTGTTGTTTCTAATAAACACAAGGAACATGTAATCAGAGAAAGGCCTTCTTTGGATGGTTCCGTTGTTTTGGGTACGATTATAGTTTTTGCAAGTTCATTTTTCATCATAAAAAGTACAAATTTTTATTTGCAAACAGGGATATTTCTAATTA
>JAMPFB010000107.1 GCA_023664735.1 Robinsoniella sp. | reverse complement strand
TCGAGCTTAGCACTGTTGCGTTTTTATAGAGCGAAAGCGTGGCGACGCAGAAAACTTGCTCTATGGGAAACCCGCTTAGCGCCTGTGGGCTGAACTGTTACAGGAAAAATCTAACAAGGAAAAACAGAAGCTGTCAGACAGAAGTCTTATGGGCAAAACTCGCACTTTATAAAGAGATAACAATCTTTATAAAGGCTCATAAGATTTCTATCTGACAGCTTCTGTTTTTTTGGAAATGATAAAGATTTCTATTTTTGATGAAACAATTTTATGACATATAATGAAAAAATCTCCAAAAAGTGCTATAATCGTAAATGGACAAAGGGAAACCAAAGGTTCCCGATAGGAAATCGGAAAAAGCATAAGAACAGGAGATTTACATAAGTGGCTGAATTAACACCAATGATGAGGCAGTATTTGGAAACGAAGGAGCAGTATAAGGACTGCATTCTTTTTTACCGGCTGGGGGATTTTTACGAAATGTTTTTTGAGGATGCCCTGACTGCTTCAAAAGAACTAGAAATCACATTAACCGGGAAAAACTGTGGCTTAGAGGAACGTGCCCCCATGTGCGGCATTCCCTATCACGCAGTGGACGGTTATTTAAATAAGCTTGTATCTAAAGGCTATAAAGTAGCTATCTGCGAGCAGCTTGAAGACCCAAAGCTTGCAAAAGGAATCGTAAAAAGAGATGTGGTGCGCATCGTTACGCCGGGAACCAATCTGAATATGCAGGCGTTGGAAGAAACAAAGAACAACTATCTTATGTGTATAGTATATCTTTCCAATAAAATTGGTATTTCCGTAATTGACATTACTACCGGTGACTTTTATGTGACGGAAGTGGAAGACAACAAAAAGCTGTTGGATGAAATCAACAAATTCATGCCTACGGAAATTGTCTGCAATGACGGGTTTTTAGTCAGCGGCATAGATGTGGATGATTTAAAAGGAAGGCTGAATATTACCATATATCATCTGGATGCATGGTACTTTGATGATGAGACATGCAAGAAGCTGCTATTAAAGCATTTTAAGGTAAACACCATGACAGCTCTTGGAATTGATGATTTTCCGGCAGGGCTCATAAGCGCCGGGGCAGTGCTGCAATATTTATACGAAACCCAAAAAAGCTCCTTAAGTCATATTACCCACCTGAATCCATATATTGCCAGTAAGTACATGCTGCTTGACAGCTCTACCAGAAGAAATTTAGAGCTGGTGGAAACCTTACGGGAAAAGCAAAAAAGAGGCTCCCTTTTATGGGTTCTTGATAAAACAAAAACAGCTATGGGGGCAAGAATGCTCAGAACCTATGTGGAGCAGCCTCTTGTGGAAAAGGAAGCAATTGAAAAACGGCTAGATGCCATAGAAGAATTAAACCAGAACATGGTTTGCCGGGACGAGCTTCGGGAATATCTGAATCCCATTTACGATTTGGAAAGGCTTCTTGGAAAAATCAGCTATAAAACAGCTAATCCAAGAGATTTGATTGCATTTCGCAATTCTTTGGAAATGCTTCCCCATATTAAAACGGTTTTAGATACATTTCATAAGCCCTTGCTAACGGAAATAAAGCAGGAAATAGATGACCTGTCAGACCTTTATACACTGATACAGGATGCCATCGTAGAGGAGCCTCCTATTGCCATCAAAGAGGGCGGCATTATCAAAGAAGGCTTCCATGAAACAGTGGACAGCCTGAAACAAGCAAAGACTCAGGGAAAAAGCTGGCTTGCCCAGTTGGAAAATGAAGACCGGGAAAGAACCGGCATTAAAAATTTAAAGGTAAAATACAACAAAGTATTCGGCTATTATTTTGAAGTAACTAATTCCTATAAGAATTTGGTACCGGAGGATTATATCCGGAAACAGACATTGGCAAATGCGGAACGGTATACGACCCCAAGGCTGAAGGAGCTAGAGGACACCATTTTAAATGCTGAGGATAAGCTCTATGGACTGGAATATGAGCTATACTGCCAAATCAGGGATCAGATAGGGGATGGGGTAGAACGGATTCAGAAAACGGCCAAGGCAGTTGCCAGACTGGATGTATTTACTTCCCTTGCTTACGTGGCAGAGCGAAACAATTATGTGCGCCCTAATTTAAATGAAAAGGGAACAATACAGATTAAAGGCGGCAGGCATCCAGTAGTGGAGAAAATGATCGTAAACGATATGTTCATTGCCAACGATACCTTTTTAGACAGTGGAAAACATCTGATTTCCATTATTACCGGTCCCAACATGGCAGGAAAATCCACCTATATGCGCCAAAGCGCCCTGATTGTATTGATGACGCAGATTGGCAGCTTTGTTCCTGCCACAAGCGCTGACATCGGTATTGTAGATAGGATATTTACAAGGGTAGGCGCTTCTGACGATTTAGCAAGTGGACAGAGCACCTTCATGGTGGAAATGAATGAAGTGGCAAATATTTTAAGGAATGCAACCGCAAACAGCCTTTTAATACTGGACGAAATCGGAAGAGGGACTTCCACCTTTGACGGGCTTTCCATTGCATGGGCGGTTATTGAGCATATAAGCAACAAACGGCTTTTGGGAGCAAAAACCTTATTTGCCACCCATTACCATGAGCTGACGGAGCTGGAAGGAAAGATGAACAATGTAAATAATTATTGCATTGCGGTAAAGGAAAAAGGAGACGATATTGTATTTTTGCGCCGGATTATCAAGGGCGGTGCAGATAAGAGCTACGGTATTCAGGTTGCAAAGCTTGCCGGGGTGCCGGATGTGGTTATTGACCGGGCGAAAGAAATTGCAGAGCAGATTAGCGATAACGATATTACAGAAAAGGTTCAGACAATTTCTGTAGATACAAAGCAGGACAAGAAAAAAGTAAAGTCCTACGATCAGGTGGATTTAGAGCAGATGACATTGTTTGATACAGTAAAGGATGAGGACATTATCAAGGAGCTTTCCCAAGTGGATATTTCAAATCTGACTCCCTTAGATGCCTTAAATACTTTATATAAGCTGCAGAATCTAGTGAAGAACCGCTGGTAGGGCTGCTGCAGAAAATAACGAAAGAGCAGAAATGATTAGGAACAAAAAACATCCCATTATTGGAAGAACCAAAAATACAGGAGAAAAATATGGCAGTCATTCATGTATTAGATGAAATAACCGTAGACAAAATAGCGGCAGGAGAGGTAGTGGAACGCCCTTCCAGCGTGGTAAAGGAGCTGGTGGAAAATTCCATAGATGCAGGAGCCGATATTATTACAGTAGAAATAAAGGATGGGGGTACCAGCCTGATCCGGGTAACCGATAACGGTTCTGGCATTGAAAAGAGCCAGATTACCAAGGCATTTTTAAGACATGCCACAAGCAAGATACAAAGCGAAGAGGATTTGGAAACCATACAAAGCCTTGGATTTCGTGGAGAAGCCCTTTCCAGCATCAGTGCAGTCTGTCAGGTAGAGCTGATTACAAAGATTTCCGCAGCCTTTGTAGGCACAAGGATTCAATGCAATGGCGGCAAAATGGAGGAGCCGGAGGATGTAGGCGCTCCAGACGGTACTACCGTAGTGGCAAGAAACATATTTTTCAACACCCCTGCAAGGCGGAAGTTTTTAAAGACCAATATGACGGAAGCTGGATATATTGGCGATTTGATGCAAAGAATAGCTTTATCCAAGCCGGACATTTCCTTTAAATTCATAAGCAACGGACAGACCAAATTTTACACATCCGGAAATGGAGAGGTGGCGGAAATCATTTACCGCCTGTATGGAAAGGAAGCAGCGGCTAACCTGATTCCCATGGAAGCGGAAATGGAAGGAATCAAAATAAAAGGATACTTAGGAAAGCCTGTGCTAAACAGGGCTTCCAGAAGCTTTGAAATCTTTTTTGTCAATGGAAGATACGTAAAAAGCCGTATTCTTTCCGCAGCTTTAGAGGAAGGCTGCAGACAATATGTCATGCAGCATAAATTTCCCTTTGCAGTGCTTTACTTTACCATTGATACAAAGCGGATTGACGTCAATGTCCATCCTACCAAAATGGAAATCCGGATTACCGGACCGGAAACTGTAGCAAAGTTTTTCTCGGAATCGGTAAAGGAGACTATGAGCCATAAGGATTTTATTCCCCGGATTGCAGAAGAGGATAAGGAAACGAAAAAAGAAGCTGCCGCAAGGGAACGGCTTTTAACAAAAGAAATCCCGGAGCCTTTTGAAGCAAAGCGGGCAGGCAGGGTTTTTGAAGCATCTGCCTACCATGCGGAGAAAAGCCATGAGGCTGCAGGACAAAGGTTAGAAAACAAGGCGGATGATGAACCGGCTAAAGAACAGCAAACTGGAAAAGAGAGCTTCTTTGAAGATTTCAAACCAGAGCAGCCGGTGCCAAATCCAATGCTGACAAAAATATTTGGCATGGAGGAGCCTTCTAAGGCGGCAAGGGACGCAGCCATTCATTCCAATATTATCAAGCAAAAAGACCAGATTCTCGTAGATACAAGCGAACAGCTAAACTTGTTTGACAATTCCTTTTTTACAGATGAAGCAAAGGAAGAATATAGGATTCTCGGACAGATTTTTAAAACCTACTGGCTTGTGACCTTAAAGGATAAGCTGTATATCATTGACCAACATGCGGCACATGAAAAAGTTATGTACGAAGCGTTTATGAAGAAATTAAAAGAAGGAACAGTGGAATCCCAATTGTTGAACCCTCCTGTTATAGTGACCTTGAGCGATAAGGAGCAGGCAGTCCTTAAAGATTATGAGGAACATTTTTCCTCCATGGGCTTTGAAATTGAGGAATTTGGCGGGGATGAATTTGCCCTTCGTGCAGTCCCTTCCAATTTGTACGGATATGGAGAAAAGGAGCTGTTTCTTGAGACTATAGATGAGCTGTTGGAATTTCCGGTAACAGGGGACAATCAGCTAATTTTACAAAAGCTTGCCAGCATGTCCTGCAAGGCTGCAGTAAAGGGCGGACAGGATTTGTCCATGGCGGAAGCAAAAGAATTGGTAGATACATTATTTACTCTGGAAAATCCATACCACTGTCCTCATGGCAGGCCTACCATTATTTCTATGTCCAAATATGAAATAGAGAAAAAATTCAAAAGGATTGTATCATGAAAAAGAAGCTGATTATTTTAGCCGGACCTACCGGTGTGGGAAAAACAGAATTATCCATAACATTAGCAAAGCAAATTGGCGGGGAAATCATCTCCGCCGATTCCATGCAGGTGTACCAGCATATGGATATCGGTTCCGCCAAAATAAAAAAAGAGGAAATGCAGGGAATCCCTCATTATCTAATAGACTGCTTAAGCCCTTTTGAAGAATTTTCCGTACGGGTATTCAAGGATTTGGCAAAAGAAGCTTTGGAGGCTGTTTATGCAAAAGGAAAGATTCCCATTTTAGTAGGTGGAACCGGATTTTATATTCAAGCGCTGCTATATGACATTGATTTTGCAGAAAATGATGACAACACAGAAATCCGCATGGAATTAGAACGTACAGCAAAAGAAAAAGGCGCCCGCTTCCTTCATGAAATGCTTCGGGAAATCGACCCGGAGGCGGCAGAGGAAATCCATGAAAATAATGTAAAACGAGTTATTCGCGCCATTGAGTATTACAGGCTGACCAAGGAAAAGATTTCAGAGCATAACAAGCTCCAAAGGCAGAAGGAATCTCCCTATGATGCTACGTTCTTTGTGTTGACAGATGAAAGAGAAAGGCTTTATAAAAATATTGATAAACGGGTGGACAACATGCTTAAGGCAGGGCTTGTGGACGAGGTAAAAAAGCTTAAGGACATGGGCTGTCATAAAAACATGGTTTCCATGCAGGGACTTGGGTATAAGGAGATACTGGCTTATCTGGATGGGGAATATGATTTGGAGCAGGCAGTTTATCGGATTAAAAGAGACACCCGCCATTTTGCCAAAAGACAGCTTACGTGGTTTCGGCGGGAGAGGGATGTGATTTGGGTGGATAAGGGGCAGTTTGGATATGACGTGGAGAAGATTCTGGAGTTTATGGCAGGCAAGATAAATATGGGGGAATGATTTGGAAAGCCAGCCAGTGGCTGGACTATGATACATCTGTACCTTTTGCAATTAGGGATTGTATGGGACTATCCCTGTATAATGCAGGTAAAGGGCAGACTGTATTAGTAGCATTCTCCATTATACATAATAAAAGGTACATAATACACTGTATATTTTTTTCCCAGTACATCGTACAAAACACGTATTTGCTTTTCATCATCTGTATTATAATCTCTGGCATCAAATATAAGTTTTTCATCCACAATAGTTATAATACTATTAAGTTCCAGATTATTATTATTTTTATAAAATTTATCTGTAAAAATCTCATCAATTAATTTTCCATCAGAATCATATACTGCTAACTTTTTTTCGTTCTCTGAAACATAAGCTATAACAATATCATTTTTCTTTAAAACATCTGTAATTTCGCAACAGAAGCCAACATCTTTGCTAACATGTCCAGTTTTAATATCTAACCATTTCATTCGTGTGCAGTTCTTTATTTCGTCTCTACATGCAACAATTATTGTATTTTCCTGTACCTCTAAAATTTGTACATAATCAAAATTCCATTCATCACGAGAGATAATTACCTCCCATGGTATGGGCTCCTGTTTTTTCTCAGCCTTAACAAACTCATCCATTGAAATAGCTAAAACTTTATTTGACACAAAATCATATTCTGCACAAGATTCTAATTCTCTTAATTCATAAGGAAATATTTTTGCATCTTCAACAAGAATCTTGATATTTTCATTGCTCTTTAAAATATACGGCACATGATATGATTCCAAACACTCTTTATTCCTAATTTGTAATATTTCATTGGAAAATAAATCTATCATATATAAACGCTTCTTTTGTTCGCAATCGTGCCTTTCTTCCACAGTCTCAATAAAAATAATCCCATATCTATAATAAGCCTCAATGATATCTTCCTGATATGTTTCCAATATAAACTTTTTTTTAAACTCATGAAAATCAGTTATATACAAATATTTATCAATAACAGATATTGCATAAACACAGTAATTATCAGTATCTGCTATATAATATGTATTTTCTGAGTTGACAGATAAAACTTCGCTTGTACCATCAAAAAAGGTGAATTTTCTTAATATTTTTGAGGCATCGTCTTCCAGTGTAGAATAAATAAGCTCACTTTCATTGTTAAAATACTTTACAGCATTCATACATAATGGAATCTCAATCGGATGTACATTTTTTTGCATTTTAATCCTCCTCACTTAGACTTTGCTCAAACTTTATTTTCTCTTTTGTTTTAGAGTCCATAATATCCACAGTTCTCATTCCATGTGTATAATGGAATAATAGGCAAGAAACTTATATAATTCCTTTTAAAACAGCTTTCAAATCATAAGCTCCTTCCTCCAACTATAAAATACAGCAATCATAGTACGACATTATATAGGAAATGTCAAATTATTTTTTTTCAGAAATTGATTGTTGTAACACTTCAGCCTTTTCTAGTAAAGATGGATAAACGGGCTTTGGGAGACGGACGTGGGAGATGGCAGAGCATAGGATAGTCTTCCGGACACGCTCTCGCTCTG
>JAMPFB010000106.1 GCA_023664735.1 Robinsoniella sp. | reverse complement strand
CGGTATGCACGGTGCTGTGAGAGGACGGCGGCTAGTCACCGCCTCCTACTCGATTGGAAGTGGCTTAAAAGCTGGGGATGGTAGCCTGCTCGATATTATAGGGATTAGCATTGTATTTGGGCAAAGTCAGCGTTCCTCTTCCTTTTCTTAATTTGTACTATGCTATTAAAATATTTTTATTCCCAAGACATCTGTAGATGCTTTTTGTGCTTGGCACAATCTGCCAGATACAGATTGATAAGCGTCTGATACGGAATGCCGGACTCCTCGCTCTACTCCTTGAAAAAGTCAATCGTATCATTGTCGATATTTATTGTTATCTGCTTTTTCAGCCGTTTGGAATAAGGGTTCTTCCTCGGATTCAAACTTTCAATATCATATTCTGCCCTCATTAAATGCCACCTCCTAAATATCTGTTATAAGTCTTTGTTTCGTTTTTGGTTGCCTTTCTTGCTGAAATGATTCTGATTATATTATCCCCGCCACGGTAGCAATGACTCACGATACACAAATTTTTATATTTGGTAATGCCGAGTATCAGAAAGCGCTCTTCCTCCATAGAGTGCTCTGCGCCTGTGGGCTGAACTGTTACATTTTTTACACAGTATTAAGAGCTTTATCCGTATTCCTCAAAAACAGCAAGATAATCTTCTTCTGAAATAACTTCCTCATTGCCATCTTTTATAAGATGGCAATAAACTCCATTATTTCGATAAACAAAGACTTATAGTGCTCTTTCAGAAATAGCTCATGCTTTCTATTCTGACAGGGCTATATGCTTTGCCGTCCATGGCAGAATAAGCTGTTTTTGAGTCATACCAGAAAGCTTCCTTAAAATGTCTGATTTAATGGCAAGCGTTTCTAAGGTTTCGATTTCAGTGGAGATTAACTGTATCTGGATGCCTGCCGATAAAGCTTTTGCTCCAACAAGAAAACATGTTTCAACAAAATAATTATAGCAGAAATTGATTTTCTTAAAAATAAGTGAAAAATATTTAAGTCAATTTTCATGAATTATACACAATTTGTACAAAAATATTTTGTAAGGTAATATGAAATGGGGGCTTTCGTAAATGGGATGGAAAAAGCTGGAAAATAGGTACATTTTATGTGCCGGGAGGTGTAAAAAGTAATGGAAATGACAGATAATATGACAGAAGAAGAGTACAGCAGTTTGATTATTCCTTATCAGGATGCTATGGCAAATTTAATGATTAGGCTGGAAACGTTAAACAATGATTATCGTTTAAAATATAAAAATTACCCAATTCACTATATTCACAAGAGGATTAAAAAGAAAAAAAGCATTGAGGATAAGCTGCGGAAACGTCAGAGAAAGGTAAGCGCAGAGGAGGCAAGGGAATCCCTTACGGACATTGCCGGCGTAAGGATAATCTGTTACTTTGTGGATGACATTTACGGGGTGATTTCCCTGATTAAGCGCCAGTCGGATATTTTAGTGCTAAAGGAAAAGGATTATATCAAACATTCTAAGAAAAATGGCTATCGGAGCTACCATTTGGTCATAGGCGTTCCTGTTTATCATACGGATGGCATGGAATATTATCCAGTGGAAATTCAGCTAAGAACCCTGCAGATGGAGCTTTGGGCAAGCATGGAGCATAGAATCTGCTATAAGAGTGACAGAAATGTGGAGAGAGATGCAGAAATCTTTTTAGGCTTTGCCCATCAACTAGAGGATATGGAAAACATCCTGCACAGAATGGAGAAAAACCTTGAAATGGAGTAATCAGGCATGATATATGCTATGATGCAATATGAATCAATGGAAATAGACTGATGCGCATACAGAGGCATGTTGAAAATGAAAGCTGTGGGTAAACTGCTGTAGTAACAGTTCAGCCCACAGGGACAGGGCAGGTTTCCCATAGAGCATGTTTTCTACGTCGCCACGCTTTCGCTCTATAAAAACGCAACAGTGCTAAGCTCGAAAATACCTCGCTAAGCGCTGGCGTTTTTATAAGGGCTCCTTTAGAAAACATGCTCTATGGGAAACCTGCCCTGTCCCTGTGGACTGAACTGTTACCGTCTGTATGAAAAATTTTCTCATCCTACTTGCAATTCACAAAAGAATATGCTAAAATTCACCACATAAGTTTTGAAAAACAGCAAATGCAGAGAAGGAGACTCTTGCTAAAGAAGACGACAGGAAATAAAAGTCACCGACTGAGAGCTTTTTACGTCAGGCATAGTAAAGGGAACACTCTGGAGCAGACCGGTTGAACAAATGGAACATCCAAAAGTAGGTCGGTACGTAACTGTACGTTAAACAGGAAAAGAGGAAAGGCTTGAAGGTTTTGAGCCTTTTAAAAGCGGGTGGTACCGCGGATAGAAGACTGTTCGCCCCGGAATACAGCAATGTATTTCGGGGCTTGTTTTGTATAGAAACAGAAAATAGCCGGAAAAGCATGTGATTTTGAAAAAAAAGAAGCTTCTGGCAAATATGCAATGGACGGTAATGGAACAGAATAAGGAGGAGCAGATTATGAAAAATATTTACAGGGATGTAACACTCAATCAAATCAGTGAAGCAGACATTGACAAAGAAATCCGAGTAGCAGGCTGGATAGAAAACATTCGCGACCATGGCGGTGTATCTTTCGTGGATTTAAGGGATATGTATGCAGTGCTGCAGGTAGTCATACGTGATGGTTCTCTTTTGCAGGGACTTAAGAAAGAGCAGGCAGTAACCATCAAGGGGCTAATTGAAAAAAGAGATGAAGAGACCTATAACCCTAAGATACCTACGGGAACAATTGAGTTAGAGGCACATGAAGTAACTGTGTTAGGTGAAGTATATGAAAACCTTCCCTTTGAAATTATGACAAGCCGGGAAGTAAGAGAAGATGTGCGCTTAAAATATCGTTATCTTGACCTTAGAAACCAGAAGGTAAAGGACAATATTGTATTCCGTTCCAAAGTCATTGCATTTCTTCGGGAAAAGATGACAGAGATGGGATTTTTGGAAATCCAGACACCTATTTTATGCGCTTCCTCACCGGAAGGGGCAAGAGACTATATCGTACCATCCAGAAAATTTAAAGGGAAATTTTATGCGCTTCCTCAGGCGCCCCAACAATATAAGCAATTGTTGATGGTTTCAGGATTTGATAAATATTTTCAGATAGCCCCTTGCTTCCGGGATGAAGATGCAAGAGCTGACCGTTCGCCGGGAGAATTTTACCAGTTGGATTTTGAGATGAGCTTTGCTACTCAAGAAGAGGTATTTGCAGTAGGAGAAGAAGTCCTCACAGCAGCCTTTGAAAAATTTGCACCAGAAGGCTATGCGGTAACAAAAGCGCCCTATCCCATTTTCAGCTATAAGCAGGCAATGCTGGAATTTGGTACGGATAAACCGGATTTAAGAAATCCCCTTCGCATTATGGACGTAACAGAATTTTTCCAAAGATGTACCTTTAAGCCTTTCCTTGGAAGGACAGTCAGGGCAATTAAGGTTCATGCAGAAATGTCCAAGGGCTTTCATGAGAAGCTTTTGAAGTTTGCAACGGAAATCGGCATGGGCGGACTGGGATATTTGGAAATCATGGAGGACGGCTCTTATAAAGGGCCGATTGATAAGTTTATTCCAGAGGAAATGAAAGAAGAGTTTCGGGATCTTGCCGGGCTTGAAGCAGGAGATACCATTTTCTTTATGGCGGATAAGGAAGAACGTGCCGCTTATTATGCGGGAATGATTCGGACAGAGCTTGGAGAAAAGCTGGATTTGCTGGAAAAGAATGCATATCGTTTCTGCTATGTGAATGATTTTCCTATGTTTGAGAAAAATCCGGATACAAAGGAAATCGGATTCACCCATAATCCATTTTCCATGCCTCAGGGCGGTCTGGAAGCATTGAATACAAAGGACCCTCTGGATATTCTCGCTTATCAGTATGATATTGTATGCAACGGTGTTGAACTATCCTCCGGGGCTGTCCGTAACCATGATATGCAGATTATGGTTAAGGCATTTGAAATTGCCGGCTATGATGAGGAAACCTTAAAGAAAAAATTTGGAGCTTTGTACAATGCATTCCAGTATGGAGCGCCGCCACATGCAGGAATGGCTCCCGGTGTGGACCGTATGATTATGCTTCTTAGAAATGAGGAAAATATCAGGGAGGTTATTGCTTATCCCATGAATGGCAATGCAGAAGACTTAATGTGCAAGGCGCCTTGTGAAGTGACGGAGCAGCAGCTTAGAGAGGTGCATATAAAGGTTCGTGATTAAAGCAGGTAAAAGCGCTGATGGTAGTAAGGACAGGGTAACAGGAGGTAGAAAATGGCAAACGTGATTTCAGATGAAACAATTGATTACGTAGGGATTCTGGCAAAGCTGGATTTGTCTGCAGAGCAAAAGGAGCAGGCAAAAAAGGATATGGGAAGAATGCTGGATTATATTGACAAATTAAATGAACTGGATACGGAAGGGGTGGAGCCAATGAGCCATGTGTTTCCGATAAGCAATGTATTCCGTGAGGATGTAGTAGTAAATGGAGACGACAGCGCCAATACCATTCAAAATGCGCCGGAAGAAAAAGACGGTATGTTTATGGTACCCCGCACAGTGGAATAAACCCGATGGAGAAAGGAAACGGCATGGATATTTTAAAATTAACGGCTGTGCAGCTTGCAGCAAAAATAAAAGCAAAAGAAGTTACCGTTTTAGAAGCAGTAGAAGCGGTGCTTGAACAGATAGAACAGAAGGAAAAAGAGCTGAACTGTTATGTGACCATAGACAGGGAGGGCGCCAAAAAAAGAGCGGAAGAAGTACAGAAGGCAATTGATACAGGAGCTTTAAAGGGACCCTTGGCAGGTGTACCGGTTGCCATTAAGGATAACATGTGCACAAAGGATATGCTTACTACCTGTTCCTCTAAAATCTTAAATAATTTTATTCCAACCTTTTCCGCAGAAGCGGTAATCCGACTGGAAGAGGCAGGAGCGGTAATACTTGGCAAAACCAATATGGATGAATTTGCCATGGGCTCCACGACGGAAACCTCTGCCTATGGAGTTACGAAAAACCCATGGAATAAAGAGCATGTGCCCGGCGGTTCTTCCGGAGGCTCGGCAGCGGCGGTTGCGGCGGAAGAATGTTTCTTTGCCCTTGGATCCGATACAGGCGGTTCCATCAGACAGCCTGCTTCCTTCTGCGGCGTGGTAGGGATGAAGCCCACCTATGGAACGGTATCCCGTTATGGGCTGATTGCCTATGGTTCCTCTTTGGATCAGATTGGGCCGCTGGCAAAGGATGTAACGGACTGTGCCACTATTTTACAAGTGATTTCTTCCCATGATGTAAAGGATTCCACCAGTGTGGAAAGAAAGGATGTAGATTTTACAAAGGCGCTTGTAAATGATGTAACAGGAATGAAAATCGGCATTCCAAAAGATTATTTCTCCAAGGGAATCGAGCCGGAGGTGAAAGAATCTGTGTTAGCCGCCGCTAATCTTTTGAAGGAAAAGGGCGCTCTTGTGGAAGAATTTGACTTGAGTCTGGTGGAATATGCCATTCCAGCCTATTATACCATTGCAGCCGCAGAAGCAAGCTCCAATCTGGAACGGTTTGACGGCGTGAAATACGGTTATCGCACAAAGGAGTCAGAGGGGCTTCATGATATGTATAAAAAAACCCGTTCGGAAGGCTTTGGAGAGGAAGTAAAAAGAAGAATCATGCTGGGCTCCTTCGTTTTAAGCTCCGGCTACTATGATGCATATTATTTAAAGGCTCTAAAGGTAAAGGCATTGATTAAAAAGGCATTTGATGAAGCCTTTGAAAAGTATGATGTGATTTTGGGGCCAGTGGCTCCTACTACAGCGCCAAAGCTTGGAAGCAGTCTGGCAGATCCCATTAAGATGTATCTGGGAGATATCTATACCATTTCCGTAAATCTGGCAGGGCTGCCGGGAATCAGCGTTCCCTGCGGCATGGACAAGTCAGGGCTGCCCATTGGACTTCAACTGATTGGAAATTCTTTTCAGGAGAAGAAACTGATTCAGACAGCTTATGCTTACGAGCAGGCAAGAGGCGCTTTTTGCCGAAAGGAGGAAAAGTAGTATGGGAAAGCAATATGAAACAGTCATTGGCTTGGAGGTTCACGTAGAGCTTGCCACAAAAACAAAGATTTTCTGTGGATGTTCCACAGAATTTGGCGGTGCCCCCAATACCCATACCTGTCCTGTCTGTACCGGAATGCCGGGAAGCCTTCCGGTGCTAAATAAGCAGGTTGTGGAATATGCTATTGCAGTAGGTCTTGCTACTAACTGCTCCATTACCCAATATTGCAAATTTGACAGGAAGAATTATTTTTATCCGGATAATCCACAGAATTATCAGATTTCCCAGTTGTATCTGCCCATCTGTAAAAACGGTAGCGTGGAAATTGAAACGGAGGAAGGAAAAAAGCAGGTAAGGATTCATGAAATCCATATGGAAGAAGATGCAGGTAAGCTGATTCATGATGAATGGGAGGATTGTTCTTTAGTAGACTATAACCGTTCCGGTGTCCCACTTATTGAAATCGTTTCTGAGCCGGATATGAGAAGTGCAGAGGAAGTTATTGCCTATCTGGAAAAATTAAGATTGATTATCCAGTATTTGGGCGCTTCAGATTGTAAGCTTCAGGAAGGCTCCATGCGGGCGGATGTGAACCTTTCCGTAAGGGAAGAAGGTGCTAAGGAATTTGGCACCAGAACGGAAATGAAGAATTTAAACTCCTTTAAGGCAATTGCAAGGGCAATCGAAGGAGAGCGTACCCGTCAGATAGAGCTTTTGGAGGAAGGAAAGCAGGTAATTCAGGAAACAAGAAGATGGGATGACAATAAAGAATACTCCTATGCTATGAGGAGCAAGGAGGATGCACAGGATTATCGTTATTTTCCGGACCCGGATTTGGTTCCTATTCAGATTAGTGATGAATGGCTGGCAAAAATCAGGGATAATCAGCCGGAGTTTCGTACAGAAAAGATGAAACGTTACAAAGAGGAATACGGGCTTCCGGAGTATGATATTGAAATTATTACAAATTCCAAGCATTTGGCAGATTTGTTCGAGGCAACGGTTGCTATCTGCAGACAGCCTAAGAAGGTTTCTAACTGGCTTATGGTGGAAACTATGCGTTTATTAAAGGAGCAGGATATGGATGCAGAGGATATTCGTTTTTCACCGGAAAATCTGGCAAAGCTCATAGTACTTACAGACAGTAAGGCAATTAACTCCACGGTGGCAAAGGAAGTATTTGAGGTAATGTTTGATAGGGATATGGATCCGGAGGCTTATGTGGAAGAAAAGGGCTTGAAAACCGTAAATGACGAAGGGGCGCTTAGAAAGACCGTTGAAGAGGTAGTGGCTGCTAACCCACAGTCAGTAGAGGACTATCATAACGGGAAGCAAAAGGCAATTGGATTTTTGGTAGGCCAGACTATGAAGGCAATGCAGGGAAAAGCAGATCCGGCAATGGTGAATAAGCTTTTAAAGGAAATACTGGAAGGCTGATGAAAGAACGAAAAAACAATATAAAAAAGGACATCCGCATTTTGATATGCCCCTGTCAAGTAGACAGATGAAATATCTAAAACAAAGTGCCAAAAA
>JAMPFB010000105.1 GCA_023664735.1 Robinsoniella sp. | reverse complement strand
GTGGGAATGTGTATAACTGGCTATCTCATGGAATTGTGGGTAACTCTGTTTGCAGGACGTGGGAAAGCTGCACTTTAGCTTTTCCATGTGCTGTGAATAGAGTTATCCATGATTCCATAGCCTGTTATGCACATTTCCATAATGCTTGTCTTTTAGTCTTTGTTTTCTTTGGTTCGGAATAGTGTGGTGCTGGCAGTCTATCTGTTGTTTTTAGTTTCTGCTTCTTTACCGTACATAAGAATTTTCAGAGGTAATGAATTGTCCTGAAGGTGGACATTTTGAGTATTATTTCTGGTTTTGAAGGTGGATAAAATATCGTAATGATGGCTTATGTGGAAAAACATGCATATGATGGCTCAAGTGCTTGCATAAACAACTTGAAATAATGGCTTTAATTTTGTAGTAAGGTTTGATAGGCGGACGTGGGAGCTGGCAGGGCATAGTCAAGCCAAGCTATTCCCATTCAAATTGTTCAAAAACCCCAAAAAACTTGAAATATTTTCCATAGCTCCTTAAACCAAAATATGTTTTTTTCAAAATTTTTTCACATTAATTGTTTTCAAAACACATAAATAAAACAAACATTAATCCAAATCAAAACAAATTATCAGAAAATTAAAATAAAAAAATAAAATTAACAAATAATCAGACAATATCACAAATATTTTATATTTACAAAAAGAAACAATAGGTGTATAGTGTTAACAGAAATCAATCAGAACCGTAGGAAAGGAGATTACAAATGTTTGACGCAAAACTGAATATGCCGAAATCGCCTCTGTACAGGGAAGAATTCGAGCATGATAACTGCGGTATCGGCGCCTGCGTGAATATCAAGGGACAAAAGAGCAGGGAAACCGTGGAAAACGCATTGAAAATCGTAGAAAACTTAGAACATAGAGCCGGCAAAGACGCCGAGGGGAAAACTGGTGATGGTGTAGGTATCCTAACGCAGATATCGCACAAATTCTTCACGAAGGTTACAAAACCCCTCGGTATTTTTTTAGGCAGTGAAAGAGAATATGGAGTGGGAATGTTCTTCTTTCCACAGGATGAGCTGAAACGCAATCAGGCAAAGAAGATGTTTGAAATCATTGTGGAAAAAGAAGGACTGGAATTTTTAGGCTGGAGGGAAGTGCCAATTATTCCTTCCGTATTGGGACATAAGGCTGTGGAATGTATGCCCTATATTATGCAGGCATTTGTAAAAAAACCGGCGGAAGTGGAAAAGGGTCTGGAATTTGACCGTATGCTTTACATCGTGCGCCGTGTATTTGAGCAGTCCACAGAAACCACCTATGTGGTATCCTTAAGCAGCAGGACGATTGTGTACAAAGGGATGTTTCTGGTAGGGCAGCTTAGAACTTTCTTTAAGGATTTGCAGGATGAGGATTATGAATCGGCAATTGCAATGGTTCACTCCCGATTTTCCACCAACACAAATCCAAGCTGGGAAAGAGCCCATCCAAACCGTTTTATTGTCCACAATGGTGAGATTAACACAATCCGGGGCAATGCAGATAAGATGCTGGCAAGAGAAGAAAATATGGAATCCGGGCATCTGCATGGGCTGTTACATAAAATACTTCCGGCTGTAAATGCGCAGGGCTCTGATTCTGCTATGCTGGATAATACACTGGAATTTTTGGTAATGAGCGGCATGGAGCTTCCACTTGCGGTAATGATTGCCATTCCGGAGCCATGGGACAACAATCGTACCATGTCCCAGAGCAAAAAGGATTTCTACCAATATTATGCTACTATGATGGAGCCATGGGATGGCCCTGCTTCCATTTTGTTCTCTGATGGGGATATTATGGGTGCGGTGCTTGACCGAAACGGACTAAGACCGTCACGTTACTATATTACGGATGATGACCAGTTGATTCTTTCCTCAGAAGTGGGCGTGTTGGATATCGACCCTACAAAAATTGTAGCGAAGGAAAGGCTTCGTCCCGGTAAAATGCTTTTGGTAGATACCGTAAAGGGCGTTGTGGTGGATGATGAGCAATTAAAGGAGTCCTATGCCAAGAGACAGCCTTACGGAGAATGGCTGGACAGCAATCTGGTGGCATTAAAGGATTTAAAGATTCCAAATGAAAGAGTTCCGGAATTTAATCAGGAAGAAAGACAGAGAATGCAGAAGGCATTTGGTTATACCTATGACGAGTTAAAAACCAGCATTCTTCCTATGGCAAAAAACGGGGGCGAGGCAATTGCCGCTATGGGCGTAGATACTCCGCTTCCGGTGCTAAGCAATGTGAAACATCCGTTATTTAATTATTTTAAACAGTTATTTGCTCAGGTTACGAACCCTCCTATTGATGCCATTCGTGAGGAAATCGTCACATCCACTACGGTATATATTGGAACCGATGGAAATTTACTAGAAGAGACACCAAAGAACTGCAACGTTTTAAAAATCAACAATCCGATTTTAACCAATACGGACATTATGAAGATTAAGAACATGAAGGCAGAAGGCTTTAAGACAGAAGTGGTTCCCATTACCTATTATAAAAACACAAGTCTGGAAAGAGCCATTGAAAGGTTATTTGTAGAAGTTGACAGAGCCTATCGGGATGGTGTCAATATCCTGATTCTTTCTGACCGTGGAGTAGACGAAAACCACGTTGCCATTCCGTCCCTGTTAGCAGTATCCGCTTTGAACCAATATCTGGTGGATACAAAGAAAAGGACAAGGCTGGCGCTGATTTTAGAATCCGGCGAGCCTAGAGAGGTACATCATTTTGCTACTTTGTTGGGCTTTGGCGCCTGTGCCATCAATCCCTATCTGGCGCAGGAATCCATTAAGGAGCTGATTGACAACCGGATGCTGGATAAGGATTATTATGCGGCAGTGAATGATTATAACAATGCAGTTCTTCATGGTATCGTAAAGATTGCTTCCAAAATGGGCATTTCCACCATCCAGTCCTATCAGGGCTCCAAAATTTTTGAAGCAATCGGCATTGATAAAGAAGTAATAAACAAGTATTTTGCCAATACAGTATGCCGTGTGGGAGGCATTACCATAAAGGACATGGAGCAGCAGGTGGATGAGTTGCATTCCATGGCATTTGACCCATTAGGGCTTTCTACGGACTTAACCTTAGACAGTCCGGGACATCACAAAATGAGAAGCGGTGCGGAAGAGCATTTATACAATCCGGTTACCATCCATCTTCTTCAAGAGTCCACCAGACGGGGAGATTATGAGCTGTTCAAGCAATATACGAAAGCCGTAAATGATGAAACAGCCATTAAAAACCTTCGAGGGCTTATGGATTTTAAATATCCGAAAAAGGGCATTCCGTTAGAGCAGGTGGAAAGCGTGGATTCCATTGTGACCCGCTTTAAGACCGGCGCTATGTCCTATGGCTCTATTTCCAGAGAGGCTCATGAAACCCTTGCCATCGCCATGAACAGGCTTCACGGAAAATCCAATTCAGGTGAAGGCGGGGAGGATTTGGAACGGCTTACCGTAGGAGAAGACGGGCTAAATAAATGCTCTGCCATCAAGCAGGTAGCTTCCGGACGGTTTGGAGTTACCAGCAGATATCTGGTTAGTGCAAAGGAAATTCAGATAAAAATGGCACAGGGGGCAAAGCCCGGAGAAGGTGGACATCTTCCGGGAGGAAAGGTATATCCATGGATTGCCAAAACAAGGCATTCAACGCCGGGCGTAGGCTTGATTTCCCCGCCGCCTCATCATGACATATATTCAATAGAAGATTTGGCGCAGCTTATTTATGATTTGAAGAATTCCAACAAGGATGCAAGGATATCTGTAAAGCTGGTTTCAGAAGCAGGAGTGGGAACGGTTGCAGCAGGCGTGGCAAAAGCAGGCGCTCAGGTAGTGCTTGTATCCGGCTATGACGGCGGAACAGGGGCAGCGCCTAGAAGCTCCATCCACAATGCCGGGCTTCCATGGGAGTTAGGGCTTGCGGAAACCCATCAGACATTGATTATGAACGGACTTAGAAATAAAGTGCGCATTGAAACGGACGGAAAGCTTATGAGCGGCAGGGACGTGGCAATTGCGGCAATGCTGGGCGCTGAGGAATTTGGATTTGCAACGGCTCCCCTTGTTACAATGGGCTGCGTGATGATGAGAGTTTGCAACTTAGATACCTGTCCGGTGGGCGTTGCAACGCAAAATCCTGAGCTTAGGAAGAATTTCAAGGGAAAACCGGAGTATGTGATGAACTTCATGCGCTTTATCGCAGAAGAGCTTAGGGAATATATGGCAAAGCTGGGCGTTCGTACCATTGACGAGCTGGTGGGAAGAACAGATTTATTAAAATTAAAGGAGCATGTGGATTCACGCTATGAAAAGGTGGATTTGACTAATATTTTATCCAATCCTTATGTTAACACAAAGCAAAAGGTAACCTTCGATCCAAAGCAGGTTTATGATTTTGAACTGGAAAAGACACTGGATGAAAAGGTGCTGCTGAAACAGCTTTCCAAGGCAATGGATGCCGGACAAAAAAGGAGCATTGAAGTGGATGTGTCCAATACGGATCGTGCCTTTGGAACTATACTTGGCTCTGAAATCACAAAACGCTTTTATGATACGTTGGAGGAGGATACCTACCGTGTACTCTGCCATGGTGCAGGAGGCCAGAGCTTTGGCGCTTTTATTCCAAAGGGATTGACCTTAGAGCTGATTGGAGATTCCAATGACTACTTCGGGAAGGGACTTTCCGGTGGAAAGCTGGTAGTATATCCGCCGACGGGAAGCAAGTTCAAGCAGGATGAGAATATTATTATCGGCAATGTAGCGCTGTATGGAGCTACAAGCGGTAAAGCGTTTATAAACGGTGTGGCAGGAGAGCGGTTCTGTGTAAGAAATTCTGGCGCTTTGGCAGTAGTGGAGGGCGTTGGAGACCATGGCTGTGAGTATATGACAGGCGGCAGGGTAGTAGTCCTTGGACGTACCGGAAAGAACTTTGCAGCTGGCATGAGTGGCGGAATTGCTTACGTGCTGGATGAGGATAATGATATTTATACGAAGGTAAATAAGGAAATGGTTTCCTTCAGTGAAATTACCTCAAAATATGATGTGCTGGAATTAAAGGAAATGATTAAAGAGCATGTAGCTTACACCAACTCGGAAAAAGGAAAGAAGATATTGGAGAATTTCGGGAAATACCTGCCTAAATTCAAAAAGATCATTCCGCATGATTATGAAAGAATGCTTAAGGCCATCGTACAGATGGAGGAAAAGGGCTTAAGCGCAGAACAGGCACAAATCGAAGCATTTTATGCAAATGTAAGAAAGTAAGGAAGGAGAGCGGACATGGGAAAACCAACCGGATTTATAGATTACAAAAGAGAAACCAGCAAAGCGGAAGAGCCAAAGAGCAGAATTTCGCATTTCAATGAATTCCATACGCATCTTCCCAAGGAAAAACAGCAGTTACAGGGCGCAAGATGTATGGAATGTGGCGTTCCGTTCTGTCAGTCAGGCATGAATATTATGGGGATGGCTTCAGGCTGTCCTCTCCATAACCTGATTCCTGAGTGGAATGACTTAGTTTACAGCGGCAACTGGGAACAGGCTTATGAACGTTTAAAGAAGACCAACAATTTCCCAGAATTTACCTCAAGGGTATGCCCAGCCTTATGTGAAGCGGCATGTACCTGTGGATTAAATGGAGATGCGGTAGCCACTAAGGAAAATGAGTATGCCATTATAGAAAATGCCTATGCAGAGGGCTATGCTTTGCCAAAGCCCCCCAAGGTAAGAACCGGAAAAAAGGTAGCAGTAGTAGGAAGCGGGCCTTCCGGACTGGCATGTGCGGATCAATTAAATAAAAGAGGACATTCCGTAACCGTATTTGAGCGTTCTGACCGAATCGGAGGGCTTTTGATGTACGGAATCCCCAATATGAAGCTGGAGAAGCATATTATAGACAGGAAAGTAAAAATCATGGAGGAGGAAGGAGTGACATTTGTAACGGGAACGGACGTAGGCAAGGATAAGAAAGCGGGACAGCTCCTTTCTGAATTTGACAAGGTAGTGCTTTGCTGCGGCGCCTCCAATCCAAGGGATATCAAGGCTCCCGGAAGGGATACAAAAGGCATTTATTTTGCGGTGGACTTTTTGTCAAGGACAACAAAATCCCTGCTGGATTCCAACTTAGAAGATGGAAATTATGTAAGCGCAAAAGGAAAGGATGTTATCATTATCGGTGGCGGCGATACCGGAAATGACTGTGTGGGCACTTCCATCCGTCAGGGGGCAAAAAGCGTGACACAGATTGAGATGATGCCAAAAGCCCCGGATACAAGAGCGGAAAACAATCCATGGCCGGAGTGGCCTAAAATCTGCAAGACAGATTACGGTCAGGAGGAGGCGATTGCCATGTTCGGACATGACCCTCGGATTTATGAATCTACCGTAAAGGAATTTATAAAGGATAAAAAAGGCGACTTAAAGGCGGTGAAAATCGTCAGGCTGTCATGGGAGAAAAACCCGGAAACCGGCAGAATGGAAATGAAAGAGGTGCAAGGCAGCGAACAGACATTAAATGCACAGCTAGTGCTGATTGCGGCAGGCTTTTTAGGAAGCCAGAAATACGTAACGGATGCCTTTAAAGTGGAAGTCAATGAAAGAACCAATGTAAAGACGGCGCCCGGAGAGTATCAAACCAGTGCGGAGCATGTATTTACTGCAGGCGACATGCATAGAGGCCAGTCCTTGGTGGTATGGGCAATCAGAGAAGGCAGGGAAGTGGCAAAGGCAGTGGATTTGAGTCTGATGGGCTACAGTAATCTGTATATACAATAGAAGCAAGGTAATTGGAATCTATACAATGCCCGTCATTTTCCATTTTTGGGAATGACGGGCATTATAGGAAAATTTAATATTATGTTTTGGTTAAAATGCCAAAAAGCATTTGAATTTTTAATTTTTCTTTGTAAGAATTTTGAAATTGTATAAAAAAAAGAACTTTACAAATTTCGGAAAAGGGGTATAATGCTAACAAAAGCGGGAAAAAATACATATATTAAAGTAGCTTCCTGATTTTATCAGGGTAATGTAATAGAAACATCTCGTTTTAAGGGGAAGGATGTTTCGTCAAAGATTGGTGAAAAGAAAGGTGGGTTTTTACTATGACGGAGCGCAAAATAATGTTAAGGATGGACGAAGTAAAAGACTTTGTTTCTGCAGCAAGCAAATGCGATTTCGATATTGACATATTCTATAATCGCTACAGCGTGGATGCAAAATCGATTCTGGGTGTTATGGGATTAGACCTTCGCCAGCCGCTCACTGTAAGATGTAACGGTCACAGTGAAGAATTTGAAAGCTATCTGAATCATTTTTCGATAGCCTGCTAATGAGAAAGCTTCCCTTGGGAAGACGAAAATCAGACTGAATGGAAAATCTTTCGATAATAACAGGAAGATTGGGCTAGAAATTTTCAATACATCATTTGTGAATAGACAGAAGTTTTTGACTCTCTCTGTGAAATAGTGTACTCTGTTTCATAGAGAGAGTTTTTCTTTTCGCTGGCAGATAGCTGGAAGTGGCAGTCATGACTATAGAATGCGGGAGGTGAAAAGTAACAATTCAGTCCACAGGCGCCAGAGCGGGGTTCATGCAGAGCATGTTTTCTTAAGGAGCCCTTATAAAAACGCCAGCGCTTAGCGAGG
>JAMPFB010000104.1 GCA_023664735.1 Robinsoniella sp. | reverse complement strand
TGCAGAGCGAGAGCGTGTCCGGAAGACTATCCTATGCTCTGCCCTCTCCCACGTCAGTTTCCCCATCTTTACTAGAAAAGGCTAAACTGTTCCCCCATTTTGGAAATATTTGGAAATTTCTGGATGAAAAAGCTAATATTTTGTTGTATGATGGGAAGAAGAGGAACAGGATATGGAAAAAGATTATGGAACGCTTTTACCCAATAAAAGTAATAAGCTTCACATAGCGATTTGCGATGATAAGGAAATTATCGTCAGGGAATTGTATAAGCAGCTACATCATTTGATGAAAAACAGCGGTGTAGAATTTAAAATACTTCCATTTATCAGTCCTGTCAGGCTTTTAGAATGTCAGGAGAGCATACATATTTTATTTCTGGATATAGACATGCCCCAGATGAATGGATTGTTAACAGCAAAAAAGGCTTCGGAACAATGGGATGATATAAAAATTATTTTTTTGACAGCCCATATTGAATATGTACAAAGCGCATTTAAGGTAAAGACCTTTCGTTATTTATTAAAGCCCTTTCAAAAGGAAGATATAAAAGAAGCTCTTTATGAGGCAATGGACGTGCTTTTAGAAAGAAATTTTAAGCTTATTAAGGTACAGGGCAGGGTCATCCAGATTAACATCCCGGAAATATATTACATAGAAGCATTAGGCGATCAGTCGGCTGTTTTCAGGGAAAATGACTATATTATAAGCAATGTGACATTAAAAGAATGGTGCGCAGAAAATTATCCGGATTTATACCGGTGCAATAAAAACTATATTATAAATTTTTTACACGTAGATAAAATTAAAGACAAGGTTTTTTTGGCAAACGGAAAAGAGCTTCCTGTTGCCGTCCGAAAAAGACGGCAGATTAAGGAGGCTTACTATTCTTATAAAAAGGAAAGGGCAAAAATTTTATGGGATTAGGAATGAATGTTTTTTACTGGGTTAGCAATTACATATTGGAATTTTTAAAATTGAATATTTGCGTGTTTGGTATTTTCAATTGTCCGGGAAAAGGGAAAAAGATGCAATGGGTGCCTTCGGTGGTTGCAATTATTTTTATTGGTGCTTTTGCAATTATATGGAGAGGGAATAAGGATATTGTTTTGCTTATTACCCTTTTATTGATTGTTAATGTTTTTTTGGCATTAAAAAGAAAAAAGGATATTTTTTTGGTAATTTTAGCATTTGTTATGGTAACGGCTGTTGAAGTGACTTTAGACGGAGCGCTTCGTATTTTATGCGCACCAGAACTGTTAAAGGAAATCAGTGAAGACACAATAAACTTTTTGCTAAATACATTTTCTGGACTTTTTCTGTTAATTTTAGAGGGAATATTACATAAAAAGAAAAATGTATTTTACTTTTCGGCTAAGAATGTGACCTTGGTGTTTATGGGATTATTGGGCATGATGTTTTACTTATATCCTATTCAATATAGCTATGGAGCATTGGAAACGGATACAGAAATGTTAAAAATATCTTTGATGGGTGTTTCTGTAAGTAGTATTCTTTTCTTTGTTATTTGTTTTGTAAACTTAAAATCAATAAATGAAAGGGAGGCCTATAAGGAGAGGATAAGGACTTATGAAGAATATGTAACAAAGCAGGAATTGTATTATAAGGAACTCTTGCAAAAGGATAATGAGACAAAACAATTCCGTCATGACATGCTCAACCATCTTGCCTGTCTGATTGGATATTTAGAGGATGGAGAAAATGAAAGAGCCATGGAATACGTACAAGAAATGACAGGAGTTGCGAGGAATTTTTCAAAAAGAGTTCTTACAGGAAATGATACAATTGATATTGTAGCAGCTGATGTATTTCGGCAGGAAAAAGAAGTAAAACTGGACTGGGTGGGAAGGTTTCCGAAGGAATCAGTTATTTCGGATATGGATTTATGCATCTTGTTTTCAAATTTGTTAAAAAATGCTTTGGAGGCTACAAGACTTTATAAAGGAGATGAAAAAGAAGTTACAGTTTTGGTAAGGGGATTATCTTCTACTTACTTTATTTATGTGAAAAATCCTTGTAACCAGGAGCCAAAAACTAATGAAAGCAAATTTTTTACCACAAAAGCAGATAAGGAAAATCATGGATTTGGCATGCTGAATATTGAACAAGTAATAAAAAAATACAGAGGTTCTATTTCGTATGATTACAAGGCACCATATTTTACGGCATCAATCTGTTTAGAACATTTAGTTAAGAAAGAATGTTAAAAAATTTGTCTACAATTATCGAGAAAACTAGACTTTAATCGAGGATTTATAGAAAAAGGACCTATGGCTATTTAAATTAGCTGTAGGTTCTTTTTGTGAAAGCTTTTGCCTTCACGAAAAGGAAAATTATTTCGTGAAGGAGGCTTTTGCAATGAACTTGTGTTTTATCCAAATTATTATATGGGTATTAGAATATGCTAAAAATAGATAGACTGTGTAAATGCTATATTTTCGAATTTTTTAGCAAAAAAGTAGTTCGTCTGATTAGTTTGCGATTTAGTTGTAACAATGTAATTGACATTGCACTAATGTTGTCCGAAATATAAGAACTGAAAAAGCCTCATACTGCTTTTCCGGTTCTTATATTTATTTTGCACAAAACCCACCCTGCGCCTGTAGGCTGAAAAACAATAAAAACTCTAACCCCACAGCAACACAAAACTCCCCCACCTCTAAAATAAGACAGAATAAAAAAGAAGAAACACGAATTTTGTAGCATTCCATATACTAATAGGAAAGAAGCTATCATATCAGAGGTATGCTATGAAATATGTATATGTAGGAATTGGTATTTTGCTGGTTATTCTACTTATCTGCCTTATTTGCTATCTGAAAAAGCGCCATGCTATGAAATGTGTATGCAGAAGGTGTAAGGAAGAAAAAATAAAGGACTTAAACTCCGTATTAGAGCCCTTTGGGTATGTATACTGTGAGAAGCAGGATATTTTTACATCCGGCTATTATATTTGGCAGAGGGAAATGGGATATTGCCGTTTCTATGACGAGTCTGCCGTTTCCATGAATATGGTGTTTGATTGTGAGCCGGTTCCCTTTTATTATGATGGAAGAGAATGGCTGATTGAATTTTGGAAGGGACAGTATGGCATGTCAACCGGTGGCGAGGTAGGACTTTATGTGGCAAAGGATGAGATTGACCTGCCCGGTATCTTTACAGGTACTATGTATGAAAGCGTTTCAGACGAAGAAATGCTTCCAATGGAATTTGTCTTAAAGAAAAATGGAAGGACATTATGCAGAAGAACAGCAGTTCACTGGTGGCTTGCAGGCTTTTTGCTGGGAGAATATTCTTCACCAAAACAGCTATCCATGGAAGTTAAAATTACCTTTCCAAATCGGGAAATGCGCAATGCATTTTTGGAGGGGCTTTATCGTCTGGGCTATGCAAAGCATGAAGTTTGTGTATGTAACCTGACGGTAACTGTTTACTTTACAATTCCAAAATACAGGCAGCCAAGACGAAAATGGAGATGTCTGGTTTGGCTGACGCAATGGAAAAACAGAAGAAACTGTCGTATTTACAGAAAACTTACAAAATATTTTTGTACCAGTCTTGATAGAATAGACTATTTACGCTGCTGCTATCCAAGAATCTACAAATTGCTTCTTTGCGCAGGAAGGCTAGGTAAGAAAAATAGAAAACTGGAAAAATTCAGAAAACGCTGCCAGAAACCCAAATGTCCCTGCAGAAATGTTTGTGATAGATTATGAGTATGAAAAGGCTGACAAAAGTGTTTCAAAATGCAAAGGTTCTTACCTATGACCGATACAGTAAAATCGTTTTTATGAGCGACTGTCATAGAGGCAGCGGCAATTGGGGAGATAATTTTCTCCCCAATCAGCATTTGTTTTTTGGAGCGCTTACCTATTACTATCAAAACGGATTCACCTATATGGAATTGGGAGACGGCGACGAGCTTTGGGAAAACAGAAATCTCAAGCAGATTATTTCCATACACAGCAATGCATTCTGGCTGATGTCAAAGTTTTATGAACAGGGAAGGCTGTATATGCTGTTTGGAAACCATGATAAAAAGAAAAAAGGACAGAAATTCTGCAAGTGCAATTGCAGCAGCTATTATTGTGAAAATTGTGGGGAAGATTGCAATTTGTTTCCAGATTTACAGGTTTATGAAGGAATTGTATTGGAAAACAGGGAAAATGGACAAAGAATTTTTTTAACCCATGGACATCAGGGAGACCTGATTAATGACACTCTTTGGGGACTTGGCAGGTTTTTGGTACGTTATATATGGAAGCCCTTGGAATTACTGGGTTTTCATGACCCTACCAGTGCGGCAAAAAATGAAAAAAAGAAAAAGAAAGTGGAAAAAAGGCTGATAAACTGGGTGCAAAAGGAAAATCAAATGCTCATTGCAGGACATACTCACAGACCCCATCTTCCGGATGAGGGAGAAGTTCCCTATTATAATGACGGAAGCTGTGTCCATCCCCGCTGTATTACTGCCTTAGAGCTGGAAAACAATAGGATAACATTAGTAAAGTGGACTATTCTTACAAAGCGGGACCGGAGCATGTATGTTGGAAGGGAAGTTTTGGCGGGTCCCAGATTTGTGTAGGGTGGCAGGTGAGTTGTAATAGTTTAGCCCTCAGGTGCAGGGCAGTTTTCCCATAGAGCGCATTTTCTACGTCGCCACACTTTCGCTCTATAGAGGATTTGACAAAAGTAAGAAAAAACGATATACTATTTAAACCGTGCAGCCGGGGCAGTAGCGGAGCCTTGTACCTACAATCCGCTCTAGTAGGGGTGATGTTTTACGGAGGGCTTTAGCTTGTATAGCTGCCCTTTATAAGTGGCGTTGAAGTTTGGGTCTTGCGCAATGGGAATCCATGAACCGTGTCAGGTTGGGAACAAAGCAGCACTAAGTGGAACCTCTCATGTGCCGTGAGGGTGCCTGAGCGGAGCTAACTGTAAAGGTAACGTGTATGAGCGTGGTTCGAAGTAAAATGCACGGTATTATAATGCGCAGGCAACAGTTCCGCCCATAAGCAGGCATAGAGCGGGTTTTACATAGAGCACGTTTTCAGAAGGAGCCCTTATAAAAATGCCAGCGCTTAGCGAGGTTTTTTCGAGCTTAGCACTGTTGCATTTTTATAGAGCGAAAGCGTGGCGACGCTGAAAACGTGCTCTATGTAAAACCTGCTCTACGCCTGCCTGTGGGCAGTTCCTTGACATAAAATCATGGAAAGAACAGGAAATATAGCGAATTTTCTAAAAAAACGTTTTCAATCCGTACAATTTGTGATATGCTTTACAAGGTTGAAAATGAATTTTAGGAGGAACATCATGGACAATTTAGAGCTTCAAAAAGTGGCTAATGAAGTTCGCAAGGGTATTGTGGCATCTGTACATAGCGCCAAAGCAGGTCATCCGGGCGGATCGCTTTCAGCGGCTGATATCTTTACTTATCTATATTTTGAAGAAATGAACATTGATCCTAAGAATCCGGATATGGCTGACAGGGATCGTTTTGTGTTGTCTAAAGGACATACGGCGCCGGGACTTTATGCTGCTATGGCACATAAGGGCTTTTTCCCTGTAGAGGATTTGATAACGCTTCGTAAGCTTGGCTCCTATCTTCAGGGACACCCCTGTATGCAGCATACGCCGGGAGTGGACATGTCTAGCGGTTCTTTGGGACAAGGTGTTTCCGCTGCAGTGGGCATGGCTCTTGCTGGGAAAATGGATGAAAAGGATTTTCGGGTATATACCTTACTTGGAGATGGTGAAATTCAGGAAGGACAGGTATGGGAAGCCGCCATGTTTGCCGGACATAAAAATTTAGACAATTTAGTTGTAATTGTAGACAATAATGGTCTGCAGATTGACGGAGACATAGCAGAAGTATGTTCTCCTTATCCCATTGATAAAAAATTTGAAGCATTTAATTTCCATGTAATCAATATAGACGGGCATGACTTTGATGCAATTCGTGCCGCCTTTTTAGAGGCCCGGCAGACAAAAGGAATGCCAACTGCCATTATTGCAAAAACAATTAAAGGAAAAGGTGTTTCCTTTATGGAAAATCAAGCGTCTTGGCATGGAGTTGCCCCTAATGATGAGCAATTTGCCAATGCCATGTCTGAGTTAGAGAAAGCAGGTGAAGCATTATGTCAGAAATAAAAAAGGCAGCTACAAGAGAAGGCTATGGAAAGGCGCTTGTGGAGCTTGGCGCCCAATATCCAAATCTGGTAGTGTTGGATGCGGATCTTGCTGCCGCTACGAAAACAAGTATGTTTCAGCAGGCATATCCAGACAGGCATATTGACTGTGGCATTGCAGAAAGCAATATGGTAAGCATTGCAGCAGGTATGGCAACAGTAGGAAAGATTCCTTTTGTAAGCAGCTTTGCCATGTTTGCAGCAGGACGTGCCTTTGAACAGGTAAGAAATTCCGTGGGATATCCCCGTTTAAATGTAAAAATCGGCGCAAGCCATGCAGGAATTACCGTAGGAGAAGATGGCGCTTCCCACCAATGTAATGAAGATATTGCATTGATGCGTGTTATTCCGGATATGGTTGTAGTATGCCCTTCTGATGCCCTAGAAGCAGCAGAGGCTACAAAAGCAGCAGCCAGATATGACGGTCCAGTTTATCTTCGCTTTGGACGTTCCCCGGTGCCCATTATCAATGATAGACCGGATTACAAATTTGAGCTTGGCAAAGGCGTTGTATTAAAGGAAGGCAAAGACCTTACAATCGTTGCAACCGGTATCTGCGTGGAAAGCGCACTGACAGCAGCAGAAAAACTGGAAGCCGACGGCATAAATGCAAAAGTAATCAACATCCATACAATAAAGCCTTTGGATGAAGATTTAATTGTGGCAGCCGCAAAAGAAACCGGAAGAATCGTTACAGTAGAAGAACACTCCATAATCGGCGGACTTGGCAGCGCAGTATGCGACGTACTTTCCGAAAAAGCTCCCACTAGGGTTTTGAAAATTGGTATCAATGACGTATTCGGCGAGTCAGGCTCTGCACAGATATTAGTAGAGAAATATGGACTTGATGGCAAAGGTGTTTATGCTAAGATAAAAGAATTTTTAAAATAGCAAAAATGAATAATACAAACAATGGATAAGAAAAAGTGTCTCAAAATCAGTAACGGTTTAGGCTGCTTTTTGAAGGTGGTGGCTAAACGGACGCAACAGAGGGATGAGAGTAGAGTGGCTTCTCAGTTCTTGATGGCGCTTTTCCTAAACAGCCTTGGAAGGTTGCTGGTACCGAACGGGTCGTCATATAGCGCCCTCCATGGCACAATATGACTAAAATTGCCGTCCATGGCAATTTTCCCCTGTGTATTGAAAAGGCTGTTAAGGAAAAGCGCCATCAAAAACAAGGAAGCCACTCCACTCTCATCCCTCTGTTGCTGTTTTGTGGCAGGCTGTACTGGAAAAGAGTTTGTTTATTTTTAAAGTGTTCTAACATTATCTCAGAACAGATTGATTGTGCTTTTATACATAATTCTGTATAGGGTTAGCACAGTGTATTTTTAAATAGCTACACTTTAGAAATGTGGTATTTATTAGTATTTCAAGATAAGATATAGTCCAGTTAATTAAAGGATAAAATACTAAGATTTATATGTAAGGCTTTTTCATGTATATGGACATATATACATGGTATTTAATATATATGTATGAATTTCCCTACATAGAGCTTACCAATACACAGTGGGAGAAGGCAGGGCATAGGATAGTCTTCCGGACCTTGGCAAAGTC
>JAMPFB010000103.1 GCA_023664735.1 Robinsoniella sp. | reverse complement strand
TTTGCCAAGGCCCGGAAGACTATCCTATGCCCTGCCAGCTCCCACTGTGTATCGGCAAAAAATATTAAAAACACAGGAAGCGGCATCCTAAAATAATTGTTCAAGAATCTTTACTGCTGCTTTCTTATTATTGATATTATTTAATTTCGTAGCAATCTTATGCTAGCTGCAATTCCCCATCTGCCAGTTTTTTAACTTCTTCCAGTGGCAGGTCAGAATATTCTGCAATTTCTTCCAACGGCAACTTGCTTTTTTCAATCATCCTTAATGCAATTTCCCTTTTTTCAGCTATTATCATATCTTCCATTGCTTTACACATCGTGGATATTCCCTCCTTATCTTCTTTATAATATCTTGCTCGTTTTGCTCCAGCACCTTTCTCAGTACGATGTGAAGTACCGGTTCTGTCTGTTTTCTCGTAGATTTTTTATTGTATAATCGTACCACAGACCACCCTGTTTTTCAACTACTTTATTCCCGTCGCAAATCATGTACCTACTTTTTTTATCAATCCTGCGCTTCAATTTCCGTTCACTCCGTATACTGTAGAGCAGTTGTTTTGCATACTGGTTTCCACTTTGGCTTGGAGTAACTTGTCTTTGTATATGCCTGCAAAACATTCCTTCTCTGCATTTGTGTATCAAAAAAGGACTGCCCTCCGCAATCCTCTTTTTCAGTGCGTTCCTGTTCTGTATTTCGTTTGTTGTACCTGCAACTGTAGAAAAATATCAAAAAGAATCCCCCATTTCCTTTTGCTTTTTTCTGATTGCCATTATCATTTCCCTATTTTTCATCCTGCTTTGCTCCAATTCCTGCTCGTCTACCATTTGAAGCGGATTGGGGACAATAAGACGCATTGGTCTGTCCTCATAAAATAAGTCGTTCAGATAACCTTCTTCTCTCATCATAAATAGCTTCTCCAAATCTGCAGATGGTTCAGCCAAAAGACTGAACCACCACATCTCCTAATCTTTGTTTCACTTATTGAATCTTAATCTTCACTTTTACTTTCTTTCCGCTTCCGTCAGTGGATTCCGCCGTAATGGTAACCGTTTTGCCCTTTCCTGCTTTTTTTGCTGTTACTTTGCCGGACTTGACCGTGGCGTATTTAGTGTTGGAGCTTGTCCACTTTAAGGTCTTATTGGCATTGCTTCCGGTAGTCTTCACGGTTGCTTTAATGGTCATGCTCTTCCCGGTCTTCAGGGTCCTTTTAGGAGCCTTCAGCTTTATGCTCTTTACTGCATGCTTCATGATTTTCAGCTTCACAGTGGCTTTCTTTCCGCTGCCGTCATTTGCCGTTGCTGTGATAGTGACGCTCTTGCCTGCACCTGCCTTTTTCAAAGCGACCTTTCCGTTTTTGTCCACGGTGGCATATTTGGTGTTGCTGCTCTTCCATGTGACGGTTTTATCGGATGCGTTTTCCGGCTCTGCTTTTACGGCAAGCTTTATCTTTTTGCCTGCAGCCAGCTTCCCAGACGGAGCCGTTATGGTGAGCTTTGTGACTTTTACGGACTGGTTCTGCGTATTATCGCCCGGCTGCTGTGTACTACTGCCCGGCTGCTGCGTGCTTCCACCAGTCTTTTCTTTTACTGTTATGGTGATTGCCGCTTTTTTCGTAATGCCTTTTTCGGTATAGGATATCTCTAAAGCATATTTTCCCGGAGTATTCATAGGGATGCTTCCTGCGTTTGTCGTATAGGAACCCGCCAAAAGCGCTTCCCTTGACGCTCCATAGTAGACTGCCGTTACTGTCAGGTCATCCAAATCCAATTGTTCGCCCTGTACATACTCTTTTTTCGTTTTTGTTGCCTGCAAACCGGTCAGGATTTTTCCTTCTCCGCTTCCGCCGCCGTTTCCTCCTTCACCGCTGGTTTCATCATCCGCCACGGACCAGAGGTCAGATGAAAGATTGATATGCAAAGCTGGGCAAACGCTGACATTGCGACCGAGGACATAACCGCCATACAAAAAGACACTCCTATATTTGCCGACAACTGCGGCAGAGCTACTATTACCACCGGGTGAGCGCAGCCACCACCAGCCGTCGATTTCTATGCCGTCTTCTATGCCGCTATATGTGCCTCTTGCATTGGCATAATCACTTACTTTCACTCTCCGGCTCATGGATTCATTATCGTAATCACTACAGAATCCATATGTCTCATCCGCCACTTCGCCAATAGAAAGCAGATAAATCTTATCACTTGTGTTGTTTCCGCCCTCTGTACTCCAGTCCGGGTTATCCTCATTAACTACATCTTGTATTATGATAGCATTCTGTTCACTGCTGCTAAAGGCTGTGCCATAAAAGCTATCATTCAGCCAGTCCCTTATGGTGCTGGTTTCCCATGTAGTGCTTACATCTTCATCATTATAAGCTTTGCAGTCGATTGCATCCGCTGCCACAAACAATGTACTTCCATCATTTTGCAGCACCTTCCACTTAATCGGTTCCCATTTGAAATAACGATAGCCATTATTTTCCACGTCATCAAAATATTCGCTGTTATTTGTATCGTTTTTACTAATCCTGCGATACTTTGTCCCATTCACCTCTACATCCATGCCTGCATCCGCTGTGGTTCCGGCTGTAGCAATTGTCTCGTCAATGGCTGCTATGGTTGCACTGTCCGTCACTTCGCTTTGGGGATATCTTCCGAAATATACATAGCTAAAATCTGTACTATCTTCTTTATATGCGAAACAGGAATGGACAGGATTCGCAGGTGCATATTCCCCATCATTTCCTACTTCGCTGCTGGCTCCATCATTCACCATAGACCAGATACCAGATGAAAGATTGATATGCAAAGCTGGGCAGACGCCGTAATCGTCCACGTAGAGAAATCCAGCCCATTCGACCGCCCCTTCGGGGCTGACAGGCGCAGCGAGGCCACTCATAGCGCCGGGCGAGCGCAGCCACCACCAGCAATTGTCTTCATAAGCACTACTCCGGTCTCTTTCTACACCTCTTGCATTGGCATAGTCACTTGTTTTCACTCTCCGGCTCATGGAAAAAATTCCATCGTCACTGCAAAATCCATATGCTTCATTCGTTATTTCCCTTCTGGAAAGCAGACAGACTTTATCATTGGTATCATTCCCACCTTCTGTACCAAACTCCGGATTGTCCTCATTCACTACAGTTTGTTCTACGATAGCACCCTGCTCACTACTGCTGAAGGCTGCATGATAAAAGCTGCCATTCAGCCATTCCCTTATGGTACTGGTTTCCCATGTGGCGCTTACCATTTCATCGTTATAATCTTTACAGTCAATTGCCTTATCCGCTATTACAAACAATGTGCTTCCATCATTTTGCAGCACCTTCCACTTAATCGGTTCCCATTTGAAATAACGATAGCCATTATTTTCCACATCATCAAAATATCCACTGTAATTTGTATCGTTTTCACTAATCCTGCGATACTTTGTCCCATTCACTTCTACATCCATGCCTGCATCCGCTGTGGTTCCGGCTGCAGCAATTGCATCGTCAATGGCTGCTATGGTTGCACTGTCCGTCACTTCGCTTTGGGGATAGTTCCCAAAGTATACGTAGCTCCATGTTGTCGTATCAAGGTTACCACTGTTACAGCTACTATGCACCGGATTTGCCGGGTTCTCCCTTTCTCCATTGCCACTTACTGAAGCGGAGACTTCCTCTTCCGGAATATCCACTTCATCCTGCAGCACATCTGACGAATCCGGATATGCTGCATCCCCATTCAGTCCGGCTTCCGCTTCGACTTCCATTGACATCCCGTTCCCACTGACCGCTTCCGTAAACATGGTAATCCCATTTCCGGACAGCAGCACTGTCAGGGCAAGCAGCATGGAAAGCATCCTTCCGCCTTTTCTCTTCCTGTATTCATTCATTTTCCCGTTTTCCTCCTTTTCTTTGACGTTTTGTTTCTCTAAATCTGCAGCTTCTACCATTTCAGGCACGCAAAAATCCCACCAAAGATGCGGAATAAAATCCGTATCCTGTGGAACTTATATATGTATATAATATCATTTCCAAGGATAATCCAATAGAAAAAGGAGTATCAAAAACTAACAGAGAATTTCTGCTCTGCTCAAATTATCCCTTCTTTTCATATTCTTTGCAACCCTTTTTTGAATTTTTTCCTATAACTGCAGATTTGTTATATTATATCACTTTTTCCTAGAAAAGGATAGTCTTATCTGGTAATTGGAGAAATGCGAGTAACAGTTCAGCCCACAGGCGCAGAGGAAGGACCACACAGAGCACGTTTTTATTCATATCAACTTCTGTAATCGGAAAATGTTCCCATCTGTCAGCGCTCCATTGTCTAAAACTAACTTCATCCTTGCACCATGTAACAATAGTTTTTGCATCACAATTTTTGTATGGTCTAAGTCTAAGCATATTACCTCCTATTCACTATCCCTTTCTATAGATAGCCGATTGCATTCTTCTCCCCACTCTTCTTCCGTTGCAGGTCTTATATTGTCAAATTTCAGTTGATATTGGGAAACAGCAATTGCCGGCTCCGGATAGTGCTGTTCTATATCAGAAATCTTTATGCCTTCCACATTTGTTTTTGCCACTTCAAAAGTGTAGATTTGTCCCGGTTCAAGCGCCTTCCCCCACTCTTCTCCTACATGAACGGTAAAGGGCGTTTCCTGAAACAGTGTGACAACTGCAACCTGCGGAGTCGTGTCATCTAAGACATAATCGGGAATCACCTCCCATACCATTGCCGTAAAGCTGCCATAAATCACAGCATTGCCGGATGGCTCCTGCTTGACTGAATTACATCCATCTTCACAACCCTTTTGATAACCTATATCGTATTGCCCGGAAGCATTCCTGCCACATGCAGAACATGCCGCAAGAAAAAACATTCCCATTAGTACTATGTAAATAGTTTTTTATATTCTACCCTCTCTGTTTATTACTTTCTTGTTTGATTATTCTTTTTTCCTATATGGAATACAATATGTACTATAACAATATTGTTCAAACATTACAACATTTTGTGTGTGTTTTTTCAAACATTACTCCCTAATATATCGTCCGGTTATGCTATCCTTATTTTCCGCAATTTCTTTTGGTGTTCCCATTGCAACAATCCTGCCTCCTGCCTTTCCTCCACCCGGACCCATGTCAATGATGTAGTCTGCATTGGCAATCATATCAAGGTCATGTTCAATTACAATTACTGTCGCACCATTCCTTAATAAAGTCTGGAATACATCAATCAACACACGCACATCCTTTGGATGCAGTCCAATGGTAGGCTCATCAAAAACAAAAAGCGTGCCCTCTTGGGATTTGCCCATCTCTGAAGCAAGCTTTAGGCGTTGCGCCTCTCCGCCGGAAAGAAGCGGCGTTGCCTCTCCAAGAGTCAAATAACCAAGCCCCAAATCTGAAAGCACTTGAAGGCGCTCACGGACACTTTTTACCTCCTGCATGACAGACAAAGCCTTTTCAACCGTCATTTCCATAAAATCATTGATTGCGTATTCTTTCTGGCTTTTCTTTGGTTTGTATGTAATTTTTTTCGCACTTTCCGCATATCTGCGTCCGTTGCACTCTGGACAGGCAATTTCAACATCCGGCAAAAACTGGACATCCATCGTAATTTGTCCCGTTCCGTCACAGGCAGGACACCGAAGTTTCCCTGTATTGTAGGAAAAATCAGATGCTTTCAGTTTCCATTCCTTGGCGGTATCTGATTTTGCAAACTGCTTTCTTAAATCATCTAACACATTGCTGTATGTTGCAACAGTGGAACGGACATTGGCTCCAATAGGGACGGCATCAATTAAATTAACTTTTTTTATATCTCCAGCAGCTATTTCTATAATATGCTCCGGTAATCTTTCCCCGGATATAATACTTTTTAAAGCAGGCACCAGACTCTCTAAAATCATGGTTGTTTTTCCGGAACCGGACACGCCCGTTATGGCGGTAAGCCTTCCTTTGGGAATCTGCAGTTCAAGCCCATGAACCGTATGCAAAGGCTTTGTTTTTAAAATTATCCTTCCTTTTTCAAACATCTGCCCTACTGGTATCTGTTCTCTAACTATGATTTTTTCCTTACCGCTTAGGAAAGAGCCAATTAAGGAGGCAGGATTATTTTTCACAGCCTCTACATTTCCCTCTGCTATCACATTTCCCCCATGCTCTCCTGCACCGGCGCCTATCTCAATCATATAATCGGCTGTCCGCAGAACTCTTATATCATGGTCAACAAGGACAACGGTGTTTCCATACCCTACTAAATCCTTTATAATATGCAGCAGACCATCTACATTGGCAGGATGCAGCCCAATAGAAGGCTCGTCCAAAACATATAAAACACCTGTTGTATTGTTTCTGACCGCTCTTGCAAGCTGTACCCTCTGACGTTCTCCAGTAGATAACGTGGCTCCTTCCCTGTCCGGGGAAAGATAACCAAGTCCAAGCTCCTGCAGGCGCATTGCTGTACGGACAAACTGTCCTGAAATGCTTTCTGCCATTTCTTTTAAAGCAGGCGGATACTGCTCTGGCACATGATGTATCCACTCCGTCAGATCATCTAATGTCATGGCAAGCGCTTCCGGCAAGGACTTTCCGCATACTTTAGTAAGTCGTGCCTCTTTTTTCAGTCTGCTTCCGCCACATTCCGGGCAAATGCCCTGCTTTAAAAATTTTTCCACCCGCTTCATGCCTTTTTCGTCTTTTACCTTTGCCAAGGCATTTTCCACTGTATAGACAGCATTATAGTAGGTAAAATCCATTTCCGCCGCCTGATTGCTGCTTTTTGCTTTATAAAGTATATGCTTTTTCTCTGCTGCGCCATGAAAAACAATCTCTCTTTCCTGCTTAGTCAATTCTGAAAAAGGGATATCTGTTCTGACGCCCATTTCCCTGCATACATCCGTCATAAGCGACCACATCAATGAATTCCATGGCGCTACTGCGCCTCCTTCAATCGTAAGGCTCTCATCCGGTACAAGCTTTGCTTCATCCACCGTCCGCACTATGCCTGTACCGCCACACTTTCCGCAGGCCCCACTGCTGTTAAAGGAAAAGCTTTCCGCACTGGGAGCCGGAAATGAAATGCCGCATATGGGACATACAAGCGGTTTGTCAAGGGCAACATCCACTGTAGGCTCTAATCTGTGCCCATTTGGACAGACATGACTTCCAAGACGGGAAAACAAAAGCCGCAGGCTATTTGAAAGCTCTGTCATTGTCCCGAAGGTGCTCCGTACTCCCGGAACTCCCGGTCTTTGATGAAGCGCCAGCGCCGCCGGAATGTTCTCAATGCTGTCTATATTTGCCTCCGCCGCCTGTGTAAGCCTTCTCCTTGTATAAGCAGAAAGCGCATCTAAATATCTTCTTGAACCTTCCGCATATAAAACACCTAAAGCAAGAGAAGATTTTCCCGAACCCGACACGCCACAAACTGCCGTCAGCTTGCCAAGGGGTATTTCCACATCAATATGCTTCAGGTTATGTACTCTTGCGCCCCGCACAATGATTTTCTTGGGTATATTATTTTCCTGTTTCATTAAAAAAGCCACCTTTGTATAACTGCTTATTCTTTATGTTGTTTTACTTCTGTTTTGGCAAATGCACTGTCAAATATCAATAATAGTCTGACAAAACATAGACTATTTTTTCATTATATCATACTTTGCAAGACTTTTAGAACAGGCTGAACATTTTCATTTCATTTTAGGTAAAACAAAATAGTTCGGCCTTTTATTGTAAAGGTAGGCAAAAGAATGCGGGATACGGCAGGGCATGGAAGCTTTGGAATGCGGACGTAGGAGACGACAGAGCATAGGATAGTCTTCCGGACACGCTCTCGCTCTGCAAAGACG
>JAMPFB010000102.1 GCA_023664735.1 Robinsoniella sp. | reverse complement strand
TGCCAAGGCCCGGAAGACTATCCTATGCCCTGCCAGCTCCCACTGTGTATCGGCACGCCCTATGTATGAAAAAAACCCATATATGATATATGAGAAAGTTCTACATATAAGCCCCATGCGTGAAATAGCTCCATATATGAAAAATCTATGCATATGCCCCTTCACGAAAGACAATATCAATCTATTTTAGGGAAATACTAATATATCGTTCACTAATTAACTGAACTATATTTTATTGCAAAATGCTGATAAATACAGCATTTTCTTAAAGTATGGTTATTAATCCTGCAACCAAACCATCTCTTTTCAACAAGTACAGCCTGAGACAAAACAGCAACAGCGGGATGAGAGGGGATTGGCTTCATTGTTTTGGATGGCGCTTTTCCTTAACAGCCTTTCCAAGCACCTAGGGGAAAATTGCCATGGACGGCAATTTTAGTCATATTGCGCCATGGAGGGCGCTATATGACGACCCGAACGGCATCCACAACCTTACAAGGCTGTTTAGGAAAAGCGCCATCCAAAACACCGAAGCCAATCCCCTCTCATCCCGCTGTTGCGTCCCCTCCGCCAACACCCCCAACATAAACCTTCCTATTTCTGAACAGTAAAACAGACAGCTTTCGTCGGCTGTCTGTTTCGAGAAGGTATTTCTTTCTTATGGGGTATAGCAAAAAACTATATAATAATGTATTGGGGGGTTACAAGTGTATTATAGCAAACCCCTATATAATCGTCTAGTCTTACAGTGCACAAATATAACAAAAACTTCTTCACTTTTTTAGTAAATTTGCACAAAATCAATCCAATTCCAACTTTTTCTTCTGAAAGAGCCCTTCAAATTCTTCTCTGGTAATTCTTTCTTTTTTCAATAATAAATCCGCACAGGAATGAAGAATCTCTTCATGCTCCATAATAATGTCTTTTGCCTTTTGATAGCAGTCATCTATAATATTCTTTACTTCCTTATCAATCTCCCCTGCAACTGCTTCGCTGTGATTTCTTGCATGGGCAAGATCCCTGCCGATAAACACTTCGTCTCCTTCCTCGTCATAATTGATGACGCCGATATTTTCCGACATGCCAAATCTGGTTACCATTTTCCTTGCCACGCCGGTTGCCTTTTTAATATCGCTAGAAGCGCCTGTAGTAATATCATCAAAAATAATCTCTTCTGCAATCCGTCCTCCTAAGGATACCATAATGTCCTGCAGCATCTGTCCCTTTGTCATAAACATCTCATCCTTTTCCGGAAGAGGCATAGTATAGCCTGCTGCCCCCACTCCGGTGGGTATAATGGACACTGTATAGACAGGCCCTACATCCGGAAGCACATGGAATAAAATTGCATGGCCGGCCTCATGATAAGCGGTAATTCTCTTTTCCTTATCGGAAATGATCCTGCTTTTTTTCTCTGTACCGATACCCATCTTAATAAATGCCTGCCTAATATCCTCCTGCTGCAAAAATCCTTTATTTTCCTTAGCCGCAAGAATTGCCGCCTCATTTAAAAGGTTCTCTAAATCAGCGCCGGTAAAGCCTGCCGTTGTCTGGGCAATTTGTTTTAAATCCACATCCTCGGAAAGAGGCTTGTTTCTTGCATGTACCTTTAAAATATCCTCCCTGCCTCCAACATCCGGAGGGCTTACGGTAATCTTTCTATCAAAACGTCCCGGACGGAGAATAGCCGGATCCAGAATATCCACACGGTTTGTAGCGGCTAACACGATAATGCCCTCATTTACAGCAAAACCGTCCATTTCCACCAATAACTGGTTCAAGGTCTGCTCTCTTTCATCATGGCCGCCGCCCATGCCCGTTCCCCTGCGCCTTGCAACCGCATCAATTTCATCAATAAAGATAATACATGGATGGTTGCGCTTGGCTTCTTCAAACAAGTCCCGGACTCTGGAAGCGCCTACACCTACGAACATTTCCACAAAATCGGAACCGGAAATGGAGAAAAACGGCACGCTTGCTTCTCCTGCAATTGCTTTTGCAAGAAGAGTCTTTCCGGTACCGGGTGCACCCTCTAGCAGCACGCCTTTTGGAATCCTTGCTCCCAGCTTTGCAAACTTTCCGGGATTTTTCAAAAATTCTACAATTTCTTCCAAATCTTCCTTTTCTTCTTTCAGTCCTGCCACATCCTTTAGCATTACATGGCTGTCGCCCATGGACATTTTTGCCCGGCTTCTTCCAAAATTCATCATTTTAGAGGATGAACCGCCACTTCCCTGCTGATTGTTCAGCAGTACAAAGAAAAAGACAAAAACAATTAAAATAATTAGCGCCGGAAGCACATAAGTAAGAAACCAGCTTTCCTTTGGGACATCCTGCATGGTGGTAGGAATATTTTTTTCCCTTGTCATAGCTTCGATTTCCGTTACATCAGATACGTAAATAGTATGGGTACTGTTATCCCTCAACGCATACTTTACCACTCCGGTAGGGGTTTCCTTATTGGGTTGGATTAGCACCTCTACAATATTCCCCTTGTTATACTCCGTTAAAAATTCATCCCATCTGCTGCTTTGCTGATTATTGTTCAGACTGGCAATCCATATAGTCACCAAAAGCAGCAGGGCGATAATAATCAGTGTGGAGCCCACACCTTTTCCTGTTTTCTTCAAAATCCTGTTCCTCCGTTTTATTATTCCGTCATAACTGTTTCAATATCTTCACAGTCATATTCCGTCAATATTAAAATTCCACTTCTCCAATATATGGAAGATTCCTGTATTTCTGGGCATAATCAAGACCACAGCCTACCACGAATTTATCCGGAATCTGAAATCCTACATAATCCACAAATACTTCCACCTCACGTCTGTCCGGTTTATCCAGCAGGGTGCATAATTTTAAGGTAGCTGCGCCTCTCTTTTTTAGCAGGGGAGCTAAACAGCTCAGGGTATTTCCGGAATCAATAATATCCTCTATTACGATTACATGCTTTCCCTCTATGGAATCATCCAGATCCTTCTTTATTTTAATATTCCCATCAGAAACGGTTCCCAAACCATAGCTGGATACTAACATAAAATCCAAAGTAACCGGCACCGTGATTCGCTTTGCCAGTTCACAAAGGAAAAAACATGCGCCCCTAAGCACCCCGATTAAATGCACTTCCTTTCCCTGATAATCCTGATTAATCTGATCTGCCATTTCTTGAATCCGTTTATTCAGCTTCTCCTCTGAAATCAGCACCTTGACCTTCTCTGCCATTGGTAAATCCTCCTCTTATCGTAATTTCCAAAATACGTTTTGTACCTTCCTCTACTTTATAATAATGACTGATTCGGTAACCTGTAATCCAAAGAATATGCTTCTCTTCACCAATTAAGTAAATAGAATCTCTTTCCTCTCTAGGTACCTTTTCATGGATAAAAAAATCTTTCAGCTTCTTTTTATCCCTTTCATTGAAATAAAAGTAATCACCCGTTTCCCGGAAACGGACTGTTAAACATCCTTTTATTTTATCACAATCAAACCATTTCGTATATGGCTTTCTTGGAACTTCTCCCTTTTTTCCACAGCAGGTTGAAATAAACTCCTCACAGGACATCACACATGCCGTAAGGACTGCCCCGTCTCTCAAAGGAATTTCCAGCTTTTCTCCTTCCTGCGGCGGAAGAAAACAAACTGAAACTGCTTCTGTTGCACTTTTTTCCACTTTATCTTTTATTTTAATATTTATATTTGTACTTTCACTTGTATTTGCTTTTTCACTTGCATTTGCTTTTTCACTTATATTTATATTTTCCCGGTTCTGGATTTTTTCACTGCCATGCATAGCCCTTTTTAGAAACAGCTCTTCATAGCCTTTCACGGCTGTTATCCCATAAGGAAGGGAAATCCTTTTTCCAACAGACATCCCGCACAGCTCCAGAAGCTTTTCTATATGGATTTTTTCCAGATCTTTATTAGCACATGCTAACCGTTCCAGCGCTTTCTTTAATACAGCTCTCTTTAAATAAGGATGCTCCTTTTGAAATTCTTTCAGTGAAATGGTAAGCCTATCCTTCTCTGTGTTATGCACTATTACCCGCTCAAACGCCTGTCCAGTCATTTCTAACAGAAAATCCTCTGCTTCCCCCAAAAGCTCTGCCGTTTGAGCCATATGCTCCACTGTCCGCTCACAAAGCTCCTGTTCCATATAAGGAATCAGCTTGTTTCTGATTTTATTTCTGGAAAACAGGTTCTCCTGATTGGTTTCATCATTTACATAGGAAATGTGATTTTCCCTTAAATATGCTTCAATTTCTTTTCGTTCCACGCATAAAAGGGGACGGATAATCTCAATATCGCCTTTCCTTACCGGACGGATTCCTCTTAATCCGCTGATTCCACAGCCTCTTGCCAAATGAAACAGCATCGTTTCACTTTGATCGTTTTTGTGATGTGCCAGAGCAATGCGGTCTGCACCTATGTCTTTTGCGGTTTGAAGGAAAACCTCATAGCGTGCCTTCCGTCCGGCTTCCTCCAAAGAAAGCTTATCCCTTCTTGCCATTTCCCCCACCGGCACCCTGACACAATAGCAGGGTATATCCAGCTCTTTTGAAAGCTCTTTTACAAATCTGCTGTCCGAATCTGCATTTTCCCCACGAAGCATATGGTTTATATGGACTGCAGAAACCTGAAAATCCATTTCCTTTGAAAGCTCATGCAACAAAAAGAAAAGACAAACCGAGTCTGCCCCTCCGGATAAACCAACCAGTATATGGGAACCTGAATTGACCATATGATATTTTTCCATAAATGCCTTCACTTTTGTAATCATGATATGAATATAGACTGTTTTGGAGAAAATTGCAAGTGGGAAGAAGGGCTTTCTTTTTCCTACGTAGCAGTTCAGCCCACAGGCGCAGAGGAAGAATCACACAGAGCCTGTTTTCTAAAGGAGCCCTTATAAAAACGCCAGCGCTTAGCGAGGTATTTTCGAGCTTAGCACTGTTGCGTTTTTATAGAGCGAGAGCGTGGCGACGTAGAAAACAGGCTCTGTGTGGTTCTTCCTCTGCGCCTGTGGGCTGAACTGCTGCTTTCCTACCTCTTCTCTAAAACCCCCATTACAACCACCGTCATATCATCCAATATCCTCCCCTTACTTTTTTTCATGGCAAGCCCCAAAATCCTGTTTGCCATTTCCTTTGGATTTTCATAATGCATCATGCCAATCCGGTCTTCCAAATATTCTTTGTTTTCTTCATCCAGAAAGCAATCCTGTACTCCATCGGAAAGCAATATGACATAATCGCCTTCCTTTAAATCAAAGGTTTGTCTGGACTGTCTGGCATCGGAAAATAATCCAAGGGGCAGGGTATTTTCCAAAATGCGCTTGACATATTTTCCCCGTTTTACATAGGATGCGGCTGCCCCTGCTTTTATAAAGGTGCTGTAGCCGGAATATAAATTGATTTCGCATACATCCAAGGTAGCCGTTCTGGTGCCTTCTGTCTGAATTAAAAGCAGGTCATTTAGCATTTCCGCCGTTGATTCTAGTGAAAAGCCTGCTTCTAGCAGCTTTTCCAAAAGCTCAATTAACTGCTGGCTGTCTCTACATGCATCTGCACCGGAGCCCATGCCGTCTGATATAGCTCCTACGAAATTTCCATAATGATATTCTTTTAATGTATGATTATCTCCCGAAAAGACCTCTCCCTCCTTTGTTGCCTTTGCAACCCCGGACAGCACAGAATAACGTACCTCTTCTTTAAATACAAGAGTTACAGGTTCATCCCCTACATAAAGTACGCAGTCCTTTTCCAACTCCATTTTGTTATGGCAGAGCTTGGATAAAAATTCTCCAATCTGGGCTGCCATATAAGTATCATGATACATGGCTCTTAATGTAAGTCCTATTTCCATATAGCCATTTTTATTTTCCACCACATAAATGTCCTGCACATCCAAACCGTTTTCGCCCAAAATTTTATAAATCTGTTTTTTATGCTTTTCCATATGATATGTAGTAAAATAAGCTTCTCCTGCCAGTTCTCCCAAAAGCCTTGAAATCTCCTTTAGCTGCTTTGCAACTACAGACTTATTTTCCGTAAGCTTCTGGTGCATAATAGCTTCCTGCCTTGATTCCTTTGAATCCTCATTTCCGATAAAGGAATAGCTTTCTGCCAAATCCTCTAAAGACTCCGCATAGGATAACAGCTTTCGTTTTCCATATTCCGGCAGGACAAAATGGCATACATCCTGTTTATCATGGATTTTCATTGGTCTCTCCTTCTTTCTTCTGTGCCCGCAGTCATGTGGCAGGCTTTTTCAGATATGATGTGTATACAGTATATCTGCTTTTACTTGAAAAAATTGTCAAAAGAAGGGTGAGCCCTAATAAAAATACCAAGGAAAAAGCCTTTACTTACTTTCTCCTTGGCATTTCTACTTCCCTTTATTTAAGCCAATTTGATTTATGTGCTTAGTCAATACTTCCGATAGCTTATTGACTATAAAAATGCAGATTGACTCTATTGTCATCATTGCTATACAAATCACCATCCAAAAAACATAATTTTTTCCATGAACCGAAATAGCAACAAAAAATTCCGCTATTCTTATACAAATTTGGGGAATAGTAAATTCAAGATGCGTACACATAATAACCAATGAATTTTTCCCAGAAAATTCTAAAATGCCAAATGGTATCTTTTCTGTTAATTGGAAAAATAAAAGTATTCCAATTGATAATTGTACGGCGGCTAAAATCCAAAGAATGGGTTTGCTCATTTGGAGATATCTTACATCAACTGTAGGAATATGCCATGAAAGAATAGTTCCACTTATGAAAAAGAGCACCACAAGCATCCACTTAACCGACACACAAATTTTTTTCAGCAAAATTGCCGAATAGTATCCAATACTAATAAACAATAATGCTATAATTCCCCTCATAAATGCCACTAAAATATAATTTAATATTAACATTTGCATAGAGCTCATCCAAATGCTGCCTTCCACTACGAGCATCTTATTCTTAAAACCACATACTAGAGCAGCCAGAAAAATAATGCAGATTCCCATTATGGGCACAGTTAATTTCCGAACCATTAGAAAAAAAGCAATTTCTCCCAAAAAAAGTGCCGTTAGAAACCACAAGGCGCTAATATCATAACCAGTAAATGTATAGAAAAAAATCTTTTAGAAAAAGTAGATCAATTAGCATCCAAAAGCAATATCAGCCGAAATGAATTTATTATACAATCACTTTGTTTTGCCATTGAAAATATTGAGATTTGATTCGGATTTAGAGAAGGAATGTTACCACTCAAAGAAATTTTATATAAGAATTATTTAAACTGTGCGCAACAAAGCACACCATCAAAAAATGCCAAAGGAAAAGCTTCTTTTCCGCTTTTCCTTTGGCATTTCAACTCCTTATTTAAATTTTAAAACGCATTGTTCCATATTTATCCACACCTTTGACCTTCGTGCCAAAAAATGCATATTTTCCACATATACAGAGGCTTCCACCCTTAACCTGCTTTAATTTCTTACATTTAAAAAAGGCTCTGGTACCAATTTCATAACAAGATTCCGGCAAAGACACCTTAGTATATTTTGTTCCTACAAATGCTCTAGCACCAATTTTTTCCACTCCATTTCTTACCTTGTATGTTCCAGTCCCATTAAATGCTAAAATCAATACTTTACCATCCTTGGAAAATATACCCTTTGAAGTAGACATATATTTAGGATTTTCTTTGTCTATTACAATCTTTTTTAATTTTGTATAATAGCTGAATGCTCCTGTCTCAATTTCCGTTACCGTTTTCGGAATGGCAATTGTCTTAGCTTTTGTATTCTTAAAATATTCCTTGTCATCCCTTGCTACCTTTGCCTTTTTCCCCATAACAACAGTATCATGCCTAATGGCAGTGCTTTTAATTTCTGTAACCTTATAGGATTTTCCTTGAATTTGTACTGTTTCTGGAATTTTTACATCTGCATTTTTATTCTGAATTTGTACCGCTACTGTCTGCTGTCCGGAATGAATATAAAATTTCAATCCTTCCGCTGTATAATCTGCTTCTTGTGGTGCAACAGAAGCTTTAGAAGTAATTCCATTTCCTAAAAGGCAGATACAAAAAGCTGCCATTATAATACATAATTTTGATAATTTTTTCATCTATGTTCCTCCTAACCAATTTATTTTTTACAAGGCATTATAATAATATTATATTTTATAAATGTCAATGCCTTTCTGGAATTTTTTGTAGTTTTAGTAACAGATTAGGCTTTTTTAGTACAGCCTGCCAAAAAACAGCAACAGAGGGATGAGAGTGGATTGGCTTCCTTGTTTTTGATGGCGCTT
>JAMPFB010000101.1 GCA_023664735.1 Robinsoniella sp. | reverse complement strand
GAGAGTGGATTGGCTTCCTTGTTTTTGATGGCGCTTTTCCTTAACAGCCTTTTCGATACCTAGGGTAAAATTGCCATGGACGGCAATTTTAGTCATATTGCGCCATGGAGGGCGCTATATGACGACCCGTTCGGTATCAATAACTTTCTAAGGCTGTTTAGGAAAAGCGCCATCAAAAACACAGAAGCCAATCCACTCTCCTCCCTCTGTTGCGTCCAGCTTAGCTGTTACCTTCAAAAAAATTCTTCTGTTGCGTCCGGCTTAGCTGTTACCTTCAAAAAAATTCTTCTGTTGCGTCCACTTAGCCACTACCTTCAAAAAAATAGGCCGAACTGTCACCTTATATAATAGCAAAATGTAAAATATACTTGACAAAATGCTATCGAGCTGATATTTTGATATCAAGAACAAATTTTGATAATAAAAGAAAGAAGGAAACAGTATGGAAACAAATATTTCAAATGCGATAGCAAATGAAACAATTGCTTTAGAAGCAAAAAAGCATTTAAAAGAAACTGCAGGCAAAATGGGATGGCGGTATGGGGGTTTTGCAGTCGTAGTCATCGGAATACAGCTGCTTGCCTCAGGAATTTTGTCGGCTGTGGCGCCACAGTGGGTAACGGAGAATATATCTTTGTTCCAATTTCTGCTTATTATTTTTTCAGTAGATATAATTGGTTTTCCTTTCATTTTTCTATTGACTAAGAAGATACCTGCCACGAAGCTTGAAAGCCACAATATGGGATTTGGAAAATTGGTTATATGTGTGCTGATTGGAGCCGGCATATGCGGGGCGGGCATGATTGTAGGGAGCATTTTCCACTTTGCGCTTACTATTCCTTTTGGTGTAAATACGGATGATGCAAGCCAGCTTGGAAACCTGATGCTGTCATCAGATGCATTTATCCGGATTCTTACTGTGGGAATCTTAGCTCCTATATTTGAAGAGCTGATCTTTAGAAAGGTACTGATTGACCGGATTGTCAAACATGGAGAATTTATAGCAATTCTTATGTCAGGTCTTATGTTTGGCTTGTTCCATGGAAACTTTTCACAGTTTTTCTTTGCAACGGGTCTTGGGCTGTTCTGGGCTTTTATTTATATTAGAACCGGGAAAATATGGTACACCATATTGTTTCATATGATTATAAACCTGTCCTCATCGGTTATTACCGTATATTTATCACAATCTTGTCTTCAGGCGCTATCAGAGGCTGGAGAGGACATGTCTGGACTGACTCAGGAAGGAATGGGCGTCATGTTTATCTATTTAGGCTGGATGGGAATTCTGATGCTTTGCTGCATTGCAGGTATTATTCTTTTTATCGTAAACAGAAAAAAATTCTGCCTGAATGCCGATCCTTCAGGAATGAGCAAAAAAGAAATGGCAGGCAGCGCACTTTCCAGCAAGGGCATGATATTTTATTACATCCCATGTATTCTATTATTTTTGATGAACTACGTGCCTGCAATAATTGATTTTTTTGCCAATAAATAGCAAGTGGGAGAAGGAGATAACATGAATGTAATGGATATTGGAGTAAGCTGCGGCTTTATAGTTAGCATTGTGATTGGTATATTGCTTGTAATATTTCTGCTGAATGCAACCAAGACAGATAAAAGCAAAAAATGCAGGTTTGATGAGCGTCAGGAGCTTACAAGAGGAAGGGGATTTAAATATGGTTTTTTTACTATGTTGATTTGCAATCTGCTATTTGTCTGTATGGAAATAGCAGAGCTTCCCTTGTTTGCGGAATTTGAGATGCTTGTTATCATTAATAGCTTTCTGGGAATTGGCGTCTGGCTTGTATATTGTATCTGGAATGAAAGCTATTTTGCCCTGAATGAAGACAAAAGGTGGGTAATGATTCTGTTTGCGGTAATTGCAGTTATGAATTTCATTAGCGGCGGCTACTCTGTTGCCTGTGGCAAGGCAATACAAAATGGGAAACTGACATATCACAGTTTGAATCTCTTTTGTGGAGCATTATTTATAATTGTTTTTTTAACCATGTTCCTAAAAAGAATTTGTAAAGACAGAAAGGATGAGCAGGAGTGAAAAATTTAAAGCTGAAATCTGCTCGTGTAGCTTTGGACTTGTCTCAGCAGGAACTGGCAGAAAAGGCAGGTGTTTCCAGACAGACTATCAGTGCCATTGAAAAGGGCGATTACAATCCAACCATCAATTTATGCAAGACAATTTGTAAAATCTTGGGAAAAACACTGGATGAGCTGTTTTGGGAGGAATAAAATCGAAAAAGAATAAAATTTTATTGATTTACGATAAATTTATATTGACTTTCGATTTGTATGGTGGTATATTGTGATAAATGAAAAAGGAATCATATGCCGATTTCATATACACATGTGGGGAGTTTCGGCCAAAACTCCAAATAGAAGTAAAGAAAGGAACCTTTCATGAACAGTAAAATAACAAAGCTTACAAAGTTACTTTTGGATGCCATGTATTTTTTAGGGATACCAGTATGTATTTCCCTGCCCTTTACCTTTAAGCTGTATGCACAGATCAATTCTTATTTCCGGGAATATTATGTGCAGCTTGTCATTTTATTTTTTTTGTCAGGAATATTTGCCATACTCATTATCGGAGAGCTGCGGAGAATGTTTCGGACAGTATTGAACAATGACTGCTTTGTAAAGGAAAATGTTGCAAGCCTGCGGAAAATGGGGACGTATAGCTTCTGTATTGCAGTCATTACCGCAATTCGCCTGTTTCTCTATGTTACGCCGGGCGTGTTGGTTGTAATTCTTGTTTTCCTGATAGCAGGGCTGTTTAGCAAAGTATTGTCAGAGGTCTTTGATAAAGCCGTTACCTATAAACTTGAAAATGACTTAACCATATAGGAGGACGGAAAATGGCAATTATAATAAATTTGGATGTAGTTATGGCAAAGCGTAAGGTAGGGCTTACAGAGCTGGCCGGGGAAATTGATATTACACTGGCAAATCTGTCTATTTTAAAAAATAACAAGGCAAAAGCAGTAAGACTTACGACTTTGGATTCCATTTGCAAGGCACTAGACTGTCAGCCGGGAGATATTCTTCAATATGTGCCGGATGAGGAAATCCGGAAGGAGCAATAAGTTTTACGGTGCAGATATTTCAGAATGGTTGAATAGTGGAAGAGAATTTTAGAGAGGAATGTATTATGAATGAAAATAATTATCCTAACATACCTATACCGCAGATGGAAGCAGTTAATAAGAAAGAGGAACAGGAAAGATTACTGGCAGGTGAAAACAATACGGTAAAAGAAATTCTGGTTCATTTTGAATTTTTTGGCGGAATCAGTATTTTATATGGCATCTTTTGCTGCTTCTGCCTGTACAAAAATACATCGGGTATCACCATGCCAGTTTTTACGGCTGGAACGTTTGCATACTTTATCAGTTGCATGAAAAAATTAGGAATTTCCATAAAAAAGGATGCATGGTTTTATATAGGGGCTTCCTGCCTGCTGGGTATTTCTAATTTTCTTACATCCAGCACTGTGCTGATATTTTTCAATTATGTAGGAATCCTATTGTTACTATTAGGCTTTTTAATTCATCACTTTTACGAAGACAGGGAATGGCATTTTGGACAGCAGGCTGCCTCTATGATTTCTGCTTTTTTCGGTGCTATTGGCTGTTTTCATTACCTGCCGAAAGGGGCTTCCTATTATAGAATGGAAAAGGAAAATGCTTCGGGAAAAGACAGCAAGGGAAAATATATTTGGTTTGGAATTTTAATTGCAATTCCTCTGCTTATGGTGGTATGCGCCCTTCTTGCAAGTGCAGATGCAGTTTTCCGTTCCATTTTTCAGAATTTATTTCAGGATGTGGTCTTGCCTACGAACCTGATAGGAATGGTAATTACGGTTCTGCTTGGCATTTTCAGCTCTTATGGTCTGCTTGTATGGCTTTCCAAAAAACAGCTTCAGGAAAGCTGCAGCGATAAGAGAACGCTAGAACCCTTGATTGCCATTACCTTTACTTCCCTGCTGACTGTTATTTATCTCATTTTCAGCATCATACAGATTTTGTATTTATTTGTAGGAAATATGGAGCTGCCCTCTGGTTACACTTATGCAGGCTATGCAAGAGAAGGATTTTTCCAGCTTCTTTTCGTATGCCTTATCAATTTGGGAATAGTGCTGATTTGTGCAGAGCGGTTTCGGGAAAATGTGCTTTTGAAAATTATCCTGACCATTTTTTCCGCATGTACCTATATTATGATTGCTTCCAGCGCCATGCGGATGGTTTTATATATCGCTGCCTACTATTTGACTTTTCTGCGTGTACTGGTGCTGTGGACCCTGACGGTGCTTGCCCTGCTGCTTACCGGCATTCTGGTTTCTATTTATAGGGAAAGCTTTCCACTGTTCCGCTATTGTATGGTAGTAGTTACCATTTGCTATCTGATATTCAGTCTGGCAAAGCCGGATTATTTCATTGCGAAATACAATCTTGCCAAAGCAATGGGAGCCTATGGACAGATATCTGGGGATATGGTTTCTGATTCGGATGAAGATGGATATCTGGATGAGGGTTATCTGTTTTACCACTTAAGCTTCGATGCGGTGCCTGCCATGGAAGAAGCCGGGCTTTTTAACCAGACAGGAGGCTGGATAGTACATGATGATAAATTGAAGAATTATGGGAATAGATTGAAATATGATACGGAAGGTATGGGGATTAGGGGGTTTAATGTTTCAAGATATAGGGCGAGGAAAGTGGCAAAAAGGTATTTTTGAGTAATTGGGGAAGAGAGTATAGCGCCTTGGGGGGTAATGGCGGAAGGGACGCAACAGCGGGATGAGAGTGGAGTTGCTTCGGTGTTTTTGATGGCGCTTTTCCTAAACAGCCTTGGAAAGTTGTGATACCGAACGGGTCGTCATATAGCGCCCTCCATGGCGCAATATGACTAAAATTACCGTCCATGGCAATTTTCCCCTGTGTATTGAAAAGGCTGTTAAGGAAAAGCGCCATCAAAAACAATGAAGCAACTCCACTCTCATCCCGCTGTTGCTGTTTTATGGCAGGCTGTACCTTTTGGGAAAGAAAGAGAGTGTATTTTTGAATTGTGTTAATGCAGTTGAATATAGCATTCTAATATGGCTTTCCAATATTTCGTTATAAATATCTTCCTCATCATTAGGGAATGTTAGTATCATTATTTTTTCATGTTGATACCTGCCTCAATTTGTTTTTATTATGCTTTAACCATTTTATTTACCGTTTAATTTAGCTTGGACTAAATCTTTATGGTAAAAGTAATTGATATGTCTTATCGAATGTTCATTACAATATCTTTCAATTTCAATGGCTAATTCATTCCAATATTTCATGTTGCCATTTTTGTATATGTCGTTGTATAAATTCATAAATTGAGGATAATGATTATTTATATAGCTAAGTATGGTTTGTTTATAACTTCCTCTCAAATTCAAATTTTCAAACCAGTACTCATCTACATAGTCTTTACTGTTATTAACTATTGTCTTGAAGTCCGTTATTTGTGGAAATATGGGCGACATGAACAAAACGGAATAAATTTCATTCGTATGTAATGTTTGCAATACTTCAAGTCGTTTTGCTATGCTGCTGGCATTATCCATATCTGACTTAAATTTCTCGTCCAAGGTATTTATTGATACAGATACTTTTAAATTTTTACATTTTTTCAATAAATCCATATCCCTTAAAATCAGTGGTGACTTGGTTGAAATAGTAAGTTCACAATCTATCTCTGTTAATTGCTCCAATATCTTTCGGGTAATTTTGTATTTTTCCTCATATTGATTATAGCAATCTGTTACTGATGAAAGAAAAACTGATTTACCCTGCAGCTTTTTTCTGCTTATTGGCTTATCGCATAACTTAATATCAATAAAATTTCCCCATTCTTCCCTATGGTTTGTAAAGCGTTTCATAAAACAGGCATAACAATATTTACAGGCATGAGGACAACCCACATAAGGATTGATTACATAGTCACTTGCGGGCAGGTTAGATTTTGTTAGCAAATCCTTTACGGTAATTTCCTTTTCTATGATATTCATAAAATTATCCCTCCATGAAAAGTACAAATATATGTTTTTTCCTGTTTGCAATATATTTTTTCCTCTCCAATAAAATCATCAAAATCACCTTGTATCTGGCACTGATATATATAATCACCTTCTTCATATTGAAAATCGTGCGAATTAGGCTTTGACGGTAAAATTTCATTCTTCCCTGCAGCATATGTATTATTTTTCGCCTTGACTAAAAAGGTATGAATATCCTGTTTTGGATAATTTTCATTACTAAAAAGATTTACCATGCAGGTGTCATTTTCTTTTACAAGCCTATCAATGGAAACTTTGAATATCTCACTAAGCTGTATCAAGTTTTGAATATCGGGAAATGATTGTCCATTTTCCCATTTTGTTATGGACTGCCTTGATATAGCTAATTTATTCGCCAATTCTTCTTGGGATAATTTCATATTTGTTCTTAATAGTTGCAATTTTTCCTTAAATCCCATTTGTATTCCCCCCTAATGAATAATTATACTGTATCATTGCCCTGTAAACAATCTACTTATAGGTTCCAGTTTGGCAACTATTAGGTGCGTAAGCCTGTAATATCCTTTTTATGTAACAGTTCAGCCTGTTTTTTTGAAGGTAGTGGCTAAGTGGACGCAACAGAGGAATTTTTTTGAAGGTAACGGCTAAGCCGGACGCAACAGAGGGAGGAGAGTGGATTGGCTTTTCGTGTTTTTGATGGCAATTTTCCCCTAGGCTCCGAAAAGGCTGTTAAGGAAAAGCGCCACCAAAAACACGAAAAGCCAATCCACTCTCCTCCCTCTGTTGCTGTTTTGTCGCAGACTGTACTAGAAAAGAGTTTGCTTGTTTTTAGAGTGCCTCTAATATTATTTCAAAATAGATTGGTTCTGCGTTTATATATAGGCATGGATAGGAGTAAGAGTTATATATAGCGCTTTCTCATGTATATGGCTATACATAGGATTTAATAAACAAACATATATATGAGTTTCCATACATAGAGCTTACCGATACACAGTGGGAGAGGGCAGAGCATAGGATAGTATTCCGGACCTTTGCAAAGTCGCCGGCACTAATGCCGTATTTTGGTGCATTAGTACCGTTGCGTCTTTGCAGAGCGAGAGCGTGTCTGGAAGATTATCCTATGCTCTGCCCTCTCCCACGTCCGTTTATCCGACTTTACTAGAAAGGGCTGAACGGTTACCTTTTTATTTATATTTTTAATATTTTGCCTTGCCCTATAGGGGTGTATGTGGTAGGATAACAAATATTTAACAATTCAATAAATTCGTTGAACAGGAGGTAATATATTGAAATTAGATATAATTGGTTCGGTTGCCAGTGGCAAATCTACCTTAGCAAGAGAAATATCTGAAAAATATCTAATTCCATTTTATGAAAAAGATAATATTGTATGGGAGCGTACTCCTAATGGGGATAAGAAAAGAAGCTCTAATGAGAGAGATAGAATTTTTAAAGAAATTATAGAGGGTGAAAATTGGATTGTAGAAGGTTCACCCAGAAAATGTCTGCAAGAAAGTTTTGCATATAGTGATTATATTATTTTACTTGATATCAATACATCCACTAGGCTGTTTCGGGTGTTTAGACGTTGGATAAGACAAAGAATGGGAAAGGAAAAATATAATTCCAAACCAACCTTTAAATTTCTTTATTGCAATATTAAGTGGGTATTTGAATTTAATGCAGAGCGAAAAAAGTTAATTGAATTATTATCTAAATATGGAACAAAATATATAACCTTTTATAGCTTAGGGCAGGCAATGCAATTTATTGAAAAAATGTATTCGTAAATTCCGATTGTGATTTGACACTTTTTAAGGGAAACAAAATCACATAAAACATAATAATACAAAACAAACAGGCATTGTGAACTGATTGGAATGCTTTCAAAAATAATTCTAATACTTGTAAAGGGAGGCTTATTTAGTGCCTCTCTTTACTTTTGAATTATATTTAGTACACTCTAATTCCATTCTCTTAAAATCCAAGCACTCCCGCAATACACATATTCAGTTTTTTTCATGTCCTGCATATCATTTTCTATCAGACGGATAATTTTGTCGTTCATGCTTTTCCTGTATTTAATTTTGATTGATATGATTGATTACGCCAACTGCATTATCTGACTTTCTAACTCTTTAATCATGTCAAGAGATAATTCTGTATAATCAGCTATATCCTCCAATGGCATTTTTCCGGCTTTAATCATACGGATAGCCATTTTTTTTGCTTTATTTAATTCTGCCTCATTCCTCATATCCTCCATAATCTTACACATGGCTTTTACTCCTTTCTC
>JAMPFB010000100.1 GCA_023664735.1 Robinsoniella sp. | reverse complement strand
CAAGGCCCGGAAGACTATCCTATGCCCTGCCAGCTCCCACTGTGTATCGGTAAGCCTTATATTTATATATGGGAAAGCTATAGCATTTTGTTTAAAACCCGCTCTGCGCCTGTGGGCTGAACTGTTACGCAGGAAAAATAAGGAATGTTAAGTCTGGTTGACAGATTTCAAGAGCTTCTTGGTAGAAAAATTTCGGAAGAAAAGCTAAGGTACTGTTAGTACATTAGATTCAAAAGGAAAGGAGAAGCAGAAATGGAATTTCACAATAAACTAATGGAACTCAGGAAAGAAAAGGGATGGTCTCAGGAGGAGCTTGGAAATCGGATTAATGTGTCAAGGCAGACTGTGTCTAAGTGGGAGCTTGGACAGACTACACCGGAAATGAACAAGCTTATAGAAATCAGCCGCTTGTTTCAAATTACAGTGGATGAGCTGATAGGGGCAGATAGCTATTATGAACCGAAAATGGATGAACATGGAAGAGAAACGTATCAGACTGTAGAACAAAAAACTAAAAAACCACATTATGAATATATCAGTGAAAAGAAAATAAAAGGGCGTCCCCTTGTTCATGTAAATATTGGAGTTGGAAGGTATAAGGCAAAGGGGATTATTGCAATTGGAAACACAGCAACGGGAATTGTTGCTGTGGGCATGGCGGCAAAAGGGCTTTTTACGGTAGGGCTGGCATCCCTTGGTTTGCTTAGCATAGGTTTATGTACAGTAGGGCTTCTTGCTTTAGGTCAGTTATCCGTAGGTATCGTAGCCATGGGAGGAGTTGCAGTAGGAGCTTTGGCATTTGGAGGAATTGCAGTAGGAGTAGTAACCTTTGGCGGACTTTCTGTAGGAGTCTATTCCGTGGGAGGTATGGCAATTGCATCCAGAGTGGCTGCAGGCGGTTCTGCAAATGCACCAATTGCTATAGGAGATACCGTACAGGGAGCTGTTACCTTTTTAAATTCAGATGCAATTACAAAGGAAGAATTAAGGGCAGCTATTTTAAGTAGATATCCGGGCACATGGGAAATTATTATAAAGCTGATTTTGTTGTTTGCAGTTTCATAGGAATCTCATGAAAACATAGATAATTCCAGCGCCGCAACCGATAGTTGCCCCCTTGAAAACTAGAATATGTAGCCGCAACCGAGCTTTTTTTCTATACTAAAGGCAACAAATTCAGGAGGCAGAAGGATGAATATCGAAATAGCAAACAGATTAGTTAATTTAAGAAAAAGCAATCACCTTTCCCAAGAGGCGCTTGCTGAAAAATTAGGTATTTCCAGACAGGCAGTCAGCAAATGGGAAAGGGCGGAGGCTTCTCCAGATACGGATAACCTGATTTTACTTGCCAAATTATACAAGGTTTCTTTGGATGAGCTGCTAAAAACAGATGAAATTCAGGAATGGGAAGCAGAAGTACAAACAGAAGAAACGGCAGAGGAGGAAACAACTGACACAAAGGATGACACAGCTTCTACCGGATATGAGGAATACGACGAAAAAGAAGGAGATTATGTTCATATCGGTTTTGACGGCATCCATGTACAGGATAAAAATGGCAAGGTTCATGTAGGTTGGAAGGGCATCCATGTGGAAGACAAAAAGGATGGCACAGTTAAGGTGGACAAGGATGGTGTTTTTGTAAACGGAGAAGAAGTGGATGTATCGGGACATATTTTTAGAAATAAGGAACATATAAGAAAGGCGGCAATTTTTACCTTTCCTATGGATTTTCTGATTTCATGCATATATATTTTTCTGGGAATTTCTACAGGCGAGCTGCATCCCTATTGGCTTCTTCTTTTTCTGATTCCCTTGTGGCATAGTCTGGTGGAAGCAATCCTTCATAAAAATGCCAGCCATTTTGCCTATCCGATATTAGTAGTCATGATATTTCTTTATGTAGGATTTATGAAAGGAATGTGGCATCCGGGCTGGGTATTGTTTTTAACAATTCCGGTTTATTATGGAATGATTGATTGGGTGAAGGCGGTTTTTCATAAGTAAAGATGCCATTGAGACAAATTGCTTCGGATGCATCGGATATCTAATGGTTAGGGAGATGGCGAGTAATATAATGATGGTAATTGTTTTTGTTCTGATAATGGAATATAATGGGCATGACAGGAGCAAGAGATTTTAATAAAGATATATGTTCCAGACGCTATGATGGAAAGATTATTTGATGATATTGTATTTAGTATTCAGAAAGGGGTATGGATATGCCACAATCTATACAAAATTATATGAAACAATATATAACTGAGTTGAAAAAAATATATGGTTCACATTTGCGGCAGATTATTTTATATGGCTCATATGCCAGAGGAGATTTTAGGCAAGACTCGGATATTGATATCATGATTTTGCTAGATATGTCAGATTTGGATTTAAAGGCATACGGACAAAGATTGTCTTATATGACATATGATTTTAATTTGGATTATGATCTTGATATAAAGCCTATCGCTAAAAGTGAAGCACACTTTATGAAATGGGTTGCGAATTATCCGTTCTATGCAAATATTCAAAAAGAAGGAGTTATCTTATATGGAGCAGCATGAGGAAAATATCGGAACCAAAAAGGATTTATGCCTATATCGGATTCAGTCCGCAAAGGAAAATTTGAAGTCAGCAAAAATATTGTTTGCTGCAAGGGAATATAAGGGGGCAAATAATCGTGCATATTATGCTATATTTCATGCAATCAATGCGGTTCATGCTCTGGCAGGTAAATCATATAAACGTCATAAGGATGCAGTTGCTAATTTCAATAAAGAGTATGTGAAAACAGAGATTTTTCCCAGAGAGATAGGCAGGAAAATTGGCGAAGCAGAAGTAATACGTCATGCCAGCGATTATGACGATTTTTATATTGCCAGCCACGAAGAAACAGAACGGCAGATAGCTGTAGCTGATGAGTTTGTTCAAATGGTTGAAGATTATTGTGTAGTCGAACGAAAGAAAATCGAAAGAGGAATAGATGGCTGAACTGTTACCAAAACTTCTAGATTCCCGAAATTCTTACTTGACAAATAAAAAGTTTCTCTCTACAATATAAACAATTTCAGTTATGAAACAGCAACATTAAATTATTATACAAAACAATGCTGTGAAGAGAATAAGTACGATAAGTGAAACAAACAGAAAGCAGCCGGCAGATGAGAGGCGCATGGGAAGCTTATACGGAATACCTCTCTGAGCTTTGCACCAAACGTATTGAATGAATTTTCCATAAGGAGATAAGGGAAAGCAGATTCGGTACAAGTAGACTGCAACGGCAGTGCCCGTTATCGCACCGGAGTATTGTAGAACCATAGACCAGACTCGCATGCATCTGGATTGAATATGAGCTTCTGCTGTACTTGCTGAGACAGTTAGTGTGAGCTAACTGTGAATTAAGGTGGTAACACGAGAATTTATCCTCGTCCTTATTTAAGGACGGGGTTTTTATTTTGTAGAAGGATAAACTTGTGATGCTCTATAAGATGCTTCTATAAGATGATTCCGTGGATAAGGCTTGAAAAATTTTTAAAGAAAAAAGGAGAAATTCACATTATGACGGTATTTGACGAATTAAAGGAAAGAGGGCTGCTTGCCCAGTTAACAGACGAAGAAGAAATTAAAGAGCTGATTAATAACGGAAAGGCTACTTTTTACATCGGCTTTGACCCTACTGCTGACAGTCTTCATGTAGGACATTTCATGGCGCTTTGCCTGATGAAAAGGATGCAGATGGCGGGAAATAAGCCTATTGCTCTGATTGGCGGCGGAACAGCAATGATTGGAGATCCTTCAGGAAGAAGTGATATGCGTACTATGATGACAAAAGAGCAGATTCAGCATAATTGCGACTGCTTCAAGGAACAGATGAGCAAGTTTATTGATTTTTCCGATGGAAAGGCAATGATGGTAAACAATGCGGACTGGCTTCTGGATTTAAACTATGTGGAGCTGTTAAGAGAGGTTGGCTCCCACTTTAGCGTAAACCGTATGTTGACAGCAGAATGTTACAAGCAGAGAATGGAAAAGGGACTTAGCTTTCTGGAATTTAACTATATGATTATGCAAAGCTATGATTTTTATGAGTTATACAGAAAATATGGCTGCAATATGCAGTTTGGCGGGGACGATCAATGGAGCAACATGCTTGGCGGAACAGAACTGATTCGCCGCAAGCTTGGAAAAGATGCGTATGCTATGACCATCACCCTTTTACTAAACTCTGAGGGCAAGAAAATGGGCAAAACCCAGAAAGGCGCTGTATGGCTTGACCCAAAGAAAACATCACCCTTTGAATTTTTCCAATACTGGCGAAATGTGGCAGATGCAGACGTATTAAAGTGTATTCGTATGCTGACCTTCCTTCCTTTGGAAGAAATCAAAAAAATGGATAGCTGGGAAGGAAGCCAGTTAAACGAAGCAAAAGAAATCCTTGCCTTTGAGCTTACCAAAATGGTGCATGGAGAAGAGGAAGCGATAAAGGCAAAAGAAAGTGCAAGAGCATTGTTTTCCAACGGAAATGCAGCAGATATGCCTACTGCAGAGTTAGCAGAGGCTGACTTTACGGAGGAAACAATTGACATACTGACAATGCTGATGAAATCAGGACTGGTTCCTTCCAAGTCAGAAGCCCGTCGTGCCGTAGAGCAGGGAGGTGTTTCTGTAGATGGAGAAAAAATAACAGATATTAAAGCAGTCTTTACAAAAGAAGCGCTTACAGGAGAAGGCATCGTATTAAAGCGTGGAAAAAAGAACTTCCGTAAGGTGCTAGTAAAATAAAGCTAAAAAAAGAAAAAGAAACGAGATAAGGAAGTTAGGAAACCATGGCACTTACTCAGGTACAAAAGCTTCAATTGAATCATCAGGTGGACAGGATTCTTCATGCACCGGGGAACTTTCAGGGCGGCAATCTGGAAATGACTATGGTTTTTGATGAGGATGCAGAACCGGACTGGTTCAAGGAGGAAGCAAGTCAGATTATAACTACTTTAAAGGCTCATAGCCCTGTATTTCGGAATGTACGGTTTCATGCAGTGAAATGGAAGGGGGATCTTTCCATAACAAATTTGACAATACCCATGACATTTGTACAGACGGGAAGATTTTTTGAAGAAGACAGTCAGGATATCTCCCTAAGTACCAGTACAATAGAAGAGAAAAAAGAGACAAACCATATAAAAAGTCTGGAAGTTTTATTGGAAAACCTGAAGCTGTTTCATGCAAGAAGCAAGTTGATTCTGGTTCTTACACAAGGGCAATATCAGATTTCAGACAGGGAAGCGGCAAAAAAGGCGCTAAATCCCTTTTTAAAACAAAAGCTGCTTCTTTTAGCACCAGATAACATGAAAACAGGCATGGAAATATTTATGGAGCTTATTTAAAAGTACGTTTTATAGTACAACCTCTTTGCTACAATACATACAGTTAAAGACTGGCGCAAAGCCAAAAAGCTTGATTACTGCATGTATAGCAAGGAGGTTTTTTTATGAAAGGATTTTTTGTAACAGAAGGATATATGGGATTTGTAGATGGGATTTATTTGCTGTTTGCAAGTGAAAGGGATTATATAGAGTATATGGAAGAGGCGGCTTAAAAAGGTTGCTTTTTTGAAGGGTGATGGCTAAACGGACGCAACAGAGGGATGAGAGTGGATTGGCTTTTCGTGTTTTTGATGGCGCTTTTCCTAAACAGCCTTGGGAGGCTGCTGATACCGGACGGGTCGTCATATAGCGCCCTCCATGGCGCAATATGACTAAAATTGCCGTCCATGGCAATTTTCCCCTAGATACCGAAAAGGCTGTTAAGGAAAAGCGCCATCAAAAACAAGAAAGCCAATCCACTCTCATCCCTCTGTTGCTGTTTTGTGGCAGGCTGTACTGTTACCCTTCTGGCAAAAAAATTCGCAAGCCTTCTTGACAAATGAATCCGCAGCAGCTAATATATAGATAGCCGATATATAGATTATCTACATATAAATCCATAATTGCAGGCTATCAATATACTATAAAACCATAAATACAAGAGGAGGAAAGAAAAATGGCTGTGGATAAAAGCTTGATTTCAGGAAGCACTACTATGCTGCTTCTAAAATTGTTATCAGAAAAGGACATGTATGGGTATGAAATGATTGAGACTTTGCAGAAAAGATCTAACAACGTGTTTGCATTAAAGGCAGGCACCCTATATCCCTTATTGCATTCTTTGGAAGAAAAGGGATTCCTGACAGTATATGAAGATACGGTTTCAGGAAAGGTGCGTAAATATTATGGCATTACAAAAGAAGGAAAAAAGTATTTTAAAGCCAAACAGGAGGAATGGGTAGAATATTCCGGAGCAGTTTCCAATGTATTAGGAGGTGCTGTCTATGGAATTGCGTGAGTATTTGGATACATTGTCAGAGCAGATTCGCTGCAAAAAGGCACGCCCTATGATAGAGGAAGAAATAAGCAACCATATTGAGGATCAGGCACAGGCTTATAAAAAAGAGGGCATGGGAGAAGAAAAGGCTATGGCAAAGGCAATTTTGGAAATGGGAGATCCGGTTGAAACAGGCATTGCTCTCGACAGAATCCACCGTCCGAAAATGCAGTGGACTTTAGTTGTCTTAGTAGTGCTGCTTAGCATAATTGGTATGCTTATGCAGATTGTTATTTTTAAAACAGGCTGTCTTAGTAATGAAGAAAACATTACTACCATTCGAGATGAATTTATTTATAGAAGCATAGGAAATACTTTGATTAGCTTTTTTGTGATAGCGGCTGTATGTATTATGGATTATACTTTTTTAGGGAAATATCCGGTTGCTCTTTGGTGGTTATTCTGCTGTCTCCTGTTTTTAAGCGGTTGGTTTTTGTATGGAAACGGCATAAATGGAGCCTATCGTCTGTCTTATTACATGCTTACCTTGATGGTACCGATTTTTGCAGCAATTGTTTTCCGATATAGAAATAAGGGCATGTCAGGATTTTTAAAATGTATTGGATTTTATCTGGCAGCAATATTTATAAAAATTATAAGCCAGAGAGCGTTTTTAAGCGGTATATTGGAATTGACGCTTTCCGTATTGATTATATTGACATTTGCAGTCATGCGAGGATGGTTTGGAAAAAAAGCAGGAAAGCTTGCGCTAATTTGGGTGCCCGCAATAGGTTTTCCGGCAATGCTTATAAATATCGCACTTTTCTTCAATGATAAATTCCAGATTTTTGCTGAGTATCAGGTGGCGAGAATACGGGCTTTGTTTCAGACAAGCGGCGAAGCCAGCTACCTGACCTTGACAGCAAGGGCAGAAATGGGAAAGGTTACTCTATTAGGGCAAAGGGAATTGCCCCTGACGACTCTGCCTGCCATTCAAAACGACTATATTGTCACATGTATGTTCACCTATTTTGGAGCGCTCCTGACATTGCTTGTATTGGGATTGGTTCTGTTTTTTATATGGAAGGCACTGCGCCTAGGCATCCGTCAGAAAAATCAATTGGGCTCCATGGTAAGCATTGGATGTGTCATTGTGCTTCTGGTAAAAGTAGTGGTTTATGTGATAACTAATGTAGGAGGCACTTTCATATTTGGACAGATGAGTATGCCGTTCCTGTCATACGGTTTAGGAAATGCAGTGATAAACGGAGCTATAGTGGGATTGCTTTTAAGTGTATATCGTAATACGGATATTGTGTCTGAGAAAAATATAAAGCCTAAATATGCGTTCCGCCTTCCTATTGAGAAGCTGCAATAAAGTGAAATAGAAAAAGGCTGGAATATTGCAGGTTGCTGTGATGGTTTGGGGTGATTGGGGGAGGTTGTGGCTGAGGGGACGCAACAGCGGGATGAGAGTGGATTGGCTTCTGTGTTTTGGATGGCGCTTTTCCTAAACAGCCTTGGGAAAGTTATGGATGCCGAACGGGTCGTCATATAGCGCCCTCCATGGCGCGATATGACTAAAATTGCCGTCCGTGGCAATTTTCCCCTAGGTGCCAAAAAGGCTGTTAAGGAAAAGCGCCATCCAAAACAAGGAAGCCAATCCACTCTCATCCCGCTGTTGCTGTTTTTCGCAGGCCGTAACTTTTTAAAGTAGGGCATGTTTGTTTCTGATATTTCTCTAATATTCTTCTAATACTCTTTCAATATTTTTTCAATATTCTTTAAAAACGGTTCTATAATTTTTTGCATACATAGGGTTCTTGATATATAAAGTTTTCAAATATAAAATATTGCTATAAAACATTCAAATATAAAATGTCTCAATGCTTAGAGCTTTTCGATACACAGTGGGAGATGGCAGGGGATAGGAGAGGTGGACGTGGGCGTAGAATGGAGTTCCCACAGAGCATGTTTTCTTAAGGAGCCCTTATAAAAACGCCAGCGCTTAGCGAGGTATTTTCGAGCTTAGCACTGTTGCGTTTTTATAGAGCGAAAGCGTGGCGACGTAGAAAACATGCTCTGTGGGAACTCCATTCTACGCCCACGTCCACCTCTCCTATCC